>JAADFA010000061.1 GCA_013153135.1 Chloroflexota bacterium
TACCGACTGTCGACTGCCGACTGGCCGGCTTTATCGCCAACCACCAACTTCCAACTTCTAACCTCCTTCTCGCTTCTTGCTATCCGCTCCCTGCTGTGGGCGCACTGCCGTGTGCCCCTACGGCCGACTACCGACTGGCCGGCTTTATCGCCAGCCACCAACCTCTAACCACCAACAGTTACTTTTCATAATCGACAACATACACCGTAGTATCGCCAAAGCGGCCGAGGACGGGGAGTCGACCTTCAAACTGCCGCGCGGCTCGGGGGAAACGGCGCAACTCTAACGGGCCAACAACCACATACCGCACGCGGTACCGGGTTAACAGAGTGAGCACTTCGTCCCAGTGGTTCGAGGTATACATCCGCTTGATGTCTTCCGGCCGCGTGCCAATCTCTTCGGTTCCGCCGCGCCATTGGCTCTCATGGCCCAGCCAGCCCAGTATAGTAGGATAGCCAGTATAGGTGCTAATACGCGCGTATTCGCTGTAACTTCCACCATCAGCTTCGAGCACCACGCCCAGGGGCATCGCTTGAATGGCTTGGATCGCAGCCCATGTATCCGGCGCGCTCCGCTGGAGCCACGCACTGCCGTCCAACGTCCAGGTTTCGCGCGGGCTGTTGAGCCGATCTGCTAAGCCAAAGCCTGTATATACTAAGCCCAACATCAGCCCGAGGACCACCGCCGCGCGCGCGGCCACCGCGCGCAAGTGCCACGTAGCATAAGCCGCGGCCAAGGCCCAAAGCACCCACGCTTGGTAGTAGAATTTGAACACTGTGTTCATGCGGGTGCCGAAGTGATCCCAAAGATAAAAGAAGTTGGGAAAGAGGACCAAAAACGCCCCCCAAGCGACAAGCAACGCTACGAATGCGGTTCTGGGGTCCGTTGAAGCCGAGCCAGAGGAGTGTGCCCGGGCCCGACGCAAAGCATCCCACGCATAACCCAGGGCCAAGGCAAAAAGGCCTGCAAGAAAGCCCGTCCCGGCCCAGGCCAACACTTGACGCCGCAACCCCGCGCGGATTAAATGCGTGAAATCACGGGCCGCATATGTACTTAGGTAGGCTTGAGCCGCAGCCTCCCCGCGTGGCGAAAGCCAGGGTAGCACGGCAACAATCGCAGCGGCTTGAAGCCAGCTGGCAAGCCACAAAGCCAGCACCAGTCCAAGGGTAATAGCCAAAGCTTGACGCCATACTCGCCCCCGGCCCGCGCGCCACGCCTGCCACGCGGCGATCCCCAACCAAGCGAACAAGGGCACCCACAAGGGCCCGAACATCACCCAAAGCTGCGCTCCACGGCTAGGATTAACCACATTGGGCAACAGCCCCCGGGCTTGCGAATCAAAACTCCACGAATATGGTACATAAAGCAACGCGCCGAAAAGCGCGGTTACCATGCCCCACATGGCCGCGAAACCGGCAGCCCACCGCCAAGGCCAACCCCGCCACACCAAAGCGAGCCCAAAAGCCGCGGTGTTCAGGGCTAGAGCCAAAGGAAAATCCCACGCATTAAGGAAAGCTAGGCCGCCCAAAACCCAAGGCCATATCCACCATGGCGTATCCTCAAACACCGCACGGACGAACGCCCGCGCCTGGGCAAGGGGATGCGTGAGCCAGGCTTCAGGTGCCAGCGCCTCGGGTGCGCGGCGCCGTACGAGATGGAACAGCACCAGAGCCAACCCCACGGCCAGCAGCACAAAAGGCAACGCGAGAACATGGGGATGTAGATCGCCCAGAATAAAAGAGAAAAAAGGAAACTCGTCGATAACTTCCTGATGCCCACCCGCGAGGTTGGTATCACGAATCACGCGCGAGGCGCGCCACCACCACCAATAGCGCGGGGGCATCCAGCCTGAAGGGTCGGCCAAGGGTGGCTCCTCAAGGTTCTGGATGGCGAGCCAGTGCCAAAACGTCGAACGCCATCCCACGGCCGTAGCTTGCCAGAAGACACGTTTGCGGTGCAGGATTTCAAGGAATCCTTCCCAGTTGCCCACCAAAAAAGCGAAAATTGGCCCAAGCCCTGCCGCAAAATAGACCGAGCGCGGAGCCTGGGCCCCATCACGAGCCAAGAGATCGAAAACCACGCCGTAGGCTCCCGCGACGGCGAGGCCGAAAATGGTGGCCACGCCCAAATTGAACGCGACCGGGCCAGGAGTGCCCGTGGCCAAGGCGAGCAGCGCGGTTAGGACGTAGCCAAAATAATAATACGCAATAGCATAGCCAGCGAGCCAAGGGTCATGGGGCGGGAAACGGGGCGAACGCAAAATCGCGTTGATAAACGCGAGTTCCATGGGCTTCTCTGTGCCCAAAATATCGGGATGCGCGGCCCGAACCACGGCCCACCCCGCGAACGCGAGGGCGAACAACCCTTCGCCGAGCAGAAGCAAGCGCCATCGTGCGCGCATCTCGTGCCAAAAGGCCCGCCGATGCTCGGGCGAGCGGAGAGCCCAAGCGCTCAGAGCCGCGACGCTCAACAAGGTAGACCACGCGCCGCCCGCGGTGATAGGGGTCACGCCTAACACACCCGCGAGCCAAAACGCATATCCCCAGCCGAACCAACCCAGCACGCGCGCAAAAAACACCCCCCGCGTGGGGAGGGTGCGAAATATTCGCCACGTCCACGGCAGGGCAAGGGCTGCTACGAAGCCGAGGGTGAAATACCAACGGAGCCAAGCAATCATACAGGTATTTTACCTCAACCCTTGTATAAGGGATATCTTGCACGGTCTTACTTCTCGAACTGGGATTTTTACAAATTTTCTATACTTCACGTCTTGCTCCCGCCTACCGCGTTGACTACACTGAAAATAGAAAAAACGTTCGTTCAGGATGCTGCAGACAACTACCAAAGCGGAAGGAGGGATTGACGCCAAGGGAGGTTTCCATGAGCAACGACGCTCATCGACACGTTACTGTCCTGAAGCAGCTCAAGGCCCAACGAAAGCGTGGGGAGCTTGGCCTGCGCGACTACTATCAACGGCTGTTGCGCCTATTGGCGGATGTCCTGAGCTCGCTTCAAAACGAGGACATCGGCGACGACGATGTCAAACGGCAGGTACCGCTTATTTTGGTCTTTCTGGAAGAGCAGATCAAAAAGTACGCCGGACGCAACCATTAAGGCAAGAGCACCAAGTTCCCCCAGGTTGTCGGGTCGTTGTACACGTGCGGTAACGGCACATTTGAGACCATAGACTGCTGGACTTGCTGTCCTGGAGCGTCATTATCCGAAACGCGGAACGCGAAGCCATAGTAGCCGCCCGGTTGTGGGGTCATATCGACGAGCGACCAGGGGAGTCGGATTTCAACCACGTACCCTTGGTCCACCCGCCGGGCGGCGATGTCTACTGATAAGGTACGCGGCCCTCGCAACGCCTCAGGGAACCATAAATACGCCTCCGTCCGCACCCCGGGCTCGCCGTATCCAGGCGAAAAGCCCAGATGATAGTCGTCGCTGTTCATGGTCGCATCGGTAAAATCGCCTGGGAGGTCGGTATCGAGCACGATCTCCAGCGCGTCGCCCTTGAACAGGCTAAACCCCGTTGCAAGCTGGACATATTGGTCATCTGTTACCCGCGCCGCGAGGTAAAGCGCGTCAGCGTTCCACATGAGCGCGAAGCGCGCCGAGGCATCGCTCGGTCCCATCCAATGCTCAATGCCAAAGATGACATGCGAGGCCTCGAACCAAGGCTCCTCGGGCCAATCTGTGAGGTTACCGTCGATAATTGGAGCGACGGTCGCACGACGGGCGTAGACGGTGGGGGCGTCACGCACTGGGCCCGTCGGCGTGGGGATGACCGGAGTACCCCATGGTGTGAGAGCGATCGACGGTGTCGCTGGTGCCGGAGCTGGGCCCGGCGTGAACGGCGAGGGGGTCGGCCATTGGAAGAGGGCCGTAAGGGTCAAATCGGGCGTGCTCACAGTTGGCGTCACACGCCAGCGGAAGGGCGCGTTGCACGCCAACAGGGCCCATAAGGTCAATCCAAAGCCAAGCCATGCGGCACGCGCGCGCATCATGCACCTCCTGCCGTGGAGTCCGAGGCATTGTGCAAAAAACGCCCAGCTTCTTCCACATATTCTAGACTCTGATGGCGGAAATACGTGTTATATAATCGAGCGTAATGCCCTCCGCGGCGTAACAGTTCCTCATGGGTACCTTCTTCCAAA
Organism: Chloroflexota bacterium; assembly: GCA_013153135.1. GTDB lineage: Bacteria > Chloroflexota > Anaerolineae > Anaerolineales > DRMV01 > JAADEN01. The sequence goes on from JAADFA010000061.1 coordinate 4,161, forward strand.
ATGCGCCCATGTTCAAGAACAATGATGCGGTCAGCATTTTGAATAGTGAACAAACGATGCGCGATGAGGATGCTGGTGCCCCCGCTGAGGATAAGGTTGAGGGCCTCTTGGATCTGGCGTTCCGTAAAGGGATCGATGCTCGCAGTGGCCTCATCGAGGATAAAAATGGCCGGCTTTTGGAGAAGCACCCGCAGGAGGGCAATAAGCTGTCGTTGCCCCATGGAAAGGTTACTGCCCTGCTCCGCGACGGGTGAGTACAGGCCCTGGGGGAAGGTCTCAAGCCACTTCCCTTGACCGATGCGGCGAGCTAGCGCCAGGATTTCCTCTTCGGTCGCGGATGGCCGAGCGTAACGCAAGTTATCTAACACTGTGCCCGCGAACAAGAAGGGGCGCTGAGGAACGTAACCTAACCGTCGACGGTACGCACGCAAGTCCAAACGGCGGATGTCTAGGCCGTCGACGGTAATACGGCCGGATTGAAACTCATACAGTCGGGCGACCAAGCGGGCAATGGTACTCTTGCCCGCGCCCGTGTGCCCAACCAGCGCTACACGCTCCCGCGCGCGAATGTGCAGGCTGAAATCTTTGAGCACCGGCCGACCTTCGACATACGCGAAGGTAACCCGGTCAAACCGCACCTCGCCTTGCAGCGGTGGCACAGGTTGATGGTCCAATTGCTTGAGATGACGTGGTGCATCCATCAAGGCAAACAAACGCTCGGACGCGGCCAAACCACCTTGGACCTGGGACCAAAACGCGGATAGGCTGGCCATAGGGAACCAAAAGCGGTCCAGGCTAACCAGGAAGAGCATCCACGCGCCAGGCGAGATGTCACCTTGCAGCACCCCCCGTCCCCCTAGGTACAGCAACAGCGCGCTACCCAAGCCGCTGACCACGCTGAGCACAGGGAACACGACGGCCAGGCTGTAGCCACGCAGCAAATTCACCCGATAGGATTGCTGGTTCGCGCGGTCAAATTCCGTGTAAATGCGCGCCTCCTGGCGGAAGGCCTTGGCCGTGCCAATACCGGCGATGGTTTCTTTAATGGTCGCGTTTACGTTGGCCAAGGCTCGCATTCCGGAGAACGTGACCTTGCGAGCCCAGCGCCGAAATCCCCACGCGAGGAGGAATAGCACCGGCAGGAGGCCAAGCGCGGTCAGGCCCAGCCGCCATTCAATAGATAGCAAGTACACAGCCAACACGAAAACGTGAAACATCTGGGCCACGAAATCGGCCAATAAGTTGATCACTTCGCCGATCTCGCGGGTATCATTGATGATGCGCGAGGCAATCCGACCGGATGCGTGGCGGTCGAAAAAGGTCATATCGTGGTGCAACACCGCGTCGATGGCATCGCTGGCTAGCGCGTACGTCACATCTGCGACGATGCGCATTAGGCCATAACGCCGCCCCCAGTTTGCGAGCCAGTTACCCAGGCCGAAGCCCAACATAAGGCCCGCGAGCAACAGGGCCTCCCGCCAGCTGAGGTCACGGGCTAAACGGTTCACCATATGGCTCAGAACCACCGGCGGCCCTGCCGCCATACCTGCGGCCATAAGCACCAGCACCAATACGCCTAACAGCCCGCGCGTATGGGGGCGAAAGTAATGGGCCAGGCGCCGGACAAGCTCTCGGTCGCTGTATTGGCGGTCGTAGGACTCGCGTCCTAAGCCAGCGAAAAAGCTCATGGTGCGTTGCCTCGATGCGGAATGATAAGACGATTGTACCACCCCGGTCGTTGATGCTCGCCGCACGCCTAGGTAAGGTATAATTCGACCAGTTTTGTCGGGAGGCGTACTCATGCCCAAAACCCAAATCCTTTGTCCCCAGTGTAAACAGCCTATTGTCGCAGAGATTCAACAGCTCTTCGACGTTAGTCAGCAACCCGAAGCGAAACGGCTTATCTTGAGCGGCCTGTTCAATTGGGTTGAATGCCCTCACTGCGGATACCAAGGTCCTTATCCCACGCCCATCGTGTATCACGACCCAGACAAAGAACTACTTTTGGTCTACGTACCGCCGGAGTTAGGCCTTTCCCAGGCTGACCAGGAGAAGGTCGTTGGACCGCTGATCGAGCGTGCGATTCAACAGCTGCCACAAGAAAAGCGCAAAGCTTACCTTCTTCATCCGCAGCAGGTTTTGAGCCTGCGTTCCTTGCAGGAGCGCATCCTCGAAGCCGACGGTATCACGAAAGAAATGCTGGAAGCCGAGGAGCGGCGAGTCAAGCTCATCCAACGCTTGCTGCAGGCACCGGAAAGCGAGCTGGTCAACATCCTCAAGGCAGAAGACGAGTTGGTGGATAGCGCGTTTCTCGCTACCCTCAGCCAGCTCATCGACGCAGCGCTGGTCGGCGAGGATGAGGCCAGCGCGCAACGGCTTCAGAAGATCCTCGATCTGGCGCTCGAACACACGACCGAGGGGAAACGCCAGCGCGCAGTCGCGGATGCGATCAAGGATTTGGACCGCGTATTGCGCCAACTGGGCTCCCGGGTCGACCCCGAAACCTTACGCCGCACGTTGCTCAACTGGCTGCTGGAAGACCCCAGCGAAGCCCGGTTGCAGGCCCTGGCTGCGCTCATGCGGCCTGTGTTGGATTACGCTTTCTTCCAGCAGTTTACGGAGCGCATTGACCAACAAACCGATCCCAAGGCTCGAGAACAGCTTACGCAGGTGCGTGAGCGACTCTTGGCTCTCACGCAGCAGATGGACGAATACGCGCAAAAGTACGAACAGCAGATCCGTCAAATCATCCACGAGCTCACGCATCACCCCAACATTGAGGAGGCGGTCCAGGGCATCTTGCCTATGGTAGATGAGTATTTCTTGCAAATCTTAGAGGATGAAATGGAACGTGCGCGGCGGCGAGCCCAATTGACCTACGTACAAAAGTTGCAGCAAGTGCAGCAGGCGATTCAAAAGGCCCTGGCCCCGCCACCTGAAGTGCAGTTTTGGGAAAAGCTCGTGGCTGCCCAAACGCCTGAGGAGCGCCAACAAATTATGAAGGAGCACGCCGCGCTCATCACGCCGGACTTCCTCAAACAGATTACCCTGCTTCTTGCACAAGCGGAACAAGGCGGCCCCTTTGCCGTATTCAAAGACCATTTGCGCCAGATTTATAACGAACTCAACCGCTTCGTCATGCAACAGAAATTGCGCTCCGACGGGTCGTCTTGAGCGACCAGGGCAAGGGAAGCCCCGGGCCCCGGTTTGTCACCGGGGCCCGGCTCCGCAAGGCCTGTCCTGAGGGTATGGGCGGCCTCAGGGAACCCCTCAGGGCAGGTCTTTTGTTATTCTGCGCTGGTGCCGTAATGGGGCGTGGCCCAACTTTCCTCATCCCGATAGACCGCGTCGTCCAGGATGCGCGTTCCCGTCACTGCGGGCCGTGGAGGCTCCACAGCTTCAATGCGGTAGAAGGCGGATCGATACCAATCGTGGTCCGTGGGCACGCCGAGGTGCTGCACAATGGGGAGCTTATCTTGGAACGCGAAGAAGTTGCCCTCTGTGTCGGGGTAGACGTTAAATTGGCGACGGATATCAGTGATAACAAAACCCATCTGGAGCAACATAGATTGGATACGGTACCACTTACGTCGCGAGGCTTCAAGGGTGGTTAGGCCGAAATAGCCAGCACTCCCGACGCCGCGCAGTGCGCTCGCGCCGCGGGAGAGGAAGAGCTCAATACCCGGCAAAGTCTCGACGGGGTCGGTCACAAACACATCAAACTGACCTTGCAAATCCTCCGGCAGCGCGTATTGTACGTCGATCACTCGGGCCTCAATGGGCAGCTGATGGGCGGCGGCCATGCGTTGGATGAACGCGATGAGGTCTTGGTCGATATCCATGACCATAATGCGCCGGGGTAAACCGGTGAGCGCGGCCGCGAGGCTGAGCAGATCGTCGTCGCCCACGATGAAGATTTGCGTGTCAGTCAAATCCCCACGCTCGTACATGAACGCGACGCGGCGCATCACGCCCAGAGGATCAATAAAGCCCTGGTCATACTCGGCCTTAACCCGCGGGCGTTCGCGTGTTAGGGCCAGATAACGCTGATAGACCTGCTCGAGCCGCGGGCCCAGGACGTAACCTGTACCCTGACAGTGGGGGCAGCGTACGGGTTCATAAAACACACCTAGCTGCCGCGCAAGGGCTTGGCCTTGCTCCGTCAACGCGACCCGTCCATGTTCCAGACGCACAAGCCCCTGTTGGAGCCAACGCTGCAATAGGTGGAAGAACTCAGGCAGCGATGCGTCCTGGCTATCCAACAGCGCGTATACGGAAAGCGGACCCTGGCTTAGACGCTGCAACCACTGCTTCTCGATGCGGTCCATCGCCTCACCCCCGCTCCATCACGAGATGGCGATACGAAGCCGGTTGGAAGTACTTCAAAGCCAAGCGGAAGGCTTCCCGGGCTTGCTCGGGGTCGCCGCAAGTAAAGATGTCCAAGTTGACCAAACCGGTTTCAGGCCAGGTGTGGATCGCGAGGTGGCTTTCAGCTAAGAGGATAACGCCCGTCATACCGTGGGGCTCAAATTGGTGATAGTTCGCGCCTAGACGAGCGAGTTTGGCTTCGCGCACGATGCGCTCTAAGATAGGGACCACGTCCTCGACATATGCGATGCGCTCCGCGGGAACGCCGTACAAATCCGCGATGATGTGCAGGCCCACAGGGGGCAAGTGTTGCCGGTCTTGCGGCGTGGTCGGAGTGGTTTTAGGGGAAGGAGAAACAGGGGTGGATGTAGCGGACAAGACGGCCATAAGCACCTCCTTGTGGGATAGGATGTGCGCCCCAAGGCGCGCGGTTAAATGGCAAACCCGAGCGGGTCAAACGCTAACACCCAGCGCGGGGTCCGCGCCTGACCCACTCGGGCCTGCCGAAGCCAAAAAACCTGTACCCCGGCGCCCGGGGGCACACCCCGAGCCCAGGCCTCAGTCATAATGCCGCGCATGGAACCCTCCGTAATGGAGCAGGTCATAGCGGTCGAAGAAACCCGTTTCCATATCCACGCTCCTCATATGGCTTGTGGCCATTGGAGAGACAAAAAGAAAGAAACCGAGCGCGAACCCGGTCCCTTCCAAGGCGCTTTTATTATAGGACCAAGAAGCAGCCCTGACAAGGGGATAGACTGAGTTTCAGACAGGAGTTGGGACAGTGGGCAAGACCAGGGCGGCGAAAACCGTCAAGGCGTGGCTAACGCAGCCGTCCGCAAGCTTCATCCGTTGCTGATAGCAGGCCCATCCCATCTCGGGCTCCAGGTCGTTCATCGCCCATAACGGTTCGGCCTGGTCCGGTCGCTACTCGCTCATGACCTGCCCCGCCCTTGCCCCTAGTACCAAAGGTCCCGGTATACCACCCGCTCGCCCTGCACGAGGGTGAGTTGGGCCTCACGTCTGTCCCCATTGTAGAAGTTGGGCGGCCGAGAACCTAAATTCAGGCGGATGACGAAGTGGATGCCTGGGGCTGCCAGAAATTCGAGCGAGTTCAGGTAACGTAACGGAATTCCTGGTCCAACACCAGCGGACGCTCCGCCCAAAAGGTCTCTCAAGGCGCCAAAGGCTCGTTGATGCACCAGGTTCCGGGAGCCGTCCTTTTGTCCAATGGTTGCGAATGAAAAGGTCACCAACCCGCAGGGGATGGCCCGGCCCCGAGTGGCTAGAACTAGCGCCCAGACCCCCCTTGGCGTGCCATCTTTCAGAGTCCCTACATAGGCGGTTTTATAGGCCTAGGGGTGGGGAATTTCGGTCACATCGCCGATAACGAAGGGCGCCTTGTCTTTACCCCAACTTATGTACTGAGCTCAATTGTACAAATGTGTCGAGGGCAAGCGGAGCTTTGGGTTCGGGGTACGTAGAGAAATTTCCCGCTGTTGTTAAAAATAGACGCGTCACGCTTGTTTTAGAAACCTTTTGTGTTGAATTGCTTATGCTTGTGGTTAGCCAATGTTGGTTCGTGTAGCCGTAAGCGATTTTCATGCACGAACAAGCGCGCGGGTTTCGGAAAAAAAAGGGTTGACAGGCGAGGCGTTTTTCCGTAAACTAAAGGCCGCTGCGGATGAAGGGATGGGCGACGAGCCCGCAGGGCAAGTTGCCCAAAAAAGCCGAGAAAAAACGGCAAAAACCCCTTGACAAAGCGCCCGGAAACCGTATAATAAGGGGCGCACAAGGGAAGGGAACCAGAGACCGGGGCCGAAGGGCCCGCCAGGTCTGGGCCGATGCGGAGAAGGAGAGCATCGGCTTTTGTTTCCGCCCCGAACCTTGACAACAAGGGTGTGACCAAGAGGGCCGAGTTCAGCGGCCCGGCTCCTGCGCAGTGCGTGAAACACCAGGATCGACCTGACCAAAAGCGCGCAAGGCGCTGTCTTTTGCGGAGGGTTTGATCCTGGCTCAGGGTGAACGTTGGCGGCGCGCCTAACACATGCAAGTCGAGCGAGGAGGACTCCTTCGGGAG
>JAADFA010000104.1 GCA_013153135.1 Chloroflexota bacterium
AGGGGCGGGCTCGCGCCCGAGTTGGGCCGCGGCCCCGCGAGGAAGGGGTGCCCGCGATGGACATTCGTACGGCCTTGCGTTGGCCCTGGCGCCGTTGGGCGCGTGACCTGTGTGCCTGGCTGCGGCCGGGGCTACGCATCAAGCGCTGGCTCGCGCTCATTTTCCTGGGTGTTTTCCTCATGGCCGTGGGGTTTGCCATGGCCGTGTTGCACCTGTATCGCACCACGCCCGAGGGCGCGTGGTGGACGCCACTCCTCGCGCAAGCCGCGCTCCAATTTTTGCCTCGCTGGATGCGGGTTCTGGTCTTCGGGGGCTTGGGCCTGGCGGTGTTTTTGCTCGGCTTGTGGGGGTTGCATCGTTCCCTCCTCGCGCCCTTTGTGCGCGCGGGTCAGCCCGTGGTCGATACTCTGGCCGCGTTTCGCCGCCGCGAGCGGGGCCCCCACGTCGCGGTCCTAGGGGGCGGGACGGGGCAATCCACCTTGCTGCGCGGCCTGAAGCACCACACCCACAACATCACTGCCATCGTATCCGTGGCCGACGATGGGGGGTCATCCGGCCGGTTGCGGCGGGCCATGGGCATCTTGCCCCCGGGCGATATTCGGAACTGTTTGGCCGCGCTCTCGGACGACGAAGACCTGTTGACGCAACTGTTCCAATATCGTTTCCCAAAGGACAACGGCGAACTCGGGGGGCATTCCTTTGGCAATTTGTTCTTGACCGCGATGATCGGGCTGACGGGCAGCTTTGAGCAGGCTGTGGTTGAAGCCGGGCGAGTGCTGTCCATCCACGGCCGGGTGGTGCCCGCGACCCTCAAGCAAGTAGAACTGGTGGCCGCGGTGCAACTTCCGTATCAAGCCACCACGGCCATCGTTCGCGGGGAGAGCAATATCCCCCACGCGAAGGGGCGTATTGCGCGCGTGTGGCTGGAGCCCGAAGACCCACCTGCGTTCCCGCCCGCGATCCAAGCTATTCTTTCTGCAGATATGGTTGTCGTCGGTCCAGGGAGCTTATACACCAGTATTTTGCCCAACTTGCTCGTGCGCGAAATCCGGGAGGCTTTGCGTGCGGCGCAAGGCCTGCGCGTGTTCGTGGTCAACGTCGCGACGCAACCCGGTGAAACCGATGGGTTCAGCGCACAAGATCACGTGCGGGTGATCCACGAGCACGCGGGCCCGGACCTATTCGATGTGGTCTTGGTGAACCAACGTTTTGAAGGCACGTTACCTGACGGTGTGGATTGGGTCCGCGAAGCACCGGAAGAGCCATTTCCGTACCCGGTTTACCGCGCGGATTTGGTGGACGATGTTCATCCCCACCGGCATGACCCGGACAAACTCGCCCGCGCGTTGATGGATTTGCTCCTCAATCGGCGTCGTCTTGGCTCAAATGGCCGGTATAGAGGTTGGTAGTTCGTGGTTAGTGGTTGGTAGTTGGAGGTTGGCAATAAAAGTCGGTAGTCGGTAGTAGGGGCGCACGGCAGTGCGCCCAGGGCAGGAAGCAAGAAGCGAGGAGCAAAGAACAAGAAGCAAGAAGTATCGCCAACATCAAACATCCAACTTCTTGCTGCCCGCTCCCCCGCTCCCTGCTCTCCCGCTCCCTGCCCCCTGCTCCTCGCCAACTTCCAACCACAAGCCTCTAACTTCAACTATAAGTCCATCATCCTCCTTATTTCAAACGCACTTCGAAGCGGCACGCGGGCGCGCCGGTGGCCATGCATTCCACTTCGCGCACATCGACGGAACGGCCTAAGGCTCGCTCTAAAAAGCCGGCCCAATAGCCCGCGATGGGATGACAGACCGGCTTTTTGCTCTCCATGTTCGCACCCAAGACCGAGTCCCGCACGACCAGGGTCCATGTGTCGCCGTTTGTACGTTGCAGCTCAGCCTGACCCCAGCGTGCCGTGTTGAACGCGATGGTTAGCGCCGTGAGCAAGTCTTCGCCTTGCACGTTGAGACGCTGGGCTAGCAGATCTGCACTGCGGTGGCCCGCCGTTTTGCCTGCGCGGTAGAGCAGGCCGCCCAAACCAAAGCCCATCATCTTGCGCACAGCTTCGTATAGCCCCAGAATCCCTTGTTTGTCAATGAGAACCGATTCTGCCAGAATCGTTTCGCGTACCACTTGAGGATCAACTGGCATCATAAACCTCCTTTGTCGGAATTCTAACCCTACGCACCACCCTCCTTCCACTATGGAAAGCGAATGAGGCGACGTATTGGTGGCCGCTTTTTCGCCGTCAAGGGCCACGGGGCGAACGTTCGCGCCTCATTCCCTTGGGCCCTTACTTGTCGAGCCAAATCAGCAAAAAAGGCCGCGGTCGCTGCATCACCAGGGCTATATGCAGAAAAGTATAACGTACCATAGGGGGTCGCATGGGGCATAACCATAGAGTGGACTACGATTCTGGGCCCTTCGGGCAAATGAAGCGTGTAACGTCGCCCCATGCGCACCGTAAAGGCTAAGCGTGTGGGTGGATGGCCCTTTTCCACGCGGTGCCATGAGGCATAAAAGGCATCCCCTGGCGAGCCATCAGGGGGTTTCATCAAGAGATGCATAATGTAATGCCAATAGCATTCGTCATGGTATGGAAAACTAACAAACCGAAAGAACCGCAAATTTTCGTCTAAAATGCGGTTCCACTCTTCTTCGTTAGGCACCAAACGCTGAAAACCCAGCGCGGGCATAAATAGGTAAACAATGAGGTTTGGTGGATAACGTTGTTCTTGCACTTGGTTCCATAATTGTTGATATAGGCGCAAGAGCAGAGCATTGACCACGACCAAGTCGCCAAATTCATCAACTACAAATGCAGGGAGCCATATCTGGGATGCCCAACGCGTGGCTGCATTTAAAATAGCAGCGACTTCATTCTCATTGGGTTGGGAGAACTCTTTAGCGTTGAGGAGATTGAGTAGCGTTTCTTGTTCATCCGGCAGCATCTCTAGAACCCGCGCGACGGCTCGCAGATCTTCTTCGAGCAGGGTTTTGGAAGGTCGCTCACGGTTTGCAAGGCGTGTCTCCAAACGCCGCAAAGAGTTCACCGTAAATTCAGGGCGCAAAATGCCCATGGCGTGCCCGCGCTTGACCAGTTCTTTGCGGGACCATCCCCGCGCGAGACGCCAGGCAACCAAAAGGCGTCCGACCTTCCCTTGAGCCCGTACCCGACCGAGGGGGCACGGGTCCGCGACTAAAATACGATCCTGAATAGGGTATCTCATGCAAGGCCTCCGGAGCATGGCCAAAGGCGTGCCCTCCCTCGTCACGCCTTCTAGCGAATCGCATCATCGCTTTCGCCCAACACGACCCACTGTCCGGGTGTGAGGGGGACCAGCTGGCGTGGACGTGATACAGCTCGCATTCGTTGTAAAATTGCCTGCGCTTCGGCCTCGTTAGCCCAGCGTACCGTGCCATCGCCTTCGGTCACTGTGGGCCAAAATCGCCATCCCCATACGCGGCTGCCACGCAGGCGTAGCTCCAATATCACGCCTTGTTGCGTCGCTTCTGACCAATCCTGATCAAACATGAAGTTGCCAAGACTGTAAAATACGGGCACGTGCTCAATCAGTTCTACCCCTTGGACCACATGGGCGTGATTGCCAACCACGACGTCGGCCCCAGCCTGAACCCATAGCCGGGCAAAGTGGCGCTGCAGATAATCCGGTTGAGGATCGTATTCAGGCCCCCAGTGGGGCATCGCGATGATGATGTCGGGATGGGTCGCGCGTGCCCGAGCCATGGCTTCGTGCAAGTTCGCTTCGGTCAGGACCCCAATGCCCGGCGTATCCGGACCGGCATAGGCTCGAGGTTCAATGTAGCCCAGCGCGACCAGCGCGATGCGCACACCTTTGACGGTTAGCACCAGAGGTTCGAGCGCTTGGTCCAATGTCTCCCCTGCGCCCACTACCTGAAGCCCGGCCTGGCGCAGGTTCCGCAACGTATCGAGAAACGCGCGGTCGCCGCAATCCAGCAGGCCGCAATTCTTGATGTGATTGGTTGCCACGTTGATCACGTCGAACCCTGCCCGGGCCAATGCGTCGGCATGATAACTTCGTCCGACCAGGACAAACGTCGGGCGACAGCCTGTCATGGGTGGATAGTCGCTCAGAGCCGCATTGAGCACGCCAATGGCCACATCCGCGGCCCGGATTCGGTCTGCGACCTGAGCATACAAATAATCGGGGTTATCCCCGCGGGCCTCGGTAGCTGCCTGCACGCAGCGAGCCGGGACGATATTTCCGGTGAAGAGTAGCGTGATATCAGGGGGTGTGGTCGCGCTTGGCGTCGGCGATGGTGTCGGGCTTGGCTTGGGACGCGTTGGCGTAGGCGTATACGTCGGTGTGGCCGTGAGGGTGGCTGAGGGGCGGTAGCGACTCGTGTTGGGGCTCGGTGTGCTCAGGGGGGCATCCGGTGAGATGACCCGCGCAGGATGGCAGCCCATTGCGAGCCAAAGTAGCCCTAATACCAAACCCCCAAGGAGCCCGAATCGTGAACGAAAACGGGCGGTCCCGTGCGCGAACATGGCCTCGCTCCGATGCTGCGGCTACGCTGCGTCGCGCATCGCCTCGATGAGCGCCACCGCCATATCGTAGCGGCGGAAGGGGGGCATAATATATAACCCTGATGCCCATGGGCGAATCGCCCGCGCAATCTCCACCGCGATGCGCACACCTTCTTCTCGGCTTCGTTCACCGGCTTGTTCTAGGCGGCGCATCATGGTTTCGGAGATGGTGATGCCTGGGACCTCGTTGTGCAGGAAGCGCGCGTGGCGCACCGTAGCCAGAGGCAAAATGCCTACCAAAATTGGCACCGGGATGGGCCCATACCGCGCTTCATACATATCTAAAAAGGCGCGCGCTCGCTTGGGGTCATAGACGGGTTGCGTTAGGAAGAAGTCCGCCCCAGCACGTAGCTTGCGCCGGATGAGCTTAATTTCACGCTCGGGATCTTGAGGAGTCAAATTGAGCGCGGCTCCGACAAAAAATTGTGTTGCCTCGCCTAGGGGGTTCCCCGCATGGTCGGAGCCCTCGTTAAACTTGCGTTTGATCAAGCGGATAAGGCCCGTCGGTGTGAGATCGTAATGGTCCATGGCCTCGGGGTAATCCCCGATGGCCGTAGGGTCGCCCATGACCACAAAGATGTTGCGGATGCCGAGCGCGTGAGCAGCCAAGAGGTCTCCCTGCACGCGTAAAAGGTTACGTCCGCGAGTAGGGAAGTGGAGCGTGGTTTCGATGCCTACTTCGGCTTGAATGCGATGGCAGACGGCCCACGGGCTCATGCGCATCCGGGCCATGGGGCTATCGGTTACGTCGATGACGTGCGCGCCAGCTTGTGCGAGTTGGCGCGCGCCGTCGAGCAAGCGGCTGAGGTCCACCCCACGCGGGGGGGACATCTCGACCGCGAAGACGAACTCCCCGCGTGCGAGGGCGGCCGCGAGGCGTGATGGTAGTGGCCGGGCTTCGTCCGCAGGGGGGCGTTGGGGCCGGGAGGCCGTGCGCGGGGAAGGTGGCGCGGCCACCACGCGGACCTCGGTGCGCGGAGGATGGGGCTCGAATCGATCCAGCGCGACGCGCATCGCGTGGATGTGCCGCGGGTTGGTGCCACAACATCCGCCCACGAAGGACGCGCCGGCACGTGCATAAGCTTCCGCGTACTCGGCAAAGTAATCCGGCCCAGCGGGGTACACAATGCGGTCCCCGACTTGCTCGGGCCAACCTGCGTTGGGTTTGATCCAGAAAATGGCTTCGGGTACGGCTTGGCGCATTTGCTGGAGCACACGCAACAGCTGGGCGGGGCCGCCTGAACAATTTGCGCCGATGACGTCCGCCCCCCATTCGTGTAACGCGCGTGCGACTTGGGCTGGGGTCTCGCCGAGCAGGGTTCGGTCATCGCGCGTAAATGTCATGCTGGCGACGACGGGCAAATGGGGCGCGACTTCACGCGCGGCTGCGAGGGCCTCGCGCATTTCGTTGAGGTCGGTCATGGTTTCAATCACGAGCAGGTCTGCGCCTGCGTCGGCCAGGGCCTGGATTTGTTCCGCGAACGCGGCACGTGCTTCTTCGGGTTGCACTGGGCCTAGGGGCGCGACGCGCACGCCCAGAGGCCCGATATCACCCGCAATAAGCACGTCGTCCCGACCGGCTTCGCGTGCAGCTTGCTGCGCGAGGCGCACACCGGCTTCGTTGATGGCCTGTACCTGGTCTTCGAGGCCGTGGGCAGCCAGCCGATAGCGATTCGCACCAAAGGTATTGGTGAGCAAAACCTGCGCGCCAGCCTGCACATATTGCCGATGCACGTCCAAAACCAGATCTGGTTGGTGCAGGTTGAGTGCGTCAAAGCATTCGTCAAAGGGCACCCCGCGCGCGTGGAGCTCTGTGCCCATCGCTCCGTCCAGCAAGATGGGCTTACCTTGTTTTAAGAGAGCAAGCAAACGCGCGCGTTGCGGGGAAGGTTGGCTCATCTTCACCCCCCTATTCAGGGCCCCATGTCACGGTTCAAGCCCTAAACTATCCAACGCAAACGAGCCATCCTGCACGCGTAGGCCGGGGATCAACCAGGTTCGAATGCCCAAGATATGGCGATTATACCAGAATGTGGACCTACTTCATACACTTTTCTAATGTACCGAATAGCGAGGGCCATGGTAAGATGAACCTGGAACCCGGGCCGGGGAGGAAACGATGGCCGAGGCTATGGTTCATGCCGCGGAGCCGGCTCGTGGGCTCACTGCTCGGCAGCGTTATCTGCTCTCCTTGGTGGTGCAGGCGTATATTGAGCACGGTCGTCCCATCGGCTCGCAATGGCTGGTGGAGACGTACCATCTTCCGTACAGCCCCGCGACAGTGCGCAACGAGCTCGCTGTGCTCACGGCTGCAGGCTATTTGAGCCAGCCGCATCCTTCTGCCGGGCGGGTGCCCACACCGCAAGGGTACCGTGTTGCGGTGCAAGAGATGTTACCACGCGCGTCGCTATCACCTGAGGAACGCGACGCGATTCGCCGCGCGTTTCAAGAAGCCGAATACGATAGCAGTCGTTGGCTTCCTTTGGCCGCGCGGCTGCTGGCCCGCCAGGCGCAGGCCGCGGCCATCGTGACGGGCCCTGACGCGCCCCAAGCCCGTGTGTCGCATATCGCGTTGGTGCCTGTGCGTGGGCGGCAGGTGCTCTTGGTCGTGGTGTTGGAAGGCGGCGAAGTGCGGCAACGGCTCTTGCTTTTACCCCAAGCCTTGAATCGTCGAGACCTCGTTGCCCTGACGGAACGTCTAACCCAACGCACCCAAGGCCTGGATGGCGACGCGATCGCGCGGCTCAGCGCGTCGAACCCGGCCGAGAGCCTGCTCTTGCAAGTAATCGCGGATGAAGTGCAAGAGGCTGCGCGGAGGTCCGTGGGCGCGCGGGTTTATCGGGCCGGGTTGCACTACCTATTACAAAAAGATCCGGATTCGCCCGCGGCGCAGGCCTTCGCTCGCTGGGTGGAAGAAGGTTTCCGCATTTTGGAGGACCTCTTCGGCCCGACCAGTGACGAGCCGCCAGGTCGGGTGCACATCCTCATTGGCGCGGCCGAGCGCGGGCAGGAGTTCCAACACTGTGCCATCATCTGGGGCCGCTATGGCCGCAAGGTGGGCGGGCTGGTCAGCGTGGTCGGGCCGTTGCGCATCCCTTATCAACGGGCCATCCCCGCGGTCGGCTTTATGGCTCAACTCTTGACAGAGCTCATGGACCGAGCTGAAGGCGCGGCGGAAAGCCTGGCCTGATCTCATCCCAGACCTGAAGGAGGCAGCCCATGACCAAGCAAACCCCATCCAACGGCCAAGAACCCCGGGCACCCATGCCTGAGGATACCCAACCCCAGGCCGAAGCGCCCCCAACGGAAACTCCACCGCCCGAGCCAGGCGCAGCATCATCCCAACCTACAGAGACTACGAGGGAAGATGAACCCATGAACGACTTGGAGACACTCAAGCAAGAACTCGAACAAACGCGCAAACAAGCGCAGGAATATCTGGAAGGCTGGCAACGATCCTTGGCTGAATTCGATAATTACCGCAAACGCGTGGCCCAGCAAGAAGAAGCCACGCGACTGCGGCTAAAGGCCGAGGTGTTTAAGCCCCTGTTGGACGTGCTCGATGACCTGGACTTGGCCTTGGCGAATCAGCCCGACCCGGACGCGCCCAGTAGTACCTGGGCCGAATGGGCCGCGGGCGTCGCGTTGATTTTCCAAAAGCTGCAGAACATTCTCTACAGCCAAGGTCTTGAGCCCATTGAGCCCAAAGTCGGCGACCCCTTCGACCCCTTTGAGCACGAGGCCGTCGCCGCCGAGCCCAGCGACGAAGTTGAGAGCAACCACATCCTTGAAGTGCTACGCAAGGGGTATCGGGTCGGCTCGATCGTCTTGCGGCCAGCCCTGGTCCGGGTGGCTCAGTAGCCTTCGAGCACACCTTTGCACACAGGGAGAGCAATGGCCAAGCGGGATTATTACGAGATCTTAGGCGTACCGCGTAACGCGAGCCAAGAAGAAATCAAGCGCGCGTTTCGCCGGCTTGCTCGAAAATACCACCCTGACGTTAGCAAAGAGCCGGACGCAGAAGAGCGCTTCAAGGAGATCAACGAAGCCTACGCGGTATTATCGGACCCGGAGAAACGCGCGCGGTATGACCGCTTTGGTCACGCGGGCGTCGAGGGCACTGGGGCCGGTCCCACGGGGGCCGAGACCGCGTGGGATTTTGTTGACCTGTTCGACTTCTTTAGCGAACTGTTCAACGTAGGTCCCGCGCCTAGCAGTCGGCGTCGCGGCCGCCCGCGGCGAGGGAAGAATATCCAAGTAAAAGTCACGCTATCTTTCGATGAAGCCGTCTTTGGCACAGAAAAGGAGATTACCTTCCGCCGCCGGGAGCCGTGCCCGCGTTGCCAAGGCACGGGCATCGAGCCTGGGACGTCGCCCCAGATGTGCCCCACCTGCCGCGGGCAGGGCAAGGTGCGACATACAGTACGCACCTTTTTGGGACCCATGACGCAAGTTACCACGTGTCCCACTTGCGGCGGGAGCGGTGTGGTGAAATACCCCTGCCAACAATGTCGGGGTACGGGTCAGGTTGAGGCCACGGTTAAAAAGGTGGTGGTTATCCCGCCCGGCGTGGATGATGGCTATCGTGTGCGCATCCCCGGCGAAGGTCAGCCCGGCGAGAACGGTGGCCCACCAGGCGACTTGTACCTCAACATACGCGTCAAGCCCCATCCGTACTTCCGCCGTCAGGGGCATGATATCCTGCTCAACCTGACCATTAACGTCGCGCAGGCCGCGCTGGGCGCGGAAGTTGAGGTGCCCACGGTGGACGGTCCCGCACCGCTGCGCATCCCTCGGGGCACCCAGTCCGGCGATGTGTTGATTATGCCGGGCAAGGGCGTACCCAAACCCGGAGGTGGCCGCGGAGACCAACGAGTCATCGTCCACGTGGAGATCCCCAAGCACCTCACGCCAGAGCAAGAGCGCTTGTTCCAGGAGCTCGCACGCACCCTGGGCACCGAGGTTAAACCCCAGGGCCGCAGCTTTTGGGAGCGGTTCAAAGATTGGTTTATGCCCTAACAGCTCACGAGCAGCCTCGCGCCATGTCAAGGTCTGCTTGGGGAACCTTGCTTAAGACAACTCGGGATCAAAACTATGCGGTTTGTCCCCTGGCTACCCCTGTGGCCAGGGGACTTTGTTACAACTGGCACGCGACCGTCCCTATTTGGGGCGTTCTGCGGTATAGTTGACTTCTAGGAACGCAGCGGCTTGGCGAAAGCCGTAGGCATGGAGGGCGTGCTTGATCGGGCTGATTCTCAAGGGTTTTCTCGTTGGTGTTCTCGTTGCAGTGCCGTTAGGACCCGTGGGGTTGTTGTGTTTCCAGCGGCTCTTGCATGACGGGCCGCAAGCGGGTCTGATCTCGGGCCTGGGCGCGGCCGCGGCGGATGCGCTTTATGCGTGCATAGCGGGGTGTGGCCTCGCCGCGTTTTCGGATTTTATTCTGAGCCAGCAAGCCGTCCTTCGGCTGGCTGGTGGGTTCTTTTTGGTGTATTTGGGTGTGCGGGCCTGGCGTGAACCCTTTCAAGCCCAAGCCCGACCCGCCGCGCTTAGCAGAACGCTTGCGCCAGGACGTGACCTTAAACGGAGCTTTCTCTCCACCTTCTTATTTACGCTTACGAACCCTTTCTTGCTGCTCATCTTTTGGGCCGCCTTTGCACTGCTGCGCATTCCTCACGGATGGGCTTCGATGTGGGCCGTGCTCGGGGTCGCCGCGGGGTCCGCATCCTGGTGGTTTGCCCTTGCACCATGGGCCGCGCGCTGGCGCGAGCGCCTTACCTGGACTCAGCTGCGCATGGTGCAACGCGTCGCCGCGGGGTTACTCGCGCTCTTCGGCCTAATCTTGCTCGCAGAAGCGCTGTTCGGAGGTTAGAGGTTAGAGGTTAGAGGTTAGAGGTTAGAGGTTAGAGGTTAGAGGTTAGAGGTTAGAGGTTAGAGGTTAGAGGTTAGAGGTTA
>JAADFA010000125.1 GCA_013153135.1 Chloroflexota bacterium
GTCGCTTCTTGGGTTAAGTAAACCCGCAAGCCGTTTCCGGCCAGGACTTCGGCTACAGCGGCCGCGAAGTTTTCGGAGTGGAAGCGTTTGTCGTACCCCACCACGACCCATTCGTCGCTATAACCCTTTTGCAACAGATAATGGGCGAAACCTTGTGCGGCGCGACGTACGTTCGCGAAGGTGTAATCTTCCGCGATGGTGCCACGCCAGCCATCGGTGCCGAAACGAATACGAAGGTTTGCCATGGCCATCCTCCTGATGGGCATATTGCACTTAGGGGCTCGCGGTTGGGGTTACTGTTGCGATAAGGTGTGCCAAAACCCAACCATAGATAGGTTCGCTTCCGTCAGGGTAGGCAAGCACACGCACCCAAAGGTAACCATCGGCCCGGACGGGTTCGGCATCGGGCAGGATGTCCACGCGAGTGCCTTGGAGCAGCCCGCGCAGGCGGGGATGCTGAAACCCGGGCCCCTGACGTAGATAAATGCCCTGGTATCGGGGCGGTGGAACGACGATGGCCGCGACCGCGGTGGGTGTTTGCAAGGATGGGGTTGCGCTCGGGGTGGGCGTGGCGCTCGGACGCGGGCTTGGCGTTGAGGATGGGGTTGGGGTTGGTTTGGGGGTGGGCGTCGCGGTGGTGAGCGTGGGTAGGAGACTCGGTTGCGCTGCGCGTGTCGGGCTGACTAAGGGCTGCAAGGTGGGGAGGGGTGCTGGCTGCGGCGCGCGCGCGGGGTGTAGAGTGAGATAAAGCATGAACATGACCACCGCGGAAAGCGACATGGCCCCTAAGGCCAGGTCGCCCTGGGGCCGCCGTGGGGCCCAACCCCGTACGAGCATCATGCCCGCCAACGCGGCCATGGCCCATAAGCTATGCGTCACCGCGCTTGCCATGGCTGCATACGCGGCTGTTCGGGCGCCCAGGCTCAGCCAAAACCCGGCCAAGAAGATGGGCCGCCAGGTGCTCCATGTGAGCAGCACGCCGGGCAGGAGCAAGGCTTCTTCACGGCGCGAAAGGAGCAGACCCGCGGCCCATAACCCCGCGCCGAACGCGACCACAAGTACAGGCAACGCAGGGCCGCCTTCTTCAGCCGTGACCGCGGGCGTGATCCCGGCGTGGTAAGCCCACCATCCTGTAACCAATCCCGCTCCCGCCAACACGGCCCACGGGAGCAGCATCAGAATAACGCTGCGACGCAGCCACGCCCCACGAGCCAACCCTAGGCCCATCACCAAACGGATGAGGGGCCACACCGCGCCGGGCGCGAGCACCGCACCGGTGAGCCACCATACAGCATGGCCCCCCAACGCGGCCCAGGCCCAGCTCAACAGGCTCAGCCCAAACATGGGCCCCAACGTCGCCCAGCCGCGGGCATGCCGCTCAACAAAACGGACGACGTGAACCCATTCATCAGCCCCCTCGCGCGGGGCTCCGGGGGTGGCATTTGTCGCGGTCATGGATGCTCCTGCCGCGATTATACCCGGCTTCGCGGTCCTGTGCTTCAACACCGAGTACGCATGTTATCATTACACCACACGGCGCCCGAGGAGGTCAGGATGCGTTTGCGACGTGTGCGTTTGTTGTCCCCTTACGAAGGGTTTTCGGTGGCTGTCGCGCTGGATGATACGCAATGGGTTCCCTTGGTGGTCGCACTAGACCAGTTGCGTTGGCACGACCGCGCACCCACCTTGGCCCAGGGCGCGGCGCGAGATGTGCTCTCGTTCTTAATGATGGGCGATGCCGCGCGCGAAGAAGCTCAGCACTTGATGGAAAAGATCCGGCAAGAAGGCCTGCTTTTTGGTGAAACGTTCGACGCGAAGCCTTTATTGCCTTTCCAACCCCTGTCGTTCCGCGATTTTATGCTCTATGAGGAGCACTTCATCCAGGCGGCTAAAGGGATGGTGCGCCGTTTCTTCCCCAAGAAGTGGCCTGTGGTTCAGTGGATGGAACGGCTGACCGGAAAACCGCCGAAGGCTCTGCGGCCCAGGCCTATTTGGTACGAAAAGCCCATTTACTACATGGGCAGCCATATCAACGTCTACACCGAGGGCGAGACCATCCCCTGGCCGTCGTACACGCGCGTGCTGGACTACGAACTGGAGATCGGTTTTGTCATCGCCAAGCCTTTGCGTGATGCGTCGCCGCGCGAGGCCGAGGCCGCTATCGGCGGCTTCCTGGTGGTGAACGACTTCAGCGCTCGCGATGTCCAGTATGCCGAAATGACCAGCGGCTTCGGGCCAGTCAAGGCTAAAAATTTCGCCAACGGCTTGGGCATGGTGGTGGTTACCGCGGACGAGGTGCTGCCGCACATCGAGGATCTCACCGGCCGCGTCGAGGTCAACGGTCAACTCTGGGGCACAGGATACAGTCGCGGAATGCAGTTCAGCCTGGGCGAAGCAGTCGCGTACGCGTCTTTAGGAGAGCAAGTGCTGCCCGGCGAGGTCATGGCCACAGGAACCCTGCCCGGCTGCAGTGGCATCGAGACGGATCACTGGCTACAACCCGGAGACCGCATTACGTTGACTCTGGACCGAATTGGCTCACTTACCAACATCATCGGGCCGCGGCCCATGGCCTAGCCATGGGTTGGCAACGAGCCGGAGGCTTCTCATGCGAAGGGTGTTTTTGACCGGCGGCGCGGGCTACATCGGCGCCATCATGGCCGAGCGGTTACTCCAGGCCGGGTTTGAGGTTACGGTCTACGATTCCTTGGTCACGGGTCATCGCGCGGCCGTGCCCGAGGCCGCACACTTCATCCACGGCGACCTGGCCGATGGCAAGCGGCTGTACGAAGCCCTGCGCTCCCGGCCCTACGACGTGGTGATGCACTTCGCGGCCTTCATCCAGGCCGGCGAAAGTATGCGCGAGCCCGGCAAGTACTTCCGCAACAATGTGGCCAATACCATCAACTTGCTCGAAGCCATGCTCGCGGCCGGGGTGAACGCGCTGGTGTTCTCGTCGACGGCCGCGGTCTATCAATGGAAAGACACCCCCTTGACCGAAGACGACCCCATCGGCCCCACCAATGTATACGGCCAGACCAAATACATGGTCGAGCAGATGGTGCACTGGTATCATCGCATCCATGGCTTTCGTTACGCGGCCCTGCGCTATTTCAACGCGGCCGGGGCTTCGCCCACCCGGGGGGAGGACCACCCCAACGAGAGCCACCTTATCCCCCTGGTGCTCCAGGTGGCCCTGGGCCAGCGAGAGCACATCGCCATTTTTGGAACCGACTACCCCACGCCCGACGGTACGGCCATCCGCGATTACATCCACGTCCTGGATTTGGTCGAGGCGCACCTTTTGGCCATGGACGCGCTGGCCGAGCGCGCGGTTTTGGTTTACAACCTGGGTAACGGCCGCGGCTATTCCGTTAAAGAAGTCATCGAGACGGCCCGCGCGGTGACAGGGCATCCCATCCCGGCTGTGGCCGCGCCCCGGCGCCCGGGCGACCCCCCGCGCTTGGTCGCGTCGGCCGAGCGGGCCCAACGCGAACTCGGTTGGCGACCGCGCTATCCGGACCTGCGCGATATCATCGCCAGCGCCTGGGCCTGGCATCGCGCGCATCCCCACGGATACGCGGACCCATCCTGATGGCTCGCGCGCTTCGGGAGCGGGGAGCATGTTCAGCTATCAAGCGCACGCGTCCCCTTTGCACACCCTCAACCCTGCCGTGAAGCTGTTTACCATGGTGGCCGTGGGCTTCGCGGCCGCGTTTGTCTATCAGCCCCTGGTGCCGGGCTTGCTCGCACTGGGCCTTTGGGTGACCGCGTGGTGGTTCGGCCGGCTGCCGTTGCGCTTGATGGCTCGCTGGACGGGCTATATGCTCGTGCTCGCGTGGCCCCTGGTGCTGTTTACCGCGCTGTATACGGATTTGAGCCGTTATGCCCAGCCCCATGTATATTGGTCTTGGGGCCCGTGGACCCTGAGCCGGGAAGGGCTGGTGGTGGCCGCCGCGGTGGGCCTGCGCATGATGGTCTTCATGAGCGCGTCGTTGCTGTTCATCGCGACCACGGAGCCCACCGCGTTCGCGCTCAGCCTCGCCCAGAACTTGCACATGCCGTATCGTTTCGCGTATGGTCTGCTTATCGCATACCGCTTTTTGCCCACGCTGCGGCAGGAGTTTTTGCAACTCCAGCTCGCGCACCAGGTACGTGGAGTGCAAGAACGTGGGGGATGGCGGGGTTGGTGGGACCGTTGGCGCCGTTACGCGACCCCGCTCCTGGCCGCGGCCTTGCGCAAGGCCGAGCGCACGGCCCTGGCTATGGACGCCAAGGCCTTCGGCGCGTTCCCCAAGCGCACGTATTATCGGCAGATCCCCGTGCGCCCGCGGGATTGGGCCTTTTTCGCGGCGTGGTTAGGGTACATTGCGGCCGTGTATCATGTGGCTCACGCGCTGGGCATGGTCGGGTGGATGTGGGTGCCGGACGCTTAAGGCTCCTTGACCTCCGTGGTGGGGACGGGCAGGCCTTCGGGGTAATAGGGCGGCAGGGTGTCGGGGTCAACGCCG
Organism: Chloroflexota bacterium; assembly: GCA_013153135.1. Taxonomy (GTDB): domain Bacteria; phylum Chloroflexota; class Anaerolineae; order Anaerolineales; family DRMV01; genus JAADEN01. The sequence goes on from JAADFA010000125.1 coordinate 4,512, forward strand.
TAACGCGCGACCATGTGCCGCACGAGGAGGGAATAAAACCCCGCGTGCTTGAGGCGCGGCTCGGGATCTTCGAGCCAAAAGCCCGGCGTAAACCCGTCGGCCTCCCACTGGGCCAGGAACGCGGCATCGCGGCTGATGATGTGCAATGGCGTGCTATAGCCGTGTCGCCGCGCGGAGATAGCCGGTGGTTGATGATCGCCCACCAAAATAAAAATTGCGTTGGGATTGGGCCATTGTTCGATGAATGTGGCCAATAGGTCCAGATCGTATGCGAGGGCTTCGATGTAATCGTTGAGGGCCTGCTTGTACTCAACCTTTTTAGCCGGTTTAGGCGGCTGGGGTAGGGAAGGGTCATTTAAAGCCCGCCAATCGTCCATCCTGGGTGGCAAGGGCGCGAAGGGGTAGTGAGTATTTTGCGTGAGGTAGAACACGAACCGCGGCTGTGAGTCAGGGGCGTGCTGGACGCGGTCGAGCAAAAAGCCGAGGGTGTACTGGTCTGGCGGTGAGGGGCCCCAGCCGTAGAGGGGCCCGTGGTAGTTCAAGTCTTCAAAGGTAATCCATTCATCCGCGCCATAGAAGCGTTCAATACGGATGGCAATCTCAGGCTCCAATTGCCGCGCGATGGGCACGAGCCAAAGGTACTGATAGCCTTGCTGTTGAAAGTAGCGCCCCAAGTTAGGGTAGGGCTCGAATTGAAATCGTTCCCGCAGCTTGAGGTATTGGGGCTGTTCGCTCACAGGCAAGCCAAAGAGCAAGGTGGTGTAGGACATCCACGAGCCCCCGCCCCACACGGGCGCCTCGCTGAGCGCGGTCACGCCGTGCCAGCCGGTCGCGTTGAGGCGTTGCGCGAATTGGGCCATGAGCCCGCGGTAGCGCTCGCGCAACGCGGGTGTGCGATACAGAATGCTGCCGTAGGATTCTAGCGCGATAAAAATCACGTCCGGCTTTTGTGCCAAGGGGTAGGCTCGATAATCGTAGTAGGCCCAGGGGTCCAGGTTATCCCAGTGCGCGGTCGCGCGACGTGAAGCTTTTGCTCGGCGGTCGTTGAGCTCGAGTTTCGCCACGAGGCTTTGCGCTACGGCTTGCGGATCGGCCCAGATGAAAAGGTTGCCCCAATGCAAGTAGGCCACGTTCACCGCGAGCAGACCGGCCACCGCGAACCAGCGTGTCCAGCCGAAAGCGCTCGCGGCGTCCCACAGCGCGGCCATGCCCCGCACCAAGAGCCACCCAATGCTTGCCAGGATTGCCAGGGCTAGGGCTACCTGCCACCAGGGAATTTGCAGCCCGTCCACGAGAAAGGCCGCGCCATCTCGGATGAAGGGCCAATCGTTGTACCAATTAGGCTGTCGATGATAGAGCACCACGTCCACGGCTTCATAGATTTGATAAAGCCATGCGAGCGCGTAGCTCCCAGCGGCCAACCAGGGGCCTACGCGGCGCAGCCGTCCCCCCAGAGCTAAGATTAGCGCGAGCAGCGCGGTCCATTCCATATGCCAGCGGAGCAGGTCAAAAGTGGGCCGAGCCATCAGCCACCAACGCCACGCGGGGCCCACGCTATCAGGCCAGCCAGGTAACCAGCGGCCATCGACCCGATCCAACAGCACAAAGGGCACGAAGAGCAGGCTGTTGAAGAGCCCTGCAAGCAAGGCGAAACGCCAGGCTGGGCTGAGGTGACGCCACGCCCGCCAGGGTAAGCTCCACGTTTGGGGTCGAGGCAGGGAAAGACCGCGATGAGGGACCATGGTTCCATCCGCCGCTCGGCTCGTTTGCTATGGGAGAGTACGCTTCGCTCGCGTGCCCGGTTCTCTCGCGAGCTCGGTATACTAGGATGACACGAGGGAGTGTTATGGCGTTACAGGCAGTTTTGTTCGATTTGGACGGCACCTTGCGTGAGATGGACCCGCCGTTTCCCGCAATTTACCGGGACGCGTTGGCCTCCTTTGGCGTGCGCGTGACCCGCGACGCGGAGCGCGCAGCGTGGCGTTGGGCCCACGCGTTCTGGGCAGGGTCTGAGGAGTTGCATCGCCTCCTGGCCCAATATCGCACGGGGGACGGTCATCCAGAGGATGGGTTTTGGGTGGCCTATCATGCGCGCAAGCTGGAGCGTTTGGGCCTGAGCCCGGCCCAGGCTGCGGCCATCGCGCCCGCGCTGAGCCAGGCCTTGAACGCGCGCATGGAACAGGCCGCGGACCGCGCGCTGCCGGACGCGTTGCCTACCTTGTGCCGTTTGCGCGCGCTGGGGTACCGCCTGGCCGTGTTCACCAATCGCCGCGTCGCGCTCGACCCGACCTATTTGGCGGACCTGGGCTTGGCCCCGTGTCTGGAGGCGGCCTGGTCCGCGGCGGAATTGGGCTACTTCAAACCCGACCCGCGCGCGTTCCACGCGGTGTTGCAGGCCTGGGGCCTGGCCCCACATACGGTGGTCTATGTAGGTGATAATTACTACGCTGATGCGTTGGGCGCGCAGCGTTCGGGTCTGGCTGCGGTGCTGCTCGACCGATACGATTTCTTTCCTGACGCCCAGGTGCCGCGCATTCGGCGCCTGGCAGAATTGCCGGAGGTGTTGCAGGCATGGTCGGCCGACGCGCGGCCTTCTACCCGGTAACGACCTGGCCAGGTTGGCAGCCGCACCCGCGCGCAGGGCAGCCCATCCCCGCGGAGTGGTGGGCGCGGCCCGCGACCGAGGTCGCGCGAGCCCTGCTGGGCGCGCGGCTGGTGCGCCGCTGGCCCGATGGTATCACCCTCGCGGGCGTGATCCTCGAGGCCGAGGCCTATGGCCCCGAAGATGACCAAGGCTGTCACTGCCGCGCAGGCCGTACCCGGCGTACCCAGGGGTTGTACGGTCCACCCGGCCACGCGTACGTATACTTCACCTACGGAATGCACTGGTTGTTCAACGTGGTCACCTTCCCCGACGGCGTGCCTGGCGCGGTACTGGTGCGCGCCTTATGGCCCACCGAAGACAGCCCAGCCTGGCGGGCACGCGTGGCCGGACGACCGTGGGCTCGCGCCCTGGATGGCCCAGCGAAACTCTGCCGCGCGCTGGCGATTGACGGCCGCTTTTATGGCCACGATGTCACCGACCCAAGAAGCGAGCTTTATCTGCTCTTTGATGGCCAATTCGCGGACGAAGCCGTGACCCAGAGCCCACGCGTGGGTTTAAACACAGTGCCGGAGCCGTGGCGAAGCATTCCGTGGCGTTGGCGGGTTCGGCCGCCACGCATGGGTGGGCAGCGAGGGCCACGGTCCGCGTGACCTTGCCTTGTGGGAGATGGAACATGGGCGTCTTAGACGGCAAACGCGCGTTGGTGTTCGGCGTGGCCAATCATCGCTCGATTGCGTGGGGCATCGCCAAAGCCTTCCACCGGGAGGGCGCGACAGTGGGGTTGAGCTACGCAGGGCCGGCCCTGGAGCGCCGGGTGCGCCCCTTGGCCCAGGAACTGGGCATCGAGTTCGTCGAGCCCTGCGATGTAACGAAGGACGAGGAAATCGCCGCGATCGCAGCCAAAGCGCGGGACCATTTTGGCCAGATTGATATCTTGGTGCACTCGATCGCGTTCGCGGACCGCGAAGACCTCGCGCGGCCCTTTATCCAGACATCGCGCGCGGGGTTCCTGCTGGCTATGGAGGTCAGCGTGTATTCCCTGGTCGCGCTTGCGCGCGCGTTCCAACCTCTTATGCCTGCAGGCGGCTCAATCATTACGTTGACCTATTACGGCGGGGAGAAGGTCGCGCCGGGTTACAACGTGATGGGCGTGGCCAAGGCCGCGTTGGAATCCTCGATGCGCTATTTAGCCTATGATTTGGGCCCCGCGGGTATCCGCGTCAACGCGATTTCCGCGGGTCCCATCAAAACTCTGGCCGCGGCGGGTGTGTCGGGGTTCAAGACCATGTACAAAATGTTCCCCCTGCTCGCGCCGCTCAAGCAACCCGTCACCCAAGACGACGTGGGCAATGCCGCGGTGTTTCTGGCCTCAGATTGGGCCGCGAAGATAACGGGCCAGGTACTCTTCGTCGATAGCGGGATGAACATCATGGCCTTCCCCGATAAAGATACCTTGGTTCGGGAGTTTGGTGCAGGGGATTAAATCGGCTGAATTAGCGTTAATTTGAGGTTTTTAGATCCAAATTACGAAAAATCTGGCGGACTGCGAGCCCATCTGCCGGTATTGACAGGGGTGGCTATCCTGTGATATGGTTGTAGATACCGCGTGTGCGGCAAGCTATCCCCCGGAAGGAGGAGCCTATGTGGCGTAAACGATGGATGCTCGTGCTGGCCGTCGTGGCGCTGTTGGCCGTAGCCGTCGCGGGCTGCGGTGGGCAGCCAGCGGCCACGACCGCAGCACCGGCGGAGAAGGCGACCGAGGCGCCCGCCGAAAAGGCGACCGAAGCGCCGGCCCCTAAGCCTACCGAGGCGCCCACGGAAGCACCTACCGAGGCGCCCAAGGTCGAGCGCAACGGCGCGTGGGTGGACGAGGTCACCTTCATTGCCGAGGCCGACAGCCAGGCGGCGGTCAAGCGCCTGCAAGAAGGTCTGATTGATGTCTACGCGTTCACCATTGGCGACGCGGACCTCTACAAATCGGCCAAGGCCGACCCCAACATCAAGGTCGTGGAATTCTTCGGCGTCTACAACGAATTGACCTTCAACCCCTACGGCGTCGAGGATGAAAACGGCCCCATTGAGCTGACGGTGCGCGGGGAAGATGGCAACCCCACCACGGTCAAGCTCAAGCCGGTCTTTGACAATGGCGCGTTCAACCCCTTCGCCAGCCCCAAGATCCGCGAGGCCATGAACTGGCTCGTGGACCGCAACTACATCGCCCAGGAGATCATGGGCGGTCTGGCGACGCCCAAGTACCTGCCCATCACCAGCGCGTTCCCCGACTATGCTCGCTATATTGACACCGTCCGGGCCCTTGAAGCCAAATACGCGTACAACTTCGAGAAGGCCCAGGAGGTGGTGAGCGCGGAAATGGAGCGCTTGGGCGCGACCCTCAACGACGAGGGTAAGTGGGTCTACGAGGGCGAGCCGGTTACCGTGGTCGTCCTCATCCGCACCGAGGATGAGCGCAAGGAGATCGGCGATTACTTCGCCAACCAGCTTGAAGCCCTGGGCTTCACGGTTGAGCGCCGCTATGGTAGCTTCGCGGACCTGAGCGCGTACTGGATCCGGGGCAACCCCGCGGACGGTGAGTGGCACGTCTACACCGGCGGTTGGATCACCACCGCGGTGAGCCGCGATCAGGGTGGTAACTTCGAGTTCTTCTACACCCCGCGCGGCCTGCCCATCGCGCTCTGGCAAGCCTACAAGCCCAACGCGGAGTTCGACGAGGTCGCAGAGAAGCTCGCGAACAACAAGTTCAACTCCATGGAGGAGCGCGACGAGCTCTTCCGCAAGGCGCTGGAACTGGCCAACCAGGATTCGGTCCGCATCTGGCTGGTGGACCAGAAGTCCTTCTCGGTGGTCCGCAGCGACATTTCGGTCGCGTATGACCTGGCCGGCGGTATTTCCGGCGCGCAACTCTGGCCCTACACCCTGCGCAAGGGTGATGAGGTCGGTGGCAGCATCACCTGGGCCAACGCGGACATCCTCTCGGATGTCTGGAACCCCGTTGGTGGCTCGGATGCCATCTACGATATGCAGGCCATCCGCGCGACTGGCGATTGGGGCACGGTCAGTGACCCCTACACCGGCCTTGCCTGGCCGCAACGCATTGAGCGGGCTGAAGTCTATGCCCAAAAGGGTCTGCCCATCACCAAGACCCTCGATTGGGTGGAGCTGAACTTCGTCGACGAGATTCAGGTCCCCGAGGACGCGTGGGTCGATTGGGACCCCGAGGCCCAGAAGTTCGTGACCTTGGCGGACTTGGGCGAGACCCGCACGGCCAAGCTCAAGAGCGTGGTCTATTACCCCGAGGATCTGTTCGACAA
>JAADFA010000129.1 GCA_013153135.1 Chloroflexota bacterium
AGCTGGCCAGCGTGTGGGATCTGTACAAGCGGCCCCTGCACCCTTACACCGCGGGCCTGATCCGCGCGGTGCCCACGCTGCACGGCCCGCGTAAAGAGCTCATTTCCATCCCGGGCAGCCCGCCAGACCTCATCGACCTGCCGCAGGGTTGCCCCTTCCACCCCCGGTGCCCTTATGCCACCGAACGCTGCCGCACCGAAGAACCGCCCTTGCAGCGCGTCGATGGTCGCCTGGTCGCGTGCTGGCATTGGGAGCAGGTGGCCGAGGACCAAGGGGAGCGGATGCGCCAGGCCGCGGAACAGCAGGCCCGAGCGTCCCGGTCAACCAAGCCCAAGGCCCCGAGCGAGCGAGAGGTACTTATCGAGCTACGTCACGTAGGCCGTACTTTCAAAGTTGGCCGGCGCACGGTGCGCGTACTGGATGACGTCAACTTTGCCGTGCGCGAGGGCGAAGTGCTCTGTCTGGTGGGCGAGAGCGGCTGCGGCAAGACGACGACAGGCAAAATCGCGGCCGGGCTCTTGCCCCCCACCGAAGGCGAGGTGCTCTACCGCGGCCGCGATATCTGGTCCATGGACCGGAACGCGTTCCGCGAATACCGCCGCGCGGTCCAGCTCATTCACCAGGACCCCTACGCGTCCCTTAACCCAACGCAGCGCATCGTGACCATGCTGACCGCGCCGCTGCTGCGTCACGGTCTAGCCAAAAACCGCCGCGAGGCTGTGGAGCAAGCCCGTGAGCTGCTGCGCATCGTGGACTTGACGCCGCCGGATGACTTCCTATACAAATATCCCCATCAGCTCAGCGGCGGGCAGCGGCAACGGGTCGCGGTGGCCCGAGCGTTGACGGTGCGGCCGCGCTTTATCGTCGCGGACGAGGCCGTCTCCATGCTGGATGTGTCCATCCGGGTCGGATTGCTGCAGCTGTTGGAACGGCTGCGGCAAGAGATGAACGTCGCGTACCTCTTCATCACACACGATTTGGCCGTGGCCAAATACTTCGCGTGGGAAGGCCGCATCGCGGTGATGTACCTGGGGCGTATTGTGGAGATCGGGCCTACACCCGAGATTATTCAACATCCACGCCATCCTTACACCCAAGCCCTGCTTTCCGCGTTGCCTGAAGCCGATCCCGAAGCGACCCGGACCAAGCAACGCATTCAGCTGCGCAGCCTGGACGTGCCCAGTTTGCTCAACGTGCCCAAAGGATGCGCGTTCCATCCGCGCTGTCCGCTCTACGAACCCGGCGTATGCGACACCACACCGCCGCCCTTGGTTGACGTCGGGAACGGGGTGAAAGTCGCGTGCCACGTGGTCGCGCGGCAGGCGCAAGCCACAACAGGAGGCCAAGCTCATGGCGCCTGAAGTGGGGCAGTTGGTGACCCGAGTGGCGCTGTTTATCATTCTCCTGGCCCTGCTGGCCGTACTCTGGGCCCCTCGAGGTAGTGCGGCGTTCTTTGTAGCTCTGCTCAGCCTTGGGGTGGGCCTGCTGCTGCTCCTCGCGGTGGCCGTCTTCGCCCGCTGGGCGCGGGGCTAGCCCTGGTGAAACCATCAGGGCTTTGCCCGAACGCCCAAAGAGTGATAGAATAAAGGGCGCCGTAGGAGGGGCAATTTAGCCGGTCTATGCACGTCAAATCCTCGGTATTTTATCGAAAGGAGGGCCGTATGTCTTCCAAACGCCGTGTTCTGCTACTCTTTCTCGTACTCCTCTTAGCGTTCGGGTTGGCGGCCTGTGGTGGGGCCGAAAAGGCCACCGAAGCCCCGGCCGAGCAACCCAAAGCGGAAGCCACCGAAGCGCCAATGGAGAAAGCTACGGAAGAACCCAAAGAGGAGTCAACTGAGGCGCCGCAAGCGGCCGGGGAACCCACCGAGTTCCACGGTGCGTGGCCGTACAAGGTCCCGCCTGAAGGCCACTTCAACACCTTTGCTCCGGGTGCGATTAGCTTGGGCATCTACTGGCCGGTCATGGAGATGCCCGGCGCCATGTACCTGTGGGCCAAGGATGACTGGGTTCCCTTGCTCTTCACCTCGTGGGAGTATGTGCCGGACGAAGACCTGTTCGTCGTCCACCTCCGCAAAGGCGTGAAATGGTCCGATGGCTCAGATTTCACCGCGCAGGACGTGGTCACCACCTTTGAAGTAGGCCGCTTGCGCAAGTGGACGGTCTTCAAGTACGTCGACGAGGTCAAGGCCGTAGATGACTACACGGTCCAATTCCACATGCACAACCCCTCCACCGTGGTGGAGCGCTACGTGGTGCGCTTGACGCCCATCCGCGCGCACTCAGTCTACGGCGAATTTGCGAAGAAGGTGCAAGAGCTGCGCGCCGCGGGCAAGGACGAGGATTCTGAAGAATGGAAGGCATTGCAAGAAGAGCTCAACCAATTCCGGCCTGAGCGCATGGTTGTCACTGGGCCCTACATGATCGACCCCGACTCCATCACCGAGGCCCAACTGACCCTGGTAAAGAACGAAAAGTCCTGGCTGGCCGATCAGGTCAAGTTCGACCGCTTAGTCATCTACAACGGTGAGACCCCGACCATTACCCCGCTGGTCCTGGCTGGCGAAATTGACTACGCGACCCATGGCTTCCCACCTGCTACCGAGAAGCAGTTTATTGAACAAGGTATCCGCATTGCTCGCCCTCCGATTTATTCGGGCCCAGCGCTGTACTTCAACCACAACATCTATCCTTTCAACCGTCCTGAAGTACGCCAAGCCATTGCGTACGCGATCAATCGGGACGAAAACGCCGCCGTCTCGCTGGGCGATTCTGCCAAAGCTGTAAAGTACATGGTTGGCTTCAGCGATACCTTGGTACCCATCTGGCTCAATGACGAGCAGATCGCCAAGCTGAACACCTACGAATACGATCCCAAGAAAGCTGAGGAGATCCTGCTCAGCATCGGCTTCAAGCGCGACTCCGACGGCGTCTGGATCGACGACAAAGGCAACCGCATGGAATTCGAGCTCACCTTCCCGGCCGAATACGCGGACTGGTCGGCTGCCGCGCAAAACGCGGCCGAACAACTGACCAAGTTCGGCATCAAAGTCACCCCGCGCGGCGTCCAATTCCAGCAACACCGCACCGAGGTCAAAGAAGGCAAGTTCCAGATGGCCATCCGCCACTGGGGCTCCAGCAGCCAACCCCACCCGCACTTCGCGTACAAGGGCGTGCTCTTCAACTACAACTACGTGGCCAACCCCGAGGGCAAGGGTATGAACTTCCCCATGAAGCAGGTGGTGGATGGCAAGGAGGTCGATCTCGAGCAGCTGATCGTCGATTCGGCCAAGGGCCTGGATGAGGAAGCCCAAAAGGCCCGCGTCGCCGAAGTAGCCTACGTGTTCAACAAGCTGCTGCCCGTCGTACCGCTATGGGAGCGCTACGGCAACAACCCGGTCAACGAGACCGCTCGCGTCACCGGTTGGCCGCCGGATGACCACTACTTGCTCAAGAACTCGGCCTACGGCGACAACTTCGCGGTCATCGCCTTGTTGACCGGTATGTTGGAGCCCATCCAAAAGTAACGCGGCGTAACGTGTTACGCGTGCCCCCGGGGCCTAGGCTCCGGGGGCGTTTTTTATTGTCTAAGGCATCCAGCGTGCGCCCCAGAGCGAGGGTACACGCAAATGTTGTAGAAACGGCAAGCGTCGAGGGGGAGGCCCAAGGGGCCATCGCCGTTGGGCCAGGCCCGCCGCGGCTGGAAGCTCGCGGCTAGTTGGCATAATATTGCGCGCGAGCTGACCGGCCCACCGCGCGGGAACGCGCGGCAGGCGGCGAGGATAGCGGGCGGGTTCAGCCGCCCGCGGGTCAAGCGCGGGTTTCGCCGCCCGCGGCAGGGGCTTCGACAGGATTTGCCTGCACCCCCAGGGCGACACAACCCTAGACAAACCGCGGCTTCGTGATACAATAAGCCCCGCTGCCTACAGGCGGCCATCACCCCACACGCTCCCCGACCGGGTGCGGGCGTGCCGGGTAGCCCCCGGTCCGCCCCGGGATGACGGGAGCGGAGGCTTAACGCAGGAGGTCCTATGCCCCCCATTGTCTCCCTCAAAACGCTGCTGGAAAGTGGTGTGCACTTTGGCCATCGGGTTAACCGACGCCATCCCAAAATGGCGCCCTACATCTTCACCGCGCGCAACGGCATCCACATCATCAACCTGCAGCTAACCCAAAAAGCTCTGCGAGAAGCGTACAACCTCATTCGCGACACCGTCGCTAAGGGCGGCACGGTGCTCTTCGTGGGTACCAAACGCCAGGCTCAGGAGATCATCGCGCAAGAGGCCACGCGCGCGGGAATGCCCTACGTCAACTACAAGTGGCTGGGCGGGATGCTCACCAACTGGCGCACTATCAGCCAGCGCATCCGATACCTAGAAGAGCTGGAACGGATGCGGGATAGCGGCGAGCTGGAACGCCTGACCAAGAAAGAGGCCTTGATGATCCTGCGCAAAATCGAGCGCCTCAAGGCCCGGCTCAGCGGCATCCGCACCATGACCCGCCTGCCCGATATCGTCTTCGTGGTGGACGTGTGCCGAGAAGAGACGGCCATCAAAGAAGCCAATCGGCTTAACATCCCCGTGGTGGCCATGGTGGACACCAACTGCGACCCGACCAACGTGGACTACGTTATCCCCTCGAACGATGACGCGATCCGGGCCATCAAGCTCATCGTCGGGCTCATGGCCGACGCGGTGATCGAGGGTAAGCGCTTGTGGGAGAAAGAAATGGCCGAGAAAGCCCAGGCCACGCCCGAAGTGACGTCCGAAGCCCTGCCCGAAGGCGAGGACGTGTCGGACGAAGAGCTGCTGGGCGAGTCGACCTTGGCCAAGATTCAGGCCCAGCAAGCCCAAGCGCAAAAAGCCAGTGAGGAGGAGGCCCGCCAAGCCGAAGCGACCGAAGTATCAGACCAGGCCGCCGCGTCGGACCAGACCGCTATGGCCGAAGCCTCCTCCGCAACCCAAGGTAGTGACGCGTAATCCTGCGGGGTAGGCGGAGGTCGCCTACCCCACCCAACCCATCCCAGCGATATCAAGGAGAACGGCCATGAGCGTTTCGGTCGAGCTGATCAAAAAACTGCGCGCGGCAACCGGCGCGGGCATCCTGGATTGCCGTAAGGCCTTAGAGGAGGCTGGCGGCGATTTTGACAAAGCCGTCGAGATCCTGCGTAAGAAAGGTCTGGCCAAGGCCGCGAAAAAAGCAGGCCGCGAAGCCCGTGAAGGCGTAATTGAGACCTACGTGCACGGCGGCGGCCGCATTGGCGTGATGGTGGAAGTAAACTGCGAGACCGACTTCGTCGCTCGCACGCCCGAATTCCGCGAGCTAGCCCACGAAATCGCGCTACAAATCGCGGCCATGGCCCCGCGCTATGTCCGCGATGAGGACATTCCCGAAGAGGTGCTCGAGCGTGAGCGAGCCATTGCTCGCGAGCGGGCCAAAGGCAAGCCCGAGCACGTGGTCGAACGCATCGTACAAGGGATGCTCGAAAAGTTCAAAGACGAAGTTGTGCTCTTACGCCAGCCCTACATTCGGGACGACAGCAAGACCGTTGGTCAACTCATCCAGGAGGCCATCGCCAAAATTGGCGAGAACATTGTCGTCCGGCGCTTCGTGCGCTGGGAGTTGGGCGAAACGGCCCAACAAGACGAAGGCAAGGCCTAACCCAAGGTATCTGAACGGCCAGCCCCTCGGGGTTGGCCGTTCGCTTTATCTTCGCCCCTGAGGAGCAAGATCATGGAGATGGACGTCGCCCCTTCCAGTGCATCCCTCATGCGTTCGCCCGGGCTGCAATACAAGCGCATCTTGCTCAAATTCAGCGGCGAGATCCTCGCCCCACCGGACGGCACCCGCGGGATCGACCCGCTCCAGGTCAAGGCCATCGCGCGGCGTATCCGGGACGTGCACGCGATGGGCGTGCAGATCGGCATCGTCATCGGCGCGGGCAACCTGTGGCGCGGCAACATCGGGGTCAAATACGGCATGGATCAGGCCACCGCGGACTACATGGGTATGTTGGCCACGGTGATGAACGCGCTCGCGTTGATGGACGCCATCGAACAACTGGGCGTGCCCACGCGCGTGATGAGCGCGATCGAAATGCGCGCCGTGGCCGAGCCTTATATCCGCCGCCGCGCGATCCGACACCTGGAAAAGGGCCGGGTTGTCATCTTCGGCGGCGGCACAGGCAATCCCTTCTTCACCACCGACACCGCGGCGGCCTTGCGCGCGATGGAAATCGGTGCAGAGGTTCTCATCAAGGGCACCAAGGTGGACGGTGTGTATGACGATGACCCGATGAAAAACCCCAACGCGCGGCGTTTCTCGCGGCTGACCTATATGGACGTGCTCAACCGCCGCCTACAGGTGATGGACTCGACCGCGCTCTCGCTGTGCATGGAACACAACCTGCCCATTTTGGTGCTCAACCTGTGGGATGAAGACGCGCTCCGTCGCGCGCTGCTCGGAGAAGACGTGGGGACGTGGGTCGTGCCCGACGACCAGGCCAATGCCCCGGTCCCGCGCGCGCCGTGGGCCTAAGGACCTGGCGATGCGGTGGGCACAGGGCCAAAAAACAGCAACCACCACCAGCGCCAGGGTGGCATAGGGGTTGGACCAACCGGCGTGACCTGGGCCCAGGCAGGCCGCGGGGTTGGCGTCGCGGCCGGGATCACCCGCACAGCTTGCTCATTCGGGCCCACCAAATGCCACGCGGCCTGCAGCGTCGCTTCCCGCGCGCGAACGTCCGGCGTCGCGGAGAGCTGCTCGGCCAGCGCGCGGTGCGTCGCCGCGATGTGCGCGTGTCGCGTCGCGACCTCGTCGCGCAACACGCGCAGCTGTTGCGTCCGCACCGCGTAGCGAGCCAGTGACGTGAGCACGCCGATGGTCGCAATCAGCCAGAATAACGGCCACCCGCGTAACGGCCTCGGTCGTTCCTTCGCATTCGTCATCCATCGCACCTCGTCGGTTCGATTATAGCAGCCCTCTTAAGGCCATCGCCTCCGCATTGCATCAACTGCCCCAACAAGCGGAATGCGGGCAAATCCCGTGAGATTTGCCTGCACCCCACGCGACACATGCCTGCGCACCAAGCGCGGATTCGGGTACAATCACTCCACGCGAACCCGAAAGAAAGGCGACCCTATGCCAAGGCCACGTACCTGGGGATGGCTCGTACATATTTTGCTAGGGCTTGGGCTGCTTACAAGCCTGCTTCAACCCGCGCGCGCCGCGCTCACCCCGCGCGATCGAGCCGAGGCTACCCTCCGCCGCCTCTCGCCCGCGGAAAAAGTAGGTCAGCTCTTCTTGGTCACCTTCGAGGGGCCCGAGGTCCAGGGCCCTATCCTGGACCTAATCCGCGAGCGCCGCGTGGGTGGTGTGGTTCTGCTGCGCGAACAGGATAACTTCATCGACGGCCCCGAGGCCATTGACCATGTGCGTGGGCTTACCCGGCAACTACAAATGGCCGCGCAAACAGAACCCACCACGGCCCTGGTCAACCCCAACGCGCGGCCGTACACCTACATCCCTCTGTTTATTGGCATGCAACAAGAAGGCGACGGCCCTCCTGGCGACGCACTGCTGCAAGGACTAACCCCCCTGCCCAGCCCCATGGCCCTGGGCGCGACCTGGGACCCCGAGCTCGCCCAACGCACCGGCGCGCTGTTGGCTTCGGAATTGAGCCAGTTGGGCATCAATCTGCTCTTTGGGCCGCCTTTGGAAGTCTTAGAGACCGCGGCCCTGGGTTCGCCCGGCGACTTGGCTGCGCGCGCGTTTGGCTCGCATCCTTATTGGGTCTCTCGGCTGGCGCGCGCGTACATCGCAGGCGTGCATCAAGGTGGTGAAGGTCGCATCGCGTACGTGGGCCGTTTCTTCCCCGGCTATGGGGGTACGCAACGCCCTTTGCGCGAAGACATCCCCACGGTGCGTAAACCGCTCGAGGGGCTGCAGTCCAGCACCTTCCGCCCCTTCCTCGACGCCGCTGCTGCTGATGGTGAGGAACGCGTGGACGCGTTCCTCGTGGGTCATATCCGCTACCAGGCCCTGCAAGGCAATATTCGTCCCACCACACCGCCCATCACGCTGGACGCGAAGGCCCTACAACAAGTGCTGCAGCTGCCCGAGACTCGTGCGTGGCTCGACCACGCAGGTCTGCTCATCAGCGATGATCTGGGTAGCCCCGCCCTGCGCCGTTATGGCGAGACGCGCGACGAACTGTACGATCCCGCGCGGCTGGCCCTCGAGGCCTTTCTCGCAGGCAATCATGTGCTATACCTGGGACCAGGCTTTATCGATACCGCGCATGGTCTAGACTACGCCGCAACTGTACAACACGTGATGGACCTCTTCGTGCAAAAATACAACGCGGATCCGCTCTTCGCCGACCGCGTGGATGACGCCGTGTTGCGCATCCTCACCCTCAAGTACCGCATATTCGGCGAGTTCACCCCCGCAGCTGCGGATCGTCCTTACGCGCGTCCCTTCCAACCGGGCGAGGATCAGGAGGTCACCTTCCGCGTCGCCCAACAGGCCGCAACCCTGCTCGACCCCGACCTGGCCACCCTGACTGAAGTGCTGCCCAACCCACCCAAAGCGCGGGAACGGCTACTGTTCATCGTGGATACCTATCCCGTCAAACAATGCAGCACGTGCCCTGAGCGGCCTGTCCTGCCGCCCGAGACTTTGCAAGACGCGGTCTTGCGACTTTACGGACCCCAGGGCCAAGGCCTCATCGTGCCCAACCATGTGCAAACCTTTACCGCCAAGGCCCTCGCAGCCTGGCTGCAAGCCCCCGGTGCGGAAGCCAATCAACCTTTGGACAACGCCCTGCGCCAGGCCGACTGGCTCATTTTCGTACTGCTCCAAATCCAACCCGAGCGAGAAGAAAGTCAGGCCATCTTGCGCTTATTGGACGAATTTCCGGATTTGCTGCATGGTAAAAAGGTCCTGGTCTTCGCGCTGCAGGCGCCCTATGGCCTGACCGCAACACACTTGGCTAACGTCACCGCATACTACGGGCTTTACAGCAAGACCCCACCCTTTCTGGACATCGCGGCCCGCTTGCTCTTCCAAGAGATCCTGCCGCCGGGCGCGTCCCCCGTTTCGGTCCCGGCCATTGGTTATGACATCAACCAGGTCACCCAACCCGACCCCAATCAAATTATTCCTCTAGAATGGGAACTCGCGCAAGGGACCGCCAAGCCTCAGGGGCCGACATGGCAGCTGCCCGTCAATCAAGTACTCACCGTGCGGACAGGTGTGGTTCTGGATCACAACGGCCACCCCGTGCCCGACGGGACGCCAGCGCAATTCGTCCTCACCGCCGGGCCCCAGGGTACCCTGGTGTTGCAACGGGTAGAAGTACGCACACGCGACGGCATCGCGAGCGGCTCGCTCATCCTGTCCACGCCCGGTTTGCTCGAGGTTTATGCGCAAGTTGGCGAGGCCAAATCCGAAGTCCTGAAGTTCCAGGTCATCGCGGCGCCAACGCCGACGCATGCCCCTACCGCGACCCCACAGCCCACAGCCACCCCCCAGCCCACGCCGGTGCCGACGCCCCGCGCGAGCGAACCTCCGCGGCCGCGGTGGGCCGTCCGAGTGGGCACATTCGCCCTGGCTGCTGCGCTTACCCTCGCGGTGACCGAGGGCCTGCTGCGGGCCACCCCCGTGCGCGCGTGGTCACGGCTGTGGCGCGCACGGCTGCGTGCAGCCCTGTGGGCCGGCGCCGCGTGGGGCTATAGCCTCGGTGTCCTGCTCACCCGTCCCTTACGACCGCTACCTCAGCTAGGGCTCGCCCTAACTCTAGGATGGCTCGCGGCGGGCCTTGCAATCTGGTTCATCCGGCGCTGGGTCCGCGCGCGCCGCGACGCGAACTCATCAAGATCAACGCGCGTCCGATGAGGGCTCGGCCGCGGCCTGCGCCTCTCGTCGCGCGGTGCATTCAGGGCACGGGCAGATCTCGCGCAAATAATCCCAGTTATAAATTCCGTGAGCGTGGCCGTCGCCCCAAATGAGATTCAAAGCATAGTTGCCCACTTGGGCAATGCCATCCAACCGAAATGCGACGTCGAGAAGTATCTTCGGCCGCTTTTCTTCTCGGTCCTTGGTACACGACGCGCATGGGCATAATTCTCGGAGATAGCGGAAAGGGTACTCGCTGTGGTGCCCGTCGTCCCAGTCGATGACCAGGATCTTGCGCGGGTAATCCACTTGCACTTTGAGGGGATAATGCTTCATCATGGCGCCACGCCTCCGTGACGAGGTCCTCGCTTCAATGATACCAAGGTTGATGGTGCTCAGCCGCGTGGGCGCTGACCCGAGTGCAGGCAAAGCTTGTAGAAGGCCCGCGGGTGGCGAAACCCGCCCGCTATCCTCGCCGTTCCATGCCCCGCGCGCTGAGCCTGCCAGCTCGCGCGCAATTTTATGGCAACTCGCCGCGGGCT
>JAADFA010000079.1 GCA_013153135.1 Chloroflexota bacterium
CCATGCCGCGGGCGGCTGAACCCGCCCGCTATCCTTGCCGCCTGCCACGCGTTCCCGCGCGTTGGGCCAGCCATCCCGCGCATCATTTTATGGCAACTCGCCGCGGGCTTCCAGCCCGCGGCGGGGCGGCACGCGAGCGCGACCATGGCCGCAGGGCGCTTGCCGTTTCTACAACCTTTGCGTGCACCCCACTGCCCAAGGGGCTTGCCAGCGGCCGCGTCTCGCGATATAGTGAAAGCACGTTTTTTAAGGAAGGGCAACGCGTATGGCCGTGCGATCCGAGTATCACGTGCCCGTTATGGTGGATACTGTGCTCACGTTCTTAGCGCCCAAGCCCGGTGGACGCTATGTTGATGCAACGGTGGGTACCGGAGGCCATGCTGAAGCGATTTTGCGCGCCAGCGCGCCCTCAGGTCAGCTGTTGGGCTTGGATGTTGATTCGCAAGCTCTGGCCTTGGCCCGGCAGCGTTTGGCCCCTTTTGGTGCCCGGGTAAGGTTGGTCCATGGGTCGTACGTGCACCTGTCCGATTACCTGCGCGCCCAGGGATGGGCTGATGGTGTAGATGGTGTGTTGCTTGACCTGGGTGTATCGTCCTTACAGCTCGACCGAGCCGAACGTGGCTTTTCCTTTCGCCACGATGGGCCTTTGGATATGCGCTTCGACCCCGAAAGTGAGGGCCCGACCGCGGCGGATTTGGTCAACACCTTGCCCGAGGCAGAGCTCGCGGATTTGATTTGGCGCTATGGTGAAGAGCGCCGCGCACGCGCGATTGCTCGCGCGATCGTGCGGCATCGCCCCATCCACACTACAGGCGAGCTCGCGCAGATTATTGCACGCGTCACGCGCGGGCCCCGCGGGCGCCATCCGGCCACGCGCACGTTCCAGGCCTTGCGCATCGCAGTCAATCAGGAACTTCGCAACCTGGAGCAGGTGTTGCCCCAGGCTTGGCAGGCTCTCCGTCCCGGAGGGCGCCTTGTGGTCATCGCGTTCCATTCGTTGGAAGACCGGCTCGTCAAGCACACGTTTCGCGCGTGGGCGAAAGGCTGTTCATGCCCACCGCCGCCCGCACCCTGCGACTGCGCCCACGCTCGGCCTAAGGCGCGTGTGTTAAAGCCCTTTCCCGCGTGGCCCACGGAGGACGAGGTCGCGCGCAACCCCCGTGCGCGCAGCGCGCGCGTGCGAGCTATAGAAAAGCTCGCGGAGGAAGATGCATGAGTGCTTGGCGCATCCGCTGGCAGCGTCGCTTGAGTACCTGGCCTTTACACATCCAACGCTATTGGGCCCGGCAGCGTTGGGTGAGTACCCAGGTCGCACTGTTGTTGGGCCTCTTTCTTGTTGTCGTGCTCGCGCATCTTTACTTGGCAAACCAGGCCGTTATTTTGTGGGAAGATATCCGCACCATGCAATACGACGCGTGGCGTATGTGGTGGGAGGTCGCGACCATGCAGACCGAGCTCGCGCAACGGGATAGCGCGCACGAACTCGAGGCCGTCATGAAAGAGACCTCGCTGCGTTGGCCGTTGCCTGATGAGGTGCTTTTCGTGCCCGCGGCCGTGCCGCCCGAACAGGGGCCACCTCCGTTGCCTGTACTCTGGCCTGACGCGCAACCGCTTACGCCTCACATCCCACCCGAATATACCATGACCTTGAGCGACTATGTGCGCTGGTGGTGGCAGGCCGATCGCCCGCCTTCACCGGCCACGCATAGATAAATGAGGTTGGTTTATGAGTGTGCCGACCGGCCGATTCACAACCCCGGCCTATGAAACGCAGCCTTCGGGCAATCCCCGGCCTAGCATCTTTTACGCGCTGGGCGCTTTGACTACGGGGATGCTGTTTCTGATTTTCTTGCGCCTCTTATGGCTCCAGGTAAGCCCGGAGTTCGCGGAATGGCGCGCGTTTGCCCGGACCAACGACCGGGAGGCGCTGGTGGCGGAACGGTTGCCTGTGCCCCGCGGCTGGATTTTGGACCGCCATGGCCGTGTGCTCGCGGGAAGCCGTCGCGCATACCAGCTGGATGTCGCGCCCGACGCACTCCGACGGCCTGGCGAGGTGGTTACGGTGCTCGCGGGCATTTTGGGGATGGACCCGCGCGAGCTGTGGCAGCGTTTGGCTCCGCCGGAATCCGATGCACCTTTGCCCCCCGCGGTAGCCATTGCCTATGACGTTACCCCCGAACAACGGGACGCGCTGCTGCAATGGTGGCGTCGCTGGCGCAGCCAGGGGGACCAAAGCCCCATCGACCCCGAGCGCAATGATGTCTTTCGTTTCACGCCTGTGATGTTGCGTGTGTACCCCGAAGGCGATGTGGCGCCCAACGTCTTGGGTCTAGTCAACCTAAGCAGTACCGCGGCCCAAACGCGCTGGGAAGGGCACTATGGCGTGGAAGGATATTACGACGCGCTGTTGCAACAGTCATGGGTCTATGTGCCCTTCTATGCCCCTTATGACGTGAACCCTGACGAAATCGCGTTGCCTGAACCTGTGCCCAGCCTGGTGCTCACCTTGGACCGCGATATTCAACGCATGACCGAACGTATTTTGGATGAGGCCTTGGAAACTTATCGCGCGCGGCGAGGCGTGATCATCGTAATGGATCCTAAGACAGGCGCGTTGCTCGCGGTTGCGATGAGTCCCCGACCCAATTTGGCCGATCCGGATTCGGTACAACGCTTTTTGCGCGAGTTCCAGGGCGAAGGGTGGGATTGGTCGGTGCAGCACGCGTACGAGCCTGGCTCGGTCATCAAACCCATCATTCTGGCCATCGCTCTGGATAGCGGCGCAATTTCGCCGGATTTTGTATATAACGACACCGGTCGCGAGGAACCTTGCGGCCCCCGCAGCGCGGTCCATAACTGGGATTACCAAGGGCATGGTGAACAAACCTTGGTCGGTTGCCTCGCGCTCTCCCTCAACACGTGCTTTTCCCACATCGCGATGCAGATCGAGCCGGGCGATTTGTTACGTTACCTTGAAGCCTTTGGCTTCGGCGATGTTACGGGCGTTGATGTGGACGTAGAAATGCGAGGCTTCTTCTCGGTTGCGAGCTGCATCGACCGCTCCCGCATTGGCTTTGGGCACGCGATCGCGGTCACACCGCTGCAGCTAGCCACTGCGGAGGCCGTGCTGGCTAACGGCGGGTACCTGGTCAAGCCGCATTTGGTGCAGGGCCAGGTGCTCAACGGCCGATACGTGCCCGCGCCCTATCCCCAGGTCGTACGCCAGGTGATTCGACCCGAAGTCGCGCGTCAGGTGAGCGATTTCTTGGCCCAGGCCATGGCAACGGAGAGCTTCCAAAACGCGGTTATTGAAGGTTATACCCTCGCGGGCAAAACAGGTACTGCATATAACGAGCGCGCGCCTAACGATTTGCTCGATGCGACCATGGTGGGTTGGGGCCCCGTGGAGGACCCCCGCTTTCTGGTGGTTGTGTGGCTCGAAGACCCCAAGGAAGGCCAATGGGCGTCTATGACCGCGGCGCCCACCTTCCGCCGCGTGGTGGAGCGTTTGGTGGTGATGTTGGGCATTCCGCCGGAGGGAGGCGAGGCGGATGTGGCCCAAGGTACCCAGTCCGAGCCCTAACACGGCCTGCCGCACCATGTCCTGGAGTTAAGGATGGAGGACCATGCTGAAACATGCGCATCGTCCTTTGCCCAGGCGCTATCGCCTTGTTTGGCTTGGTATGATGGCCGCGTTGCTTAGCCTGCTGTCGTGCACGCGGAGCGGTAATTTGGCGCCCGCCCCGCACGTGACTGTTGTAACGCCAGCATCTTCAGCGACACCACCTACCGATACGGCCGTGTTCTTCGCGGTGATTGGGGATTTTGGACGCGATGGCCCGGCTGAGGCGGGTGTCGCGGATCTCATTCATCGGTTTGCCCCTCAGTTTATCGTGACCGTGGGCGATAACAACTACCCCAACGGTTCGAAACTCACGTGGCCAGATAATGTAGAAAAACATTACGGCGATTACATCGCGCGGCGGGCTTTCTTCCCCGCGTTGGGGAATCATGATTGGGGTTACGGAGGACCGAATCACACGCCCTACCAAGTCAAAGTGTTGGACTATTTACCTGGCAACCGGCGGTATTACGACCTGGTGCGGGGACCAGTGCATTTTTTCATTCTGGATAGCAATTGGCAGGAGCCCGACGGCGCGGCGCCGGATTCCAAGCAGGCCCGGTGGCTCAAAGAGCGCC
The DNA here is from genome assembly GCA_013153135.1 of Chloroflexota bacterium. Taxonomy (GTDB): domain Bacteria; phylum Chloroflexota; class Anaerolineae; order Anaerolineales; family DRMV01; genus JAADEN01. Next base: position 4,201 of record JAADFA010000079.1, read on the forward strand.
TGTCCGCGTCGACCGCGACGTGGAAGGTGGTCATCTTGCACCACGCGCCGTATTCGTCCGGTCAACACGGGCCCCTGGAGCGGATGCAGTGGCCCTTCGCGGCCTGGGGCGCGGATGTGGTCCTTGCTGGCCATGACCACACGTATGAACGCATTATGCGCGATGGGATTGTGTATATTGTCAATGGCCTAGGCGGTGCGAGTCGCTATCGTTTTGAGCACGGTCCCATGGAGGGGAGCGTGGTTCGGTTCAACGAGGACTACGGCGCGCTCTTCGTTTGGGCCGACGGCGACCAAATGCGTTTCGAAATGCACACCCTTGAACATGGGGTGGTTGACGCTTTCTCACTGCTGAAATGATGAAGCCACGTCGCCGCATCCTTCGGCCCAATGCCCTTGCCCCGATGCCGTGCCCATCACCCAGGCTCCCACCTGCCAAAGAGGGCTGACGCGCGTGGAAGACGTCGCGGCAAAGATGTACGTATTACGTAAGGGCTCCGTGGCATACCACGCGACCTCGATGGGGTAGCACCCTGGACGGTGAGGCAGGGTAAGGCGCACACGTTCGCGCATGGCTTGACCTGGGGGCCATTGGGACGGCGGCATGAGGTACGCGGAGCCAGGATGAAGCGCTCGGGCCGCGGGATAGTCGAGCAGCCGCGTCACCGCGATGGCTCCTGCGGGTGGTCGTTGGCACCAGGTGTACGTAAGGGTAAGGTCCCACAGCGCGCGGTCGGCCGCGTAGACGCCCTGCACCTGGATATCGCATAGCATAGCCGTCGCATCGGGCAAAGGATGCACGGGCTCGATCCAGGTCCAAGGACGTGGGTTTGCATCCCGGCGGAAGATAAATAGACCGTCACGTGCAGCTTCGAGGGTGAAGTCCGGATGGCGTAGGAAGTACGTCATCACGTCCGCTTCGATGGTCCAAAACGCGCCCAGATCCGTCTCGTAGAAGGCATCAATAAGCACAAATTCGGTCCGTTGGGCAATGCGCTCAAGGGGGACGGGCTCGTCCAGGGTATATTGCATGTTAAACGTCTGGAAAACGTAAGGCCGAAACGCGAAATGCGGGGACCAGGTAGGCGTGGCGGTTAATGGGGCCTGTGGAGGTACGAGCTGCTGCGCCCAGGGCAGGAGCTCGCGCTGCCGCGCGGGCATGGGTGAGGCTCGTAGAACCCAGGGCCGCAGCCATGGGTAGCAGGCGAAAAGCACCAAGCCGGTTAAGAGGGCACCCATGACCCAGGCCGGCCATCGGCCGCGGCGTGCCTCCAAGTATGCGAGAACGCCGAAGGGCACAATGTACGCGTAGTGATGGTGACACGGCGCAGGGTTGTGGCTTCCGAAGACCGCGGGGAGAAATAAGAGCCCCGCGGCGACCAGCCAGGGACGGGAGGCGCGGTTGAGCCAGAGCCAAACGAGAGGGCCGAAGACGGCTAACAGCGCGATAAGCCGATTCCCCCACTGGAGGCGCCAGGATACAGCGGGCCGAAAGTAAAGTTGTTGGTAGTGCGCGAAATATCGGCTCGACCCTCCCCATGCAATTTTGAGCCCCAAGCCGAGCACAATACCCCATCCTAGCGCAGCACCAAGAATCCAGGAGGCCCACGGATCACGGCGCCACTTTAAGATAAGACCGAAGAGGCCTACAGGAATAATCATGTACACTTTGCTCCAAAGAGCTAAAAGCAAAGCAAGGCGAAAAAGTTTCAGACGCCGTTCCTGCCATGCCCACAGGGCCCAAATCATAAATACCATCCCGAGCGTATCCCCATGGAAATCGGACATTACCGCCGACACAGTAGCTGGGGTTAAAAGGTACATTGTCGCCGCAAGGAGGCCCCAGGATACATCCCTTACGCGAGCTACCATAAGGTAAATCGCAATGGCTGCGCTGAGATAGAGAAAAAGCTGCGCGTAGATCAACACAAGAGGCGTAGCCCATAAGATAGTCAAGGGTGTAAACAATATGAAAACAAATTCGGCACCCCGAGTGAGACGTGACACATTTTCGAGCAATAAAGGATGTGTCATGGTGAGCGGCGCCCCCCAGCTCACGCTCGCGACGGCCTGGGTGGTTGAGCCCAAGTCGTACCACAGGGCGTTGAAGCCCTGGACGCGTCGGGTAACCAGCCATCCTAGGAGCGCTCCCCAGCCGAGCAGGAAGATCCCCAGCACCGGATGCACGAGAAAGCGTGGCCTCCCTTTCATGACCGCGGCTCCCGCGACAAGGGTTTAGAAAAAAGCCCCGACCGCTCGCGCGGCCGGGGCTTGGGTGCAGCAGGCGATGCGCCTACTTCTTCAGAATGTCGACCAGGATGTCGGCGATTTCCTCTGGATGGCGCGCGACCCGCACGCCCGCGGCCTTGAGGGCCTTGATCTTCTCGGCTGCTGTGCCCTCACCGCCTTCAATGATGGCGCCCGCGTGGCCCATGCGCTTGCCTGGCGGCGCGGTTTGGCCCGCGATGAATCCAACCACGGGCTTGGTCATGTGTTCCGCGATGAAGGCCGCGGCTTGCTCTTCGGAGGAACCGCCGATCTCGCCGATGAGCACGACGGCCTCGGTGTCCGGATCTTCCTCAAACATGCGCAGCACATCGATAAAATCCAGCCCCTTGATGGGGTCGCCGCCGATGCCCACCGTGGTGCTCACGCCCAATCCGCGGTGCTTCATCGCGTACACGACTTCATACGTCAACGTGCCCGAGCGAGAGACCACGCCCACGTTGCCTGGGATTGCGATGTTGCCCGGGATGATGCCCACTTTGGCCTGGCCTGGGGTGAGCAAACCGGGGCAGTTGGGCCCGACCAAAGTTGTGCCTTTTTCCTGCAAGTAGGTTGTGACTTTCATCATATCTTGCACGGGAATGCCCTCGGTAATCGCCACGATCAGCTCAATGCCTGCGTCTGCCGCCTCGAGGATCGCGTCGGCTGCAAAGCGCGCGGGCACGAAGATGACGCTGGTATTGGCCCCCGTGGCCTCGACGGCCGCGGCCACGGTGTCGAATACCGGGATCCGGTCGAGGACCCAGGCGCCGCCCTTGCCCGGGGTGACGCCCGCGACCACGTTGGTGCCGTATTCCACCATGCGCTCGGTGTGGAAGCGGCCCTCTCGGCCGGTGATGCCTTGGACCAGCAGGCGGGTGTCTTTGCCAATGAGGATGCTCATGCTGCGCCTCCTTTCGCCAGGGCCACGGCCTTGCGCGCGGCTTCAACCAGGGTTTCCGCGGTCTCCATGGCCGCGTTTTGCAACAGGCGGAGGCCTTCCTCCGCGTTGGTGCCAACCAAGCGCACCACCATGGGCACCTGGGGTTTGACCTCTTCCATCGCCTGGAGGATGCCCCGGGCGACCTCATCGCCCCGAGTGATGCCGCCGAAGATGTTGATAAGCACGGCCTTGACCTTGGGGTCGGACAGGATGATGCGGAACGCGGCCGCGACTTTCTCCGCGTTAGCCCCGCCTCCGATGTCAAGGAAGTTCGCGGGTTCGCCACCGAAGAGCTTGATGATATCCATCGTGGCCATGGCCAAACCCGCGCCATTGACCATACAGCCGATCTCGCCGTCGAGCTTGATGTAGCTCAGGCCGTATTTGCGGGCTTCGAGCTCCATCGGGTCTTCCGCGCTTAAGTCTTGCATTTCGGCCAGATCGGGATGGCGGAAGAGCGCGTTGTCGTCGATGATCATCTTGCCGTCTAGGGCTAGGAGCTGCCCATCGCCGGTGATGACCAGGGGGTTGATCTCCGCGAGGGTCGCGTCGTTGGCTTGGTAGGCCTTCCACAGGCCCATGGCCACTTGCGTAAACGCGCGCCAATATTCGCGTGGCAGATTGATACGCAGCGCGATATCGCGCACTTGGTAGCTCTGCAGCCCGAGCAAGGGGTGGATGTGTACTTTGGCGATTTTCTCCGGGCTGCGCCGCGCGACTTCTTCAATATCCACGCCGCCCTCAGAGGACGCCATCAGCACAGGACGCTTGGCCGTGCGATCGTTGGTAATGCCCAGATAGATCTCTTGTTGGATGTCAACGGCTGGGTCAACCAACACCTTCTTCACCGGCAGGCCTTTGATGGTCATGTTCAAAATACGATCGGCCACTTCGCGGGCTTCTTCTGGGGTGCGGGCCAGCTTGATGCCGCCCGCCTTGCCCCGGCCACCCACGAGCACTTGGGCCTTAACCGCCACGGGGTCCCCGAACTCCCGAGCGATGGCCTCCACCTCGTCCGGTGTGGTCGCCACCTTGCCCGGCGGGATGGGGACCCCGTACTGGGCAAAGATGCGCTTCGATTGGTATTCGTGCAATTTCATCGGCGTTTCTCCCATGTATGGGGATGGCACGTTCTGAATTATACCACTCGAAATGCTGTCCGAAGCCCTGCTATAATTAGAACAAGCTGCACGCTTTGCCCATCTTGCTTATCAAATTGTGCCATATGATTTGCTCATTTCCTCTCCCATTCCGGAAGTGAGGTATAATAACCACCCCCTATGCCCGATTTCATTTCTATGGAGCCCCGCATATGCGTCGAGAGATTTTGACCTGGGAGGATGTCGACAAACTGGTTGAGTACCTCATCCCGCAGTTCGATACAGAGTTCGATGCGATGATTATCATTACCCGCGGGGGCCTGATCCCCGGCGGGCTGTTGGCCGAGGCGCTGGATATTACGCATATCCTCACGGCCGCGGTAGATTTTCCGGCCGAAGTGGAGATGGAGCAGGCAAAGCTCAGTGCGTGGCCCAAGTTCCTCCAATTCCCGGAAGAGCATTTGTTGGAAGGCCGCAAGACCTTGATCGTGGACGATGTGTGGGGGTCTGGACGCACCATCACCGCGGTGCGCGCCCGCGCGATCGCGGCCGGCGCGACGCCCTATACGTGTGTGCTTCATTTCAACCCTTATCGCAACCTTTTTGGGTCTTTGCGGCCGGATTATTACGCGGCCATCACGGACGCGTATGTGATTTACCCTTGGGAAATTGACCGCGGGCCGGATAAGGTGCTTTTGACCGGTCCCTCGGGCATTGGATAGCGTCATGGCCGCTCCCGAGTCATCCTCGCCCTTTCTCCCCGCTGCGCCGTGTCCGGGTCGTGATCGCGGCGCAGGCCTTGGGCTGTTGGTGTTGGCCCTGGTCCTAGGGCTCGGTGGGTTGGGTTTGGGCTATTGGACCGGCCGCGGCCGGGTGGCGTCTTTGACCACGTCGCCTCCTGAGGTGCCCTACCGCGCGGTCGTGGCGCTGGAAACGCACACGGCCGACGGCACGGTGCACTGGGCTTCGGGTTCCATTGTTAGCCCTGATGGGCTTATCCTCACTTGCGCGCACGCGGTCTGGCCCGCGGAGCAAAGCGCACCCCCTGCTCGTATCGTTGTGCACATGCTCAACGAGGTCGACCAACCGCCAGCCCCGCGCTATGAAGCGCGCGTAGTCCAACTGGACACGGCTCTGGACTTGGCGGTCCTGCGCGTGGTGGCTGACGCGCAAGGCCATCCCGTAGACCCCGCATCGTTGCATCTGCCTAGCCTGCCCCTGGGCGATCCGGAGGCCCTCACCCTGGGTGCCCCCCTGACCGTACTTGGCTATCCCAATATCGGCGGCACGACGTTGACGTTGACCCAAGGCGTGGTCGCGGGCTTCCGCGCGCAGGCACCCTATGGCTCGCGCGCGTGGATTAAGACCACGGCGGCCGTCGCCCGAGGCAGCAGTGGTGGCGCGGTCCTTGATCGCTCGGGCCACCTGGTCGCGGTGCCCGTCCAGGTCGGCGCGGGGGATGGCGCGCCGGTTGCGGATTGCCGTGTGGTCGTCGATACCAACCAGGACGGTGTGGTGGACTCGGATGACCGCTGCATTCCTGTGGGCGGCTTTTTGAACGCGCTGCGGCCGGTCTCCCTGGCCCGGCGGCTCATCGACGCGGCCCGAGCCGGTCAGGTGCGCGTGCCCACCCCATGGCCCACCCCAACC
>JAADFA010000038.1 GCA_013153135.1 Chloroflexota bacterium
GGTGCCTTTCCTGCATGGCCCGATACCTACCGAGCCTTCCCTTCTTCGCCCTCGCTATCGGCTCACACACCGACGAAACTGAAATACACTCTTTATCCACCAACGCGCTCGAGCAAGACACATGGGCAACATATTGAAGCGCTTGGTCGGGATTGCGCTTGGGGGGAGGGGTGCTCTATAATAAGCAGGCAAACGTTATGCTTTGGAGGTAACGTATGGCGACGGTACGGCCTTCTCCTTTGGCAGGCACGTGGTATCCCGCGGACCCGGCTACGTTGGCGAGCTGGATCGACCGCCTGCTGGCTGACGCGCAAGCCGATTTGCCCCGCGACTGGGACCCTTCGCGCGTGGTTGCCCTGATCGCTCCGCATGCCGGTTTACGGTATTCGGGCCCTGTGGCCGCGCGCGCCTATGCTGCCGTCACGGGTCAGTCGTATGAACGGGTGGCGGTCGTAGGCCCAATGCATCATTTGGTACGCGCTCCGTTGCTCACCACCGCCCATGATGCCTGGGAAACGCCCTTGGGCCTGGTGCCTGTTGACCAAGCAACGCTGGATCAAATCGACTTCGCTTTGCGAGCCCGCGGCTTGCCTGGCTTGGCGCGTGTGGCGAATGATCCTGAACATTCTTTGGAGATGGAGGTTATCTTCCTTCAGCGGGCGTTGGCGGGACCCTTCCGCCTGGTGCCGTTGATGCTGGCCACGGTAGCCCCTGGGGTGCTGCAGGGGCTGGGTCATGTGTTGGCAGATCACATGCGCCCGGGAACGGACCTTTTGGTCGCGAGTAGTGATTTGTCCCACTATTATCCGCAAGACGTAGCCAACGCGCTTGACGCCGAGATGTTGCGTCGCATTCTAAGCCTGGATCCAATGGCCGTCTTGCAAGCTGAAGAAGAAGGTAAAGGTTTTGCGTGCGGCCGTGCGGCCATCGCGACGGTGCTTTGGGCTGCCAAAGCTCTGGGCGCGCGGGAAGCCGTGCTCCTAGGCTATGCGACGTCGGGCGACGTCACGGGCGATTACCAGCAGGTGGTCGGTTATCCCGCGGTAGCCTTGTTGCGCTGACGGATTGGTATAATGAAGTCGCACACCCCCACCGGACGTGTAGCGTCCGGAGGGGGGATTCTCTTCTCTCAGGAGGTTGAAGAGCCCTCATGGAGCTGGGTTTGGATTTGCTCTTAATGGCGCTGCTCATCGGCTTGAATGCGTTTTTTGTGGTCATTGAATTCTCTGTGGTCGTCAGTCGACGTCCGAAGGTGGAAGCCTTAGCTCAGCAGGGCTACGCGGGTGCGAAGATCGTCCTTGAGTGGCTCTCCAGTCCCGAAGAACGGGAACGATTAGTGGCCGCAGCCCAGCTAGGGGTGACCTTGGCCAGCTTGGCCCTGGGCGCTGTTGGCGATCGGACCTTTGAGGAACTGGTCCATCGCTTGTTTGCGGCTCTGCTGGAGACCCCACCCCCTTGGCTAAATACCATTATGCCCTTTTTGCCCCTGGTCATTTCGTTGACCACGGTGACCACCCTGCACGTGATTTTTGGCGAGCAGGTGCCCAAAGTGGCTGCTTTGCGCAATCCTGAAATCGCAGCCGTGCGCCTCGCACCTGCGATGCAGCTCTTTATTTGGACCTTCCGCTGGTTCATCGACGGGCTGGATTGGGCCACTCGGGCGGTGCTTCGACTCTTGCATTGGGGTGAGGTTGCCCACCCACGGGGGCTGAGCCCGCAAGAACTGCGTTTTTTGCTACAAGAGTCAGAAGAAGAAGGGGTTCTCCCTCAAGAAGAAGGTACCATTCTTAAAGCCGCGTTGGACTTTTGGCAAATTAAAGTTCGTCAAGTTATGGTGCCGCGGACCGAGATTATCGCGGCTCCTGCCGATACACCTTTGCGTGAGGTGTTGCGCTTGGCCGCGGAACACGGGCTAACCAAGATTCCCTTGTATCAAGGGGATTTGGACAAAATTGTAGGCATTGTACATATCAAATCCCTATTACGCCTGTTGGTCACTGGCGACGAACAGCTGGATCGGCCTGCGCGTGAAGTTGCCGACGAACCCCTCTTTGTTCCAGAGAGCTTGCCCATTGGCGAGTTGCTCAAAGAGTTCCGTGAGAAGCGGCAACATATAGCCATTGTGATTGATGAGTATGGTGGCGTTGCGGGCTTGGTAACGCTAGAAGACATCCTGGAAGAGCTGGTTGGCGAAGTGGGCGATCCGTACGACAACGAGCCGCCGGACGTAGTGCCCATCGGTGAGGGGGTATGGAATGTGGATGGCCAAGCCCTGATCGACGATGTGAACGAGGCTTTGGGCTTGCATTTGAGCAGTCCATATTACGACACCGTCGCGGGTTATGTGCTTGATCGTTTAGGTCACATTCCCGAAGAAGGCGAGTCGGTGGATGTGGCCAGGGATGGTGTGCGGCTCACGGTGACCAAGATGGACAAACGCCGCATCGCACAATTGCGCATTGAACGCCTGCCCAAGGGGCGGAGCAAATCACATCAAGGAGGCAAGGTTGGGCAAGGGCAAGATTCGAGCCGGTAAACGTACGCGCGCCCTGGAACGGGGTTTGGTTCTCAAGAAGGCGGGCGGATTTTTCACCGTCCAGCCCGAGAGCGGTGGCGACCCGGTGGTGTGTCGCCTGCGAGGTAAGCTCAAGCGCCGCCCCCGCACAGGCGACCTGGTCGCGGTGGGCGATTGGGTGCACTTCCGCCGTCTACCTGATGGTACGGGCGTCATTGAGGAGATCGAACCGCGAGTGCGTAAGCTCTCGCGCATGGCACCCACCCCACGTGGAGAATATGAGCAGATTATCATCGCGAATCCCGATCAGGTCATGGTTACCTTTGCTGCGGCGGAGCCTGAGCCGCGGTTGCGCATGTTGGATCGGTTTTTGGTTATTGCGGAAAAGCAAGAGATTCCCGCGGTGATTGTGGCTAATAAGATTGATCTGACCGGCTTGGAACGGGCGCGCGAGATTTTTGGCCTGTATGAAGACATTGGCTATCCTGTGATCTATACTTCCGCGGTGACGGGCGAAGGCGTGGATCAGTTGCGAGAGGTCCTGCGGGGTAAAATTTCGGTGTTCGTGGGCCCCTCGGGTGTAGGTAAATCCAGCCTGCTCAATGCCATCCAACCGGGGCTGGGTCTTGCGGTGCGTGAGGTCAGCCGGGCGACGGGCGAGGGGCGTCACACGACCACAGTGCGGCAGATGTTTCCCCTGGAGGACGGGGGCTATGTAGCGGACACACCGGGCTTGAAAGCCCTGGCCTTATGGGATATCGAGCCGGAAGAGCTGGATGGTTACTTCCCTGAGATCCGGGCCTTGGTGCCGTATTGCCAGTTCAACAACTGCACCCACATTGACGAACCCGGTTGCGCGGTACGGCAGGCGGTGGCCGAGGGCCGCATCCATCCGTCGCGTTATGAGTCTTACGTCCGGTTGCGGCTGGAAGGGGAAAAGGGGCTTGACCGTATGGACCTGCTTTGACGTTTTACGCCCCGGTCCTTCTTAGGAAGCCCGGCCGTTGGCCCGGAAATCTAAGCCCCTGACGTTTCACGTGAAACGCGAGATTGCCTTCACAGCCAAGTTTCACGTGAAACTTGGCTGGTACCGGGCCATGGAGGAAAAGAGCATGTCACCCAAACCGCGCGTGGAATACGTGTGCCAGAACTGTGGTCGCCGCTCGCCTAAACCTTTAGGCCGTTGCCCCAGCTGCGGTGCATGGGGCTCCTTTGTAGAGGAGATCATTGCACCTGTACCGGCGCGTCGTTCAGGTCCGTCCGTCACCCAACAGCCACGACCTATCGCGGACATCCCCGCGCAAGACGAAGCCCGTTGGCCCCTGCCCATGGCTGAAATGGCCCGCGTGTTGGGCGGCGGCATTGTCCCCGGCTCCATCGTTCTCTTGGGCGGTGACCCCGGCATTGGCAAATCGACCCTTCTCTTGCAAACCGCACTCGAGATGGCCCGTTCCTTCACCGTGCTGTACGTCTCGGGCGAGGAATCCGAAGCCCAGATCAAAATGCGTGCCCAACGCCTGTGGCGCACCCCGCAAGGCCGTCCTCGACCGTTCCCCAAGAACCTTTATCTGGTGACCGAGACCAACCTGGACGCGATCTTGGCGTTTGTCGACCAACTGAAGCCGCATATCCTTATTATTGACTCCATTCAAACCGTTAGCCTTCCCGAACTCCAATCCTCGGCCGGTTCGGTGAGCCAAGTGCGCGAGAGCGCGGCCCGGCTGCAAGCCCTGGCCAAGCAGCGGAACATCGCGGTTTTCCTCATCGGTCACGTGACCAAGGAAGGCATCCTCGCAGGGCCCAAAGTGTTGGAGCACATCGTTGACACAGTGCTTTACCTGGAAGGAGACCGCTTCCACGCATACCGATTGCTTCGTTCAGTCAAAAATCGCTTCGGCGCGACAGATGAGGTCGGCGTATTCGAGATGCACGACCGCGGCCTGGTCGAAGTGCCCAATCCGTCGGAAGTCTTCCTCGCGGGGCGCTTGGTCAACGCAGCCGGTTCGGCCATCGCGGTCACCATGGAGGGAACGCGGCCGCTGTTGGTCGAAGTGCAAGGCCTGACCAGCCCCACCGCGTTCGGGCACCCGCGCCGCGCGGCCATCGGCGTGGATTACAACCGTTTGCTCTTGGTGCTGGCTGTGTTGCAACGCCGTTTAGGCTTGCGCTTGGCTGACCAAGACGTGTTCGTCAGCGTTGTCGGCGGCTTGCAAGTGCGTGAACCCGCGGCCGACCTGGCTATCGCAGCCGCCGTCGCGTCCTCTCGACTGGACCGGCCGTTGCGTGCAGATGTGGTGCTTATTGGCGAAGTCGGGCTAGCTGGTGAGCTGCGCGCGGTAGGCCAATTAGCCGCCCGATTGCGCGAGGCCGCTCAGCTGGGCTTTCGGCACGCGGTGGTGCCCCGCCGTTTGGCCCGTAGCCCGCACGAAACTTGGCCTGACGGTATCACCGTGCACGAAGCGACCACGCTACGCCAAGCTTTGGATCTGGCTTGGCAGGCCACATCTACAGAGCCATCCCACGGCGAATAGCGCGGGCCTGCAGGCCTTAGGGAGTGCCGTAGGGCAGCAGCGCAACCACCACCGGCGTGATCACCAACGCGAGAGGTAGCCCAACCCGGATGTAATCTCGCGGGCGATAGCCGCCTGGCCCCATGACGAGCAAGTTTACCGGATGGCCTGTAGGGAGCAAAAAGGCCATGGATGCACCCAGCGCGACAGCCATAGCCATCGCATGCGCAGAGACACCATGGCTCTCGGCCACCGTAAGCGCGAGCGGTGCCAGCACCAGCGCTGCCACCTGGCCGCTCATCACCTGGGCTAAGGCCGCGGAAAGCCACAACATGCCCCAAGCCAACACCCAGGCCGGCGCGTGCCCCAGGGGCCGGAGCAAAAAATCCACCACCATGCGCGCTGCCCCTGTGCGAGCCAACGCGGTGCTTAGGGGAAACACACCCGCAATCAAAAAGATCGCACGCCATGGAATGGCCCGGTAAGCCTCTTGTGGTCGCACCAGCCCCAGCGCGATCACGCCGCTCGCACTCAAAATGGCCGCCAAAGCCAAGGGAAGTACCCGAAACGCGGTCAAAGCCAACATCAACACCAATAAAGCGCCCGCAGCCCATGGTGCCCACGCACGTGAAGGTTCATGCTCACTGCTCGCGAGCAGGATAAAATCTGGATCTTGAGCCAGAAGGGCAACGTTCTCGGGGGGAATGAGCAAGAGCAAAGCGTCACCTTCCCGGAGTACTTGGCGATGTAAGTCATGATAATGCGCGCGTCCATGGCGCCACAAGGCCACCACTAACGCACCGTACCGTTCCCGTAGCCGCAGAGACTGGGGCGTTTGTCCCGCGGCCTGGCCGCGCGGGTTGAGGATGACCTCCGCGAACGTGCCCCCGCGGCGCAAGAGCGCGTCCACCGCCACCCGATCCCATGGCTCGAGACCATACTCGTGTAATACAGTTGGGGAAGGTTCCCCCGCGAGCAAAATGATATCACCGGCTTCGAGGAGTACGTCGGTTGCGAGCGCGTGCACAGGGGTAAAGTAGTCACCCTGAATCAGCCCTACAGGCGTAAGGCCCATCTCGCGCGCGGTATGGGGACGGCGGGCCGGGCGGCCGATAAGCCGCGAATCCGGCCGCAGACGGTACGCGTGCACCCCGCGAGCAAGGCCGTATTGCCGCAACGCGTCGGCCAGCGCGCGTCGAGGGCCGCTTTCGTCCATTGGCGAGGTGTTGGGCAGCAGGCGACGCCCAATCAAGACCATGAACGCGATGCCCACCAAAGTCGCGGGCAGACCCACGGGCAGGAAGTCAAACACGCCAAAGGGCTCGTAGCCGTGGGCTTCAAGGGCCGCGCTCACCACCAGGTTCGCGGTCGTGAGCAAAGTGGCCATACCGCCCAAGAGCGCGCCATAACCCATGGGCAGAAGCAACCGTGCAGGCGAGATGCGTTGTCGTCGCGCGAGATCCAAGGTCGGACCGAGCAGGACCGCAGCCGCGGCCACAGTGTTCATGAAGAGAGAAAGAAACGCGGTGGTCGCCATGACTACCGCGAGCAAACGGCGTTCGCTGCCACCCGCGTGACGCCGCAACCAGTCCGCGATGCCCCGCGCGAGGCCGCTGGCTTCAATGCCCTGGGCAACAAGAAAGATGAAAATGAGAGCGACTACGCTAGGATTTGCAAAGCCGGCGAGGGCATCGCGCGGGGGGAGCAAACCCAAAACCACCGTCGCGACCAGAATGAGCAACGCGACGGCTTCGGCCGGTGCGCGGCCAAACAGCAACAGGACTACTAAGAGCCCTGTCAATCCAAGGGCGATCCATGCAGGGTCCATGGGTTGGCCTCAGTGGCTACGCTCCCAGCGCCGCACAGCTTCGCGGATGAGCGCTCGGATGCGCTCATCTGGGATGTCGTCTAAGGATGTATACGACTGGGTATCGACGTAAACCACCACTTGCATGTGCTGGGGCAAGAAGCGCACATGCACTCGACGTTGAATCTGGGCGCGTTGGAGCAGCTCTTGGAGGATGTCATCGATCTCCGCGTACATGCGTACCGCGGTCGCAGCTTCATCCAAACGAGGCCGCGCAGAGGGGGCGCCACGCGATGCGGCACGTGCGCGTGGCTTGCTTTGGCGCGATTCAGGTTGATCAAACCATTGGATAAGACGGTGCAGCAGGCGCTGAAAGTCTGCCCGGCTTTCATCGGGCAAATCCCACGAGCGGGCATAAGGTTTGCCTTGCCAGTGCACCCGGATGCCGTGGTTCGCGTCGCGATCCCAGTGCACAAAGAGGCCGCGTTTAGGTGGTCTCGACGCGCGCGTTTTCGCTTCGTCTTTTGTTGCAGGCGAGCCTGTTCCCCATGTGAACCAGCCCGCGAGTACGCCGAGGGCTATTCCCCCAACAAAGGCGCCAAACAATACCATCAATACCATGGGCGAGATGTTCATCGCTCCGCTCCTGGGGTCATGTCCCTGCCCGTGAGGGCTCGTTTGCGGTTACGCGTTCGAGACCCTCGGTTGACACTGGGGACAGTAATGTGCACTCCGGCCAGCCAAGCGAAGGCGACGGATGCGGGCGCCACAAGTATAACAAACCTGTCCTTCCCGGCTATATACTCGCAGGTATTGTTGATAGGTACCCCAAGGGTAGGCCGCGTCAAACCGGGTTCCTTGGGCAAGGATGGCTTCGCGCAGCACCTCTTGTAGTGCGTACAGCAACCGTGCGGCTTCGGTCGAGGTTAGGGTATGGGCCGCTCGCGCGGGATGAATGCCCGCGCGGTGCAAGGCTTCGTCCGCGTAAATGTTGCCCACACCCGCGAGAAAACGCTGATTCAACAGCAGCGGCTTGATGCGAGCCCGCCGTGCCCGGAGCCGCGCGGCAAACGCGTCGGGGGAGATCTCCCAGGGCTCAGGGCCAAGGTGACCTAGCACCGTAGTCGGCCGCGCGGTGAGCCACCAACGTCCGAACTTGCGTGGGTCTTCGTAAAGCAACCAGCGTCCATCGTCCAGCTCGAGCGCGAGTCGCAGGTGCCGTGCGGCCTCGTTTGGGGGCGCGTCAGCCCAGCGTAACCGGCCACTCATGCGCAGGTGGATGAGAACTGTTTCACGGTTCTCGAGATGCCAAAGGAGATATTTGCCGCGACGGGCCACGGCTTGTACGGTTCGGCCTCGAAGTCGCTGGGCGAAGAGGGTCGCGTCAGGCGTGGCCACGGCCGCAGGCCAGCGCACCCGCACCCTTCGCACCTGGCGCCCTATGAGCCCTGGCGTGCCATACGCGCCTCGTAACCAGCGCGCGTAGGTCTCGACCTCAGGCAGCTCTGGCATAACGCCTCCGAGGCTCGTCTACGGCGCTGGGGTCGGCGTTGGGGTTGGCGATGGGGATTGCCATGGCCACGCGTCGGGCAGGCCTTCGAGCAGATGTTGATAGGGCTCGAGCACGCGTTGCAAGCCCACGAAGGGCTCGTGAAGTTCGGTTTCACGCAAAGGAATCGCCACAGGTACGCGCAAGGTTACGGGGATACGCGTGTCCACAGGTACCACTGTGTTTACCGGAACCACGATGCTCAGGCGGATGGGCAGTTTCGTCCCTGCGGGCAACACAATATCGGCAGGCGCATTTTGGATAATGAGGCCCCCTGTGCGCAGATCTACCCGCGCACCGCGGATGGACGTGTCTTGGGTGAGCACCACGACGGTTTCGGTTTCGACGGGAAGCTCGAACTGAACAGGGAGATCGAATTGCACAGGGATGGTGTCGTTCACCACCACCTCAGTTCGAATGACAGCTTCATCCATCTTTCGAAAGTTTTCAACCAAGCCACCGAGGAGCTGGTCCTGCACTAACGTTTTGAGCACAAACACCTGCCGCAACAGAAGGAGGACAGCTACGATAAGCGCGATGTTGAGGGCGAAGGAAAAGAGCGCGCCTAATGTCCAGAAGGCGGGGCCAAGGCGTCCCTGCCATAGCCATCGCGGCCACGTGTGCTCGCGCTCGGGAGATGGCGCCTGAGCCATGGATGCCTCCTCGCGCCTCTCCCCTCCGGGGCTTCCATTATAGCAGGTATGAGCGGAACGTAACGTTCTGTTAGCCTTAAATACATCCAGCGCATCCCGGACCGAGCAAACACGGGAGCGCCGGGACTATGCGCTCGATCTTGCGCGGCGTGGCGCTATCACGGCTTTTGGCCCTTTTTCAGCATTGCGTATGCCGTTGGCCACAAGGTTGTTTGGCAAATTTTTTATGAGGAAAGGGTCATATCCTCCCTTTAAGGCCACACTCAAATTAGGCTCCCATGATAACGCACAATGCTATGAAGCATTTCCCAAAGAAACAGCTCCGTACAAGAAAAGCTGCATCAAGCGCTCTTTGGACATAGGAATGTGTTCGCTTTGACGCGCCAGGGCATAGCCAAACGCGTAGCCGACTAAGGTACCAAAAATGGCGAGCAAGTCCGTGTCAGACAGATCGCCGAAGGTGGGTTTGAGAAGCTCGCGCCATAGGGGCAGGAAACGCTTCCATATATACGGCGCATGACGGCCTTGGAATTCGACCCATTCAATGAACATAATATGGATGAACTGAGGAGATGTTTCGAGAAAAGCCATAAGCTCCTGCCAAGCTTGGCGGAGCAAATCTTCACGGCTTTTGTACGTACGTCCGCGGAGGCGTTCTAGGAGGAGGGGAGCGGGATGGAAATGCTCGTAGACAGCCGCGAAGAGGGCTTCTTTAGAGCCAAAGTGATAGTAAATGGTGCTCAAGGCAATGTTATTACGCCGAGCAATTTGACGCACAGGCGTACCGTGGTATCCTTGCCGCGAAAAAAGCTCGTATGCGGTATGGAGGATGGCATCTCGGCGGGACGTGGAAAGGGTGGGCATCACGTCCTCCTTGTGGGGTGTTGAAGCCTCTGTAACGGGTAATGGGTACCCAATAACGGTCCCCCTCAGTTTTGAGGCTAAGTGAACGAACGTTCGATTATTATACAGATTTGTAAAATCAACGTCAAGGCAAAGCGATGAGATGGGTGCACGCAAATGTTGTAGAAACGGCAAGCGCTCTGCGGCCATGGTCGCGCTCGCGTGCCGCCC
>JAADFA010000157.1 GCA_013153135.1 Chloroflexota bacterium
CTCTTTCTCGCGAGCTGCGTCCAAGGCTTCTTGCAAGTCGGCCAACTGCTGATCCTGCTCCTTTTCTTCCTGAGCAGCCTGCTCGACCTTCTCGATTTGCGCCAACAAGCTCTTGATGACTTCTTCGTCGCGTAGGTAACCCAAGACGCGGCTGAGCTCGACCTTTTGGCGCACCAGCTTGATAAGCTCCAGGATGACGGGCTGATCTGCCTTGGGATCCAGCTTACGAATCTCCTCAATGAGGTAGAAGGCCTCCATGAGTGGCCGCGGGATGATGGTTTGCACCCGCTCAATGGCCGTATCCAACACCGCCAGCGCGCTGATCGCACCGGTTACATTACCTCGATCTAACATGCTCTGCGCCAAATCCAGCGTGTGAACCAAAACCTTCAAGGGGACCAAATCCGTGTCAACCACGATCTCATTGCGCAGGCGGTTGAGCAGGATGCGGGCCAAAGGCACATTGCCCTCATCCAAGGCTTTGCGCGCTTGGGCTAACAGGTCCTTGGCCACCTCAGGGTCATTCACCTGAACCACTTGGTAAATGCGTACCTGGAAGGGCAGCGCGGCCACGTCTTCGTGGCTCTCCTGCAATTGCGCGACCAGATCTCGCGCTTCCGCGAGCAAAGCTTTGGCTTGCTCCAGCTGCCCTTCACGCAGGGCGGCCAACGCCGCGCCCAGCTTCTCCACCACTTGGGTCGCGACGTGCACCAACTTGCCTTCTTCACGCTGCTGGGTCGCCTCGAGGGTGCGGCTCTCAGCTTTGCGCGCGACTTCCCGAATCTTATCCAAGATCATAGTTCACCTCCGGAACTTGGGGATGTACGACCGCGTCATTGTTGATAATAGCGCACTCCTGTAAACATGCCGTCATCAAAGTGTAAACGTTTTATTAGCGCGGCCTGGCTACTGCATGGCCAAAGCCCAAGGCACCAAGGCATGACCATCGAGATGCACACCCAACAGCAAGCGGTCGCCAACGCGGAAGGATCAGGCCGAGATATGCTAAAATAGGTATGCCAGGAACCTGACCAATAGGGAGCGAACATGCCGCCAACGGTCTACGCGACCTGGGTCCCGTCGCCCGGGCATCGGTATGGCGACCACCCAGAAAGTCCTGCGCGGCTTAGCGCGCTGGCTGACCTACCCCAAGCGCACGACGGAACCATCTGGCTTGAGGCCCCCCTCGCACCGCTGGACGCAATTACTCGCGCGCATCACCCAAACTACGTAGCCTATTTGCAACAGGTCGTCCGGCACGGACCCGCGGTGATCGATTACGCGCCGACCTATGTTACTCCCACGTCCTTTGAGGACGCACGCCGCGCGGCCGGAGGTACGCTCGCGGTGTTGGACGCGGTCTTGCGCGCCCCTCATGCGCGGGGGTTCGCGTGGGTACGTCCGCCAGGGCATCACGCGACGCGGACCCAGGCCATGGGTTTTTGCCTCTTCAACAACGTGGCCATTGCGGCCCATGAGGCCCTGGCCCGAGGCATTGAGCCCATTGCCATTATCGATTTCGACGCGCATCATGGCAACGGTACCCAACACATCTTCTTGCACGACGAGCGGGTTGGATTCGCCTCTACCCATCAGGAGGATATCTATCCTGGAACAGGCGACTTCGACGACGCCGAACATGCGCGCGGGCGCATCCTTAACGTGCCCTTGCCCGCGGGCACAGATGATGAGGGTTATCGTCAGGTGTACGCGCGCGTATTCGAGCCATGGTTGGCCCGTTGGCGGCCTGCGTTGATTTTGGTCTCCGCAGGATTTGACGCACATTGGCGCGACCCACTCACCCAATTAGGGCTCTCCGCGCAGGGCTTCGCGCAGCTGGCCCGCTTTTTGGTGCAATGGGCTAACGCGTGGGCCCAAGGGCGCATCGTGTTCGTACTCGAGGGCGGGTACGACCCTCAGGCCCTGGCAGCCGCGGGGCGCGCGGTTTGGGCTGTCTTGCACGATGCTCCCATCCCCCCCGACCCTATTGGTCCCCCGCCCTTCGCCGGTCCGGACGTCCAAGACCGCATCCATTACGCCCGACGCCTGCACCAGCTGGGATGAGACGCGTATGAAACGCTTGCTTTGGCTCGTGGGCTTCGCCATCACATTGGTGGCCGCGGCCCCACAGCAAGAGGCCATGCCACCACCCCTGGGCCCACAAGCCATCCTCCGCCACCTAACCATGACCGCTTACCCCGAAGTCGAGGCCTGGCTTGCCCTTCAAGGCCCCGATGGATATTTCATCGGCGGAGTCACGGCTAACGATATCCGCATTGTCGAAGAAGGTGAGCCGCGGACCGTGGAAGCCCTTGACATCCGGCGGCCGGGAATGGTCATGGTGTTTGCCCTCAACCCCGCGCGGAGCTTCGCGGTCCGAGACGCGCAAGGTGTGAGCCGTTTTGATTACATTTATTATCAATTCAAGACATGGCTCCAACGCGCGCCGGCGCAGCATTACGATATGAGCTTCGTGACCAGTACGGGCATACTTTTGCGTCACACGGATGATCCTGGCACCTTGCTCGACGCGATCGAGACCTTCCGAAACGAAGCGACGCCGAACTTCCGTCAAATGGAGCCCGACCTCGCGGTATTGACCCGCGCGCTGGCCCTCGCCATGGAACCCACCCCCCTGGGTGAGGTCGCGCGAGAAGTCCTTTTCATCACCGCGCCCATCACCCTCGAACAAGCGGACCAATTGCCCGAGCTGGCTCGCCAGGCTCGCGAGGCCGGGGTGCGGGTCTCGGTCTGGCTGGTTGGGCATCGGGATTGGGTCGAAATGCCGCAAACCCACGCGCTCATAGGCCTGGCGCGCGCGACGGGCGGGCACTTCGTGCTCTTCAGCGGGCAAGAAGTGCTGCCTGACCTGCACGAGTTTTTCACCAATCGGGAGCAAGTGTACCGCCTGGTATATCGCACCACGCGCACCCAACCGGGGCCGGTCGCAGTGACCATCGAAGCCAACACCGCCTACGGCGTGCTCACGGCCCAGGGGACGTACGACATCACCCTAGAGCCGCCTGCGGTGCAATGGCGACAGGTGCCGCAAACCATTGTGCGCGTTCCCCCGAGGCCCGACGCGCCACGTGCCGAATGGCGCCCTACAGAACAGCGATTGACCATTGCCATCGACTTCCCCGATGGCACGCCTCGGGATATTGTGCGTACCACCCTCTACGTAGACGGTGAAGCCGTCCAAACACAAACTCAACCACCTTTCGAACGCTTCTTGTGGGATCTACGCGCCTATACCGAAGACGGCGCCCACCAAGTCCAGGTCGAAGCTGAAGATGCGCTAGGGCTTACAGGCCGGACAGCCCCTGTTACCGTAACCGTGCGTCTAGTCGCGCCGACGCCCATCGCCCCCCTGGGGCAACCAACACCCACGAACCTCACCGCCACACCCGACGCCACCGAGGTAGAGGTCACAGCCCCCGTGACGCGGCCAGAAGCGTGGTCTGCGGTCACATGGGCCGTGGGACTAGCTGGACTCGTGCTGCTGGGCGCGTTAGGTTGGGGACTTTGGCGTTACCGCCCCCCCATGCCCTCAGGTGACTGGCTCGCGCGATTGCGAGCCCACATGCCCTGGGGCCGTCCCAAAAAGCCGGAGGAAACGGCGCGCGTATGGGCCGTATTGGAGCCCTTGCCGCCCTTACAACCGGGTTGGCCCACAGGACCGCGCATTGTTTTGCGCGGGGCCGAATTGATTTTAGGCGCCGACCCCGCCATGGCCAACGTTGTCCTGGCCGATCCCTCGGTCAGCCCACGGCACGCACGGCTATGGCGGGACGCGCGAGGCCGGGTATTCCTCGCGGACCTACAATCCGTCGCGGGCACGTGGGTTAATTACACGCCCATCACCACCCAAGGCCTCGCGCTGGAAGAAGATGATATCGTTTATATCGGCCGCTTTGGTTTCCGCGTGCACCTGGGACCACCCGAAACCCAAACCGAGGTACAGACACCTCAGGAAGCCGAGTTCCAGACCTCGGCTCCGCACGCCCAAGCTAAGGATGCCCCATGACACGACCGCCTCGCCGTTGGCGCACCGAAGGCATCATCTTGCGGCGCCGAGATTTCGGCGAACGCGATCTGCTTTTGGTGCTCTATACACGTCAAGGCAAGTACACCGTCCGCGCGCCGGGTGCGCGGCATCCGCGCTCGCGACGCGGGCCCCATTTGCAACCTTTGCATCAGGTCGCGGTGCTGCTGGCCCACGGCCGTGAACGGCCCGTGCTCGTCGAAGTTGAAACCCTACGTTCGTGGATGGTCTTTCGTGAAGATGTGACACGTTTCACATGGGCGATGTATGTATCCGAATTAACAGACCGCTTTGTATGGGAGGGAGAGCACTATCCAGGCTTGTATGACCTGCTACGCCGCACCTTGGACGCCATCGCGCGCCATCCACAGCCGGATTGGCCCGTCCACTACTATGAAACGCACCTGCTCAGCCGAGTCGGGTATCACATGGAGCTTCACCACTGCGTGCGGTGTAACCGTCCCATCCAAGCAGAAGATCAATTTCTCTCGTTTCAGGAAGGTGGGGTGGTGTGCCCCTCATGCGCTTCTCATGCAACGGAGCATCTCTTAGCGGTGGACGTACGTACCTTGAAGTACCTGCGACATCTACAACGGAGCGGTCCCGAGGCCATGTGGCACCCTATTCCCAAGCAAGGAGTGCGCGCCCGAGTGGCACGAATTTTGCAAGGCTATGAACAAGCAATTTTGGAGCAACGTTTGCGCTCCTCGCGCGTCTTAAAACAATTGGGTGAATTTCAACCCAAGTCATCCCCAAAGTCAAAGACTGAGTAAAGGGGCATAAACAAAAACGCAAATAAGGTTTGTATTATTATTGTAACTTGAGGACAGAACCGTGGTATACTGAACATGAACAGGGCCGTTGTTTAGGGAGAAACAGTCATGACGACACTTGCCTTATTCCTGGTTGGCACACTCACGGGGGCCCTCATAACGTGGCTGCTCGCGCGCCGCGGGCAGCACGATATGCTAAGTCTCGCGCTTGAAGAGCAGACGGAAGAGCCTACGCGCGAAACCCACACCGAACCCGAAGCCTGGCTTCAAGCCCTACTCTCTCGCGACGTACGTCATCCACGCTGGGAAGATAAGTTCCTTCCCAAACCGACCTTTACCTTCGACGACGAAGAGCGGGAAATTTGGGAACATGTGTTTTGGAAAGTCAACGATCTGCTCATGCCCTTTCGCAAAGCTTCCTTCCAAGAGTTTCGCATGGCTGTGTGGGTACCAGATCGGCCTGATGGGGACACGTGGACAGGCTATTGTTACGATCCTGCGATAGAGGCCGAACAGCAGCGGGGACGGCCCTGTGGCTTTCGTTTGAATGTAGAAGAAGTTCGCTCCCTTGATGAGCTTTTCCAAAAACGCGAGCGCTACGCGTTCAGCGTCTTCCGCGTGGCCAAAGAACGGGCCTTTCACACCTGGCACTGGGCGCGCGATATGCAAGCAGGCCTTTGGGCGCCCATCTTCCATCCCGAAGACAACCGCATCGTGCGCCTTGTCCTCTTTATGCACAAAAGCGACCCCCTGTACTTTGAGCACCTGTCCCGACGCCAGGTTATCGAAGTCATGATTGCACACGCGGCGTTGCGTTTACACCTCATGTGGTATCGACGCTTGGTCCAACACTTGCGCCGCGAATGGCTCGAATGGGAAGTGCAGATCTATCGTCGGTTCGCACAACAATTGCACGATACCCTGGCCCAACAAATCGCGTCCATCGCCATGGACGTCGAATACCTATACATGCGCGTACGGGATCGCCTCAAGCCCGACGAGTTACAAGAGCTCAACCGCATTGCCACCCTGGCCCGCGAGGCCGCCACCGAAGCGCGTACGCTCCTCTTCTTGCTACGACCGGTCGCCATTGAGGAAGAAGGCTTGCAACAAGCCCTTGAAGATTTGGCCAGCCGTATGAAGCGGCTCTACGGGCAAAACGTCCAGCTTGATATTGACGAAAGCATCCTCGATAAGATTGACAAAGAAGTTCAGATTTTCGCTTTCTACATCGCCTCTGAAGCCGCGACCAACGCTCGCAAACATGCGAAAGCTGATACAATCTTCATTCGTGTCTACTCATCCGAAGATCCGGAATACTTCATCGTTGAAGTGGCCGACAACGGCCGAGGCTTCGACGCCGATAAAGTACTCCATCCGGCTGATATCGGTTATACCCACTACGGCCTGCGCTCTCTTCTCGAACAAACCCAACGTCTCGGCGGTGACTTGCAGATCCTCTCCGAACCAGGTCAAGGGACCACGATCCGGGCCACCTTGCCGTATCGCGTTGACCACGGCACGGGCGAGCGCCCGGAGGATAAAGAATCAGCCGAAGTCGACAGCGAAGTCAATTACATCGAACAAACCCTCTCAAACCTCGAATCACTCTTCAATAACCGGACCTTGGACACACCCGCGTCATCTCCGAGTGGCGGGCTCTAGCGCGTTCATATCCCAAGCTCCTCGGGCCGCCGCGAGGCGGCCTTGCCCCGCGAGGGGATCGATCTTGGACACCTCATTATCTCTAAGGAGACGCTCGCATGATTGATCTAACCGTGTACCCCGAACGTCGCGAACGTGCTATCCGCCGCGCTCGAGAGCGCGGCATTTTGTTGCCCACGTTCCGCCAGATGATCGACCCAAGCCTCATCCCCGATAACATCAAGGAAGAACTGCGACATATCGGGCTCTGGGAAATCCACCCGCGGAACCTGTTCCGCATCACCTGGCACAATGAACCCGTCCCCCACGGTGGGCTCTTCGGCCCCGTAAATTACCTGGAATTTCCGCCCGAGCTCACCGGCGTCCCCGCGCGCATCGTCGCCCTTGTGGGCAAGTGGTTCCCCACGGGCGCCCACAAAGTCGGTGCTGCCTACGGTGTGCTCGTGCCCTATTTGGTCACTGGCCAATTCGACCCCACCCAGCAAAAGGCCGCGTGGCCGTCCACAGGCAACTACTGCCGGGGCGGTGCGTTCGACTCTCGCTTGCTCGCGGTGCACTCCATTGCCATCTTGCCCGAAGGCATGAGCCGGGAACGGTTCGAATGGCTGGAAGGCGTCGCGGACGAAGTTATCACCACGCCCGGCACCGAGGCCAACGTGCGGGAGATCTTCGAGAAGTGCAAAGAGCTCGAGGCCTCGGGCGAAGATATCATGATCTTCAACCAATTCGACGAATTCGGCAATTACCTGTGGCACTACGCGGTCACCGGCCGCGCGATGGAGGAAGTGCTCGAGCGCATCATGCGGCCTAACGATGAATTTCGCGGTCTCGCCCTCACCACAGGTTCGGCGGGCACCATCGCCGCGGGCGATTACCTCAAACAGCGCTACCCCACCATCAAGATCGCCGCGGGCGAAGCCCTGCAGGTGCCCACCCTTATGGAGAACGGCTTTGGCGAACACCGCATTGAAGGCATTGGCGATAAACACGTCCCTTGGATCCACAACGTCAAGAACACCGACATGGTCATCGACATCGACGACAATGCCGTGGTTAGCCTAGCCCGCCTGTTCAACGAACCCGCTGGTCGCGCGTACCTGGTCAAGCAGGGCGTGCCCGAAGATGTGGTCAACCAGCTGGACCTGCTGGGCTTCTCGGGCATCGCAAACCTGGTTATGAGCATCAAATTCGCGAAGTACTACGAGCTCGGGCCCGAGGACGTGGTCATGACCGTGTTGACCGATTCCATGGAGCTCTACCAAAGCCGCTTGCGCGAGATGCATGAAGAGTACGGCGAATACACCGAGATGGATGCTGCTCGCGACTTTGCCCGCTATCTCCAAGCCGCGGACGTCGACCACGTGCTCGAGCTGCGTTATACCGACCGCCGACGCATCCATAACCTTAAATACTTCACTTGGGTCGAGCAAATGGGCAAGGACGCAGAAGAGCTGCGTGCCCAATGGTACGACAAGACCTACTGGAAGCGCATCCAAGACCTCATCCCCGAGATTGACGCGCTCATTGAGGAATTCAACGCTCGCGTCCTTGCTGGCGATTGAGCCTGGGGCCGGGCGCGCGTGGTTGCGTGCCCGGCCTAGGGTTTTAATTTCGGGGGAATCCCGCCATGCCTCGCGCCAAACCCAGGCTGTTCATCATTATTCTTGGCTTTCTTGGACTCACATGGGTTGCCGCGCGCACCTTGCCCCCCGGCATCGATTGGCACGAGACCTACTACCCCGCGGCCCGGGCCGTGCTCGCGGGCCGGTCGCCGTATGAAGTGGCAGGATTCCGCATCGCGCCGTGGGCCATTGTGCCCTTCCTTCCCTTAGGTCTGCTACCCGAAGATTGGGGCCGAGCTGCGTACTTTGTCCTCAGCCTGTTTGCCTATGCGTGGCTCGCGTGGCGTTTGGGCGCGCGCGGGTGGACCCTGGCCCTGGCCTTGCTCGCACCGCCGGTATGGCATGGCCTGCTCAATGCGAACATCGACTGGCTCCCCATGCTGGGCTTTGTGCTCCCACCCCGCTGGGGCCTGTTCTTTCTTGTGATCAAACCGCAAGTCGGCATCGGGCTGACCCTGTATTGGTTCATCCAGGCCGTGCGCCAAGGCGGATGGCGCCGCGTGCTCCATGATTTCGGTCCCGTAAGCTTGGCCCTCGGGTTGAGCGTGCTGCTCTTCGGTCCATGGCCGCTTCGCTTCCAAGCGCCCCTCACCTTCTGGTGGAACGCGAGCCTATGGCCGGCCTCGTTGCCCATCGGCCTCGCGCTGCTTACCCACAGCGTCCGCACCCAGGAACCACGCTGGGCCATGGTGGCTGGGCCCTTCTTCGCGCCGTATATCCTCTTTCACTCCTGGGTAGCCGCCGTCTACCCCCTGGCCCCGTGGCCCGCGGAGTTCACCGCGGTCGTCCTGGGCTTATGGGGCATGGTTCTTTGGCGTGGCCTGAGCGGATAGACACCTCAGGGAGCACGCAAAGGCCACCGCCCAACGCGCGGCGACGAGGATAGCGGGCGGGTTCCGCCGCCGCGGGCCATGGCCGCGCTCGCGGGCCGCAGCCGCCCCGGGCTGGAAGCCCGCGGCTAGTATAAAATTGCGCGCGAATCATCCGGCCCAACGTGGGGGCGTGCGGTGATGAATTTGTAGCGGGCGGGTTCCGCCGCCGCGGGCCATGGCCGCGCTCGCGGGCCGCAGCCGCCGCGGGCTGGAAGCCCGCGGCTAGTATAAAATTGCGTGCGGGCTGGCAGGCCCAACGAGCGGGGCATGTGGTGGCGAGGATAGCGAGCGGGCGGGTTCAGCCGCCCGCGGTCCGGCACGCGTCCAGCCACCCGCGGCATGGGCTTCTACGAGATTTGCCTGCGCCCGACACCTCATAAAGCACCTGCAGCCGCCAAAGCCTGCTATACTAAACAGAGCATCTTAGGCCATGAGGCATCGCATGGACCTAGACCCGCTCGTAAACCAAAGCCGCACCTTGGTGCAAAAATGGCTCGAAGCCCTGCGTGGGGAGCCAAGCCCCTGGGCTGACGAGCTGGAACGATGGCTGCTCGCATGGCACGCGCGCGTGCTACAAGCCGCGCACAGCACGGGCGAACGGCAGGCCCACGCGTTACGAGCCGCGCGCGAGG
Organism: Chloroflexota bacterium; assembly: GCA_013153135.1. Classification (GTDB taxonomy): domain Bacteria; phylum Chloroflexota; class Anaerolineae; order Anaerolineales; family DRMV01; genus JAADEN01. The sequence goes on from JAADFA010000157.1 coordinate 9,610, forward strand.
CCGTAGGCGTGGTACGCGGGCTGCTCCCTTTGGCACCGCAAGGAAGCGCGCTCGACCCTGCCGAAACCGACCGCATGCTCGAGGATTGGCTCGCACGGGCCATCGCGTTCGAAACCGCGGCCCAGCCCCCCGCGGTCGCGAGCCCCGGTGTGGTAGATGGCCTCACGCAGCAGGCCCTGCAGCAGCTACACCAACACAGCCATGGCTTGCAACCCAACTCCGCGCATTGCTTTGTATGCGGCCTGCGCAACCCTTACGGCCTCAAGATGCGCTTTCTGCAAATCGCGCCGGATCGAGTACGGGCATACGCCGTCGTGCCTGAGGTCTACCAAGGGTATCCGGGCGTCGTCCACGGCGGCATCCTCGCGGCCATGATGGACGAAGTCACAGGCCGCGCGGCCTCCGGCACCGACCCCGCGACCGCGCGGCTGTTCTACACCAT
>JAADFA010000029.1 GCA_013153135.1 Chloroflexota bacterium
CGACCCCAACGGCAATGCGAGCTTTGACCCAGCCACCTGGCAAATCCGCTTGGACGACATCCTCCCTGGCGGCGCGAGCCTAGTCTTGCCCCAAGCAGGCGTAGCAGACCCAGCCAACGCATATCGCCTGAAATGGATTTACACCCACGGTTACGATACCACCGGCGCTTTGGTGCGCAATTCGGATTACGCTCAAAATTCGCGACGTCCATAGTATCAAAGTACCTGCACGACGAATACCCAAACGTTTTCAGGCTTCAGAAAGGGACGGACCAAAGTCTGGACAGCCATCGAGATAGGTCAAGACACCGTCTCCCCGCTCCTCACCTTCCCCCCCTTGGGAAGCCTTTGGGCTTTGGCTTCCTGATGGCGTTGGACGAGCTGCCCTGTCGCGGGCGCTGCAGGCTTCAGCCCGCGGCTAGCTGGTATAAGATTGCGCGCGAATTACTCGGCTCAACGCGCGGGAACGCACGGCCGATGGCGAAAATAGCGGGCGGGTTTCGCCGCCCGCTCAGGGCGCGTCCAGCCGCCTAGGGCATGGGCTTCTTCAACAAGATTTGCCCGCCCCCTTCAGTTCAGGAGATCTTGACGCTCGGCGCGATCCATGCTATATTAGGGGCGCCTGGTGGTCCCGTGGTGTAGCCTGGCTTAACACGCCGCCCTGTCAAGGCGGAGATCGCGGGTTCAAATCCCGTCGGGACCGCTGCCCCACACCCTTCAAGGTGTGGGGTTTTTCTTTTCCCCGCGCTCAACGCCGGGTTCAATGCTACAATCCAGAGCGGAGGGCCAAGCATGTCGATCTGGTTTGAACCCGGCACCATCTTACGGCAACGCTACCGCATCCGCCAGGTGATTGGACAAGGCGGTATGGGGCAGGTTTATCTCGCCGACGACCTGCGCCTGCGCGGCCGTTTATGCGCGGTCAAAGTCATTCGCCACGACCCAGGTCTGCCCCCAGCGCTCCAGGAGGAACTCCGCCGCCAATTTCAACGTGAAGCTACGGTGTTGGCCCGGCTCGACCATCCCAACCTCCCCAAGGTGTCGGACTTTTTCAGCGAGGGAGAAATCGACATCTTGGTTATGGACTACGTCCCCGGGCCCGACTTGCAGCAGTTGGTCGATGAAGCCCGGCAAGAGGGTCGCTTTTTGCCTCAAGAACAAGTCCTAGAATGGGCCCAACAGCTCGGCGCGGCCCTGGCCTATCTCCACAACCAATCACCTCCCATCGTACATCGGGATATCAAACCCAGCAACATCAAGCTCACACCCCAGGGCCTGCTCAAATTGGTTGATTTCGGCCTGGTCAAAGAGTTGGCCGCGGATGACGCCACCATCACGGTTATCCAGGGGAAGGGGACTGCCTATTACACCCCCCTGGAGCAATACGGCGACGCTGGCCACACAGACCCGCGTAGCGATATCTACGCCTTTGCCGCGACGTTGTATCATTTGCTCACCAACCAACCCCCACCTTCAGCGCGTGAGCGCTTCCTCAACCCGCGTAGCTTAGCACCTCCACGCGAGCTTAACCCTTACTTGAGCCCGCACGTCGAACGGGCCATCCTGTGGGGAATGCGCTTGCACCCTGACGACCGTCCCCCGAGCGTCGAGGTCTTCTTAGACGCGCTCCTCGGGCCCAGGCCCCCACGCATTCCCCCCTTGCGCGCGCGTGCGCTAGAGCCCCAGCCGCAACCCGAGTTCCCCGCGACCCCCCTGGACGGGGTGCTGGTCGCGTTGGTGGTCATCGGCGCGCTGCTCGCGCTGGGGCTTACCTTGTGGGGATGAATATCGCCCAGGCTTACGGAGGCTATCATGCCCGCGGAACCCACCACCATTGCCGAACGTTATCATGCGGTTCTCGAACGCATCGCCCAAGCGGCTCAACGCGTGGGCCGCAATCCGAACGATATCCGACTGGTCGTCGTGACCAAAGCCCAACCCCTGGAACGTGTGCACGCGGTCCTAGAAGCCGGTGCGCGCGACCTGGGCGAAAATTACCCTGAAGAAGCAGTGACCAAAATCCAGACCTTGCGCGCGGCCTTTCCCGATACCCGATGGCACATGATCGGCCACCTACAACGCCGTAAAGCCCCGCTCGTGGTCGCGCACTTTGACATGATGCACTCGGTCGATCGGGTACGCATTGCTGAACGTTTGGACCGCCTTTGCGCGCAGCATGGCCGCGTGCTACCGGTGCTGCTAGAGTTCAACGTAGGTGGCGAAGCAAGCAAATCCGGCTGGCCCGCGTGGGATGAAGCCCGCTGGCCTGAGCTGTGGCCAGAGATTGAACAAGTGCTCGCGCTCCCTCACCTACGCGTGCAAGGCGTCATGACCATCCCCCCATGGCGTGACAATCCAGAAGACGTGCGGCCGTTCTTTCAACGGCTGCGCCGATTGCGCGATGCCCTTGCGCGCCAATTTCCTCACGTCTCGTGGGAGCACCTCTCCATGGGGATGAGCCACGATTTTGAGGTCGCTATTGAAGAAGGCGCAACGTTCGTTCGCGTGGGCACGGCCATTATGGGCCCGCGCCCATCCAAAGGAGCGTGACGGAATTTCATCCGTTGGAGGTGGTCCATGCCGTGGTATCTACAGTTCGAGCACGACGTAGTACCTGAACCTTGGCCGCTACCGGGCGACGAGGTCCGTGTGGGCCGCAGCCGGGATAATGACCTGGTTTTGCCCGTGGCCGAGGTTTCGCGCCACCACGCGCGGCTATTTCCCCAGGAAGAAGGTTGGGCCATCGAAGACCTAGGCTCGACCAACGGCACCTGGGTCAACAGCGAGCGACTAAGGCCTCATGAGCCCCATCCACTACGACCTGGCGATCGGGTACGTTTTAGCCCCTATGTGACCGCGCGCGTCATTACTGATGCAGACGTGGCCGCACCGCCCACCCGGGTCATCCCGGCTAGGCAGGCAGAAGGCGTGCCGGGTACAGAACCCCTCAGCGAATCCGCTCCGCCCAGGCCAGAAACTACGCCTGGACCTCACGTAGGAGACAAGTCAGCCGCGCCGGAACCCGCAGGCGTCACGTACGCCCAAGACGAGGTGAGCAGCGCCCCGCCTGCCCAGGCAAACACCGCCGCGCCGGTTACCTGGCAACCCGCAAGTCCACCTCCTCGCGCCTCGGCCTGGCCCCACACCGCGCGACCCGCACCCTTTTGGCAGCGCCATCCGAAGCTGACGGCTGGCCTAGCCATGCTTGCAGGCTTTGTTCTCGTCTTTGGGCTCTTCCTTTGGTGGGTAGACGTAAATTATTTATGGTGCGACTTTTTCGCTTGGGTTCCCATTTTTGTGTGCCCTTGACGACGTCGTACAGTGGCCGTCCTGCCCGTGCAGCCCAAGGGGCAACCTGGGTGGAAGGCGCGCCGGCCACTTATTAGTCATAAAAAATCCGCTCCGTATACCAGCCATAGACAAAGTGCCCTAACAAATTCAGGGCCCAGACCAGGCTGACCGCGCGGGGGTGCTGTTCCCAAGCGGGAAACGCGTTTGCCCACGCCAACGCCAAAGGCACCGCCAGCACGCGACTGAACCGGACGGCCGCGATCACTTCGTACGCGTTCAACACCCCGAAGAGCGCGACCACCGCCAAGCTGACCGCGACCCCCGCGGCCCAGCGCCGACGCGCGGCCCACACAGCCAAACCCAGTGCGAGGACCAGGTGCCCCACCAACACGCATCCTTTAATCCACGCCTTCCATCCGCCCATGAGGCATGTGTCGATCACGCCGGCGAACGCGGGCCAACGGTGGGCACGGAGCTCAATGAGCCAATTGCTCGCGAGCATCCAATTCCAACGGCCCAGTTCACGCGCACCGGCAGCCCAAAACACGGCCAACGGCGCGAGCAAAAACGCTGTAGCCAATATCCGAACAGGCCAGCGACATGGACAATGCAGGAGAAATTCCAGCAGCCACCACAACCCAACCACAGGCCACAAGGCCTTGTGAGTCAGCAAGGTGTACGCGAGCAAAGGCGCACTGAGTTGCCAATAGCCCCGTTGGAACGCGAGCCAACCGAGCAAAAAGAGCGCGGTCGCGGGCACGTCCGCCCATAAATTGGTCGCGAACATCAGCCCCGTCACCGGCCACAGGGCATAGAGCCATCCGGCCATGGCCGCGGTGCACGCGCGGCCACCATATGCACGCACCAGGGCATACGCGGCCCATGTGCCCAAGAGCAAGAGCACCAAGCTCCACGTAGCCATCACAGGAATGGGACGCGCGCTCGGCCAAACTGCGCGCACCAGCGCAATGAGCCATGGCCAGCCCGGGACGTGAAACGGATTGAACGCGCGCAACCCGTTCCCGCTCTGACGCCAATACCCCAGTGCGTCCGCGCGCAAAAACCGATAGCCTAACCCCCAATGCAGATAAACCATAAACGCGAGCCACGCGAGGCCCACGCCCCCGCCCACCCAGGGCCAAGAACATCGCCGCGACATACCCTCTCCCTTTGTACCCCAAGCGTCTGTTCAGTCGATCGCCGAACTCGGACGGCTGCTGCTATAATGAGATAGAGCCGTGGCTTCAGGAGGCGCGTATGCACCGAGATCCTGATTGCATTTTCTGCAAAATCATCGCCGGCGAGATCCCCAGCAAACAGGTCTACCAGGATGAGCTGGTGACCGCTTTCTATGATATTAACCCCGTCGCGCCCGTTCACGTTCTCATTGTGCCCAACAAACACATTCCTTCAGTGAACCACGTCCAGCCCGAGGACGAGACCATGTTGGGGCACATGTTCTCGGTCGCGCGGCAGGTGGCCGAGCAGCTGGGCGTGGCCGAACGGGGGTACCGCTTGATCCTCAACACAGGCGAGCACGCGGGGCAAGTGGTGTTCCACGTGCACATGCACCTGCTGGGTGGACGCCCCCTGGGGCGCATGGTATGCCGATGAGGGCAGGATGACGCGCGAGCCGGACCGAGTTGTGGTCCTTTCGGGCGGGGTAGGCGGCGCGCGCTTTGCCGCGGGTATGGCCATGGTGGTGCCACCGCGGGCCCTAACGGTCATCGTCAACGTAGGCGACGATTTTGAACCCTTTGGCCTGCGCGTGTGCCCCGATCTGGATACGGTATGCTATACCCTAGCCGGGTTGGAAAACCCCGAAACGGGTTGGGGCCGTCGCGATGAAACTTGGCACGCGCTGGAAACCATCGAAACCCTGGGCGGCCCCACGTGGTTCCGCCTTGGTGATAGGGACCTGGGCTTGCATCTCGAACGCACACGTCGCCTACGGGAAGGACAATCTTTAAGCCGTGTGACGCTCGACCTATGCCGCGCTCTGGGTGTGGACGTACACGTTTTGCCCGCAACCGACGATCCTGTCCGCACCTGGGTGCATACGGACCAAGGTTGGTTGCCCTTCCAGGAGTACTTTGTCCGGCACCGCTGGCAGCCGCGCGTGCTTGGCCTAACCTACCGAGGAGCCGCCGAGGCCCGGCCCGCGGCGGGTGTGCTTGAAGCCTTGCGCGAGGCCGATTTGGTTTTCCTCGCGCCGTCCAATCCTTGGCTGAGCTTAGACCCGATTCTCGCCATTCCGGGCGTGCGGGATGCGCTACGACCTCAGCGTGCGGTCGCGGTCTCGCCCTTCATCGGCGGACAAGCGGTCAAAGGCCCCGCGGCCAAAATCGCTCATGAGCTCGGCCTGCTCGCGAGCCCGCTCGGGCTGGCGCGGTACTATCAGGATATCTTGCGCGGCCTGGTCATTGACCAGGTCGACGCAGCCCTGGCCCCGCGCATCACCCATGAGACGGGCGTGCGTGTGTACATTACGGATACATGGATGCGCGGGCCCGAAGGCCGCGCGCGCGTGGCCCAGAGCGCGTGGATGTTCGCCCGAGCCCTCGCCCGCGCCTGATGGGCTCCCTTGGGGATGGAGGAGGAGAAGCTCGCCAAACCGCGCAAGGACGCGGCATCCCCTTTGTTGGTAGGATTGGGTTAGGAGGCACTCGTGAGTCTGTGGCTCATTTTACCGGTCAAACCGTTTCGCGAGGGCAAATCGCGCTTGGCGAGCTGGCTGACACCTGACGAGCGGGAGCAGATCAACCGTTGGCTGTTGCAACGTACGTTGCGCGTGGTCACGCAAGTGACCGAGATTGACGAGATTTTGGTGGTCAGCCGCGATACGCAAGTGCTCGCGGTCGCGCGCGCGTGGCACGTGCGCACGCTATATGAGGGCAGCAAAGCCGACCTCAACAGCACGCTGAACCGCACCGCGCAGCTGCTAAGCAGTTTGCGCATCCCGCGCATGTTGGTTCTGCCCGTGGATCTACCTCGTTTAACCACGCAAGACGTGCGCGCCCTGGCCCGGGTGCTTAAGCGTCCCCTGACCCCGGGCGTCGGGCGCATGGTCATCGCGCCCGATCACGAACGTCAGGGGACCAACGCGCTGGGCCTCGCGCCGCCTCAAGGGCATACTTTTGCGTTTGGGCCGGGCTCGTTCTGGCGTCACGTTATGCAAGCCCGCCAACAAGGTCGTGAAGTGCATATTATTGAGCGGCCAACCTTGGCTCAAGACTTGGATTGGCCGAGCGACCTGTACCTGCTGCGGCCCGCGTTCCCCGAATTAGTACGCCGCGTTTACGAACAGCTGGCCGCAGAGCAACCCACGCCCATGACCTGACCAGGCCCCTGGCTCGGTCAGGCCCAATCTCTAAGGAGGAGTTTCCTATGAAGCGAGCCGCACTGTACTTACAAGACGCCCACGACTTACGTGAAGGGCTCGAATACGTCCGCTATGCTGAGAAGATGGGCTTCGAGGCCGTATGGCAGGCCGAATCGCGCTTGGTCCGTGATGCCATCGTGCCCATGGCTGCCTACGCGGCCGTAACAGAACGCATCAAGATCGGGTCTGGCGTGATCAACAACTGGACCCGTAACATCGGCCTTTTGGCCGCGACCTTCCTCACCCTGGACGACCTCGCGCCCGGCCGCATCATCGCGGGCATCGGCGCCTGGTGGGATCCCCTCGCGCGGCAGGTGGGCATTATCCGCCGCAAGCCCCTTCAGGCTATGCGCGAGACCGTCATCGTCCTGCGTCGGCTCCTTAACATGGAACGGGTAACCTTCCACGGCGAATTTGTGCACGTGGACAACATCGAGCTGGACGTGGTGCATGGACGCCGGGAGCCCCGTAACATACCCATTTACATCGGTGCGACGGGGCCCAAGATGCTGGCCTTAGCCGGTGAAATCGCGGATGGCGTGCTGCTCAACTACTGCGTGCCGCCTGAGTACAACGACTGGGCCCTGGAGCAAATCGAAAAAGGCGCGCGCAAAGCCGGCCGCACCTTGGACGAGATCGACCGGCCCCAGCTCATCGTCGCGTCGGTCGACCATGACCGCGAAGTGGCTATCGACCGCACGCGCGAGCTCCTGGTACAATACCTGGCCCAGCAGCCCCACATTGCCAAGGCCTCCGGTGTATCCGAAGAGGTGGTGCGCGAGATCCAATCCATTCTCGGCTGGCCCGCCACCCACGAGCAAATCCAGCGGGCTAAGCACTTGGTCCCCGATGAGCTTATCCACCGCATCACCGCGTCGGGCACGCCCGAAGAGGCGCGGGCCAAAGTCAAAGAATACCTGGACCACGGAGCCACGTCGCCGGTCCTGTACTCCGTAGGCGGAGATATCAAGCTGTTGATCGACACCTTCTCACCCTTGTTGCACCCTGAAGACTAACGAGGGAGCACTCGATGCCGCGTACCCGGGTGTACGTGCTGCTTACGTCAGGCCTGGACGAGGTCGTGGCCGAGCCCGTGGTGCAAGCCTGGGCCGGCCCGGCCTCGTTCCATCGAATCACCGTGGCCGACGTGGCGGCCGTGCTCGACGCGCTCCAGGCCGCGCCGCGCGGCGCGGTGGTCTGGGTGCCCGACGTGCTGCGGTTCGCAACCGAGGCCCCGCCCACGTTTTGGGACCAAGTACATCAAGCCGCGCGCGAAAGTCCGGCCAAGCTGGTGATCTTGAGCGCGACATGGCCACCACGTGAACCCAGTTCAGCCACCACGGCCGAAGGCTTGCGCGCGCTGGCTGCGCGCGCGGATGCAGTCTACCAAGCGACCCCTGGCGGGATAACGCGCTTGCATTGGCCACCACCGCACTCGCGATGGCCTCATCCTAAGGGGGTCCTTGCCCTGGTCCTCATTGGGCTTTTAGGCATCGCATTGGGTTGGTTCGGCCGAACCGCGTGGCTCGCGCGCGAGGGATCGGCGGACCGTGTGGTCCTTCATCCCGATGATGGCTATATCGTCGTTGATGGGCGCCTGTATTCCCCCCAGGGTCAGCGCATTCACGTGCGTGGTATCAACTGGTTTGGCTTTGAAACTCAGGATCACGTGGTGCACGGCCTGTGGGCTCGCCCCTGGCGCGAGATCATCGACCAAATGGCCCAGCTCGGCTTTAACGCGGTGCGCGTACCCATCTGCCCGGATACCCTGCGCGGGGTCCCGGTCTCCAGCATTGACTATTACCGCAACCCTGACCTGCAGGGCAAAAACAGCCTCGAGATCTTGGACCTAGTGCTCGAAGAGCTGGATCGTCAGGGATTCTACATTTTGCTCGATCACCACAGGCCCGACTGTGAAGCCATCAGCGAACTGTGGTACACCGACACCTATAGCGAGGACCAGTGGATCCAAGATCTCGTGTTCCTGGCCCGCCGATACGCGCACCTTCCCCACTTCATGGGCCTGGACCTCAAAAACGAACCCCACGGTCGCGCGACCTGGGGCACAGGGAACCTCGCCACGGACTGGGATAAGGCAGCCGCACGCGCGGCGAAGGCTGTGTTGCGCGCGAACCCACGTTTGTTGGTCTTTGTGGAAGGGGTGCAAGAAAATCCAATTTGCTCCGGGCCTTTGAGCCATTGGTACGGCGGCAATCTTGAGCCCCTGGCCTGCACGCCGTTAGATATCCCCGTGGACAAACTGGTGCTCAGCCCCCACGTCTACGGACCTGACGTTTACGTGCAAGGATATTTCAACGATCCCCGCTTTCCTGATAACATGCCAGCCATCTGGGAGCAACACTTCGGCCGCTTTGCTGACCAATATGCCATGGTCATTGGCGAATGGGGCGGCAAATACGGCCAAGGCGACCCGCGCGACCGCGTTTGGCACGAGGCATTTGTCGATTACCTTATTGACAAGGGCATTTACGACTCGTTCTATTGGGCCCTCAATCCCGACAGTGGGGATACCGGCGGCATTTTGTTGGACGACTGGGTGCATGTACGCGAAGATAAAATGGCCTTGCTACGCCGCTTCTGGGCGGCCGCACAAGAGGAGCCAACGCGGTAGAATGAAGCCGTAACGTTGACCGGACCAAGCCCTGTCGGAGGTGATATGGGGCCCATTCCCCTTTGGACTGAGCTGGACCAGGTGACCACGCGCCCCGCCGTGATCACCATCGGCGGGTTTGATGGCGTGCACCTGGGCCACCAAGCCTTGCTACACGAGCTCAGGCAGGCTGCCACGCAATTCGCCCTGCCCGCGTTGGTGATCTCCTTTGATCCCTTGCCCCGAGCGTTCTTCCGGGGCGATGAGCGGAATTTTTACCTCACCCTGCCCCACGAGAAACTCGAGCTCTTGGCGCAACACGGCGCGGATGCGGCCCTCTTCTTGCCCTTCCGCGCCGAACTGGCGAATATGCGAGCGGCGGACTTTATACAACGTTTGCACGCGCACGTGCGCTTTCCCTGCCTGTGCGTCGGATTTAACTTCGCCCTGGGCTATCGCCGCGAGGGAACCATACCAGTGCTGCGGACCTGGGGCCAGCGTTTGGGCTTTGAGGTGCGCGTGGTTCCGCCGGTACGTCTGCCCGACCTAGGCATTGTCTCCGCGAGCCGCATTCGACAAGCCCTGTATGAAGGTCGGGTTGAGGATGCCGCGCGCATGTTAGGCCGCGCGTATCGCATCACGGGCCGCGTAGTAC
>JAADFA010000084.1 GCA_013153135.1 Chloroflexota bacterium
CCGCTTCCTCCGAAGGCGAGCCCGAGAGCAAGGCCTTCTTCCAATACGGCCACCTCTGCCCCGAATGCGGCCAGGCCACGCTGATCTACGAGGAAGGCTGCGCGAAGTGCTATTCGTGCGGCTACAGCGAGTGCTGAGCCGAGGGAACGCATCCGGCCCGGGCGCGATGCCCGGGCCGATTTTTCATACCCTGCACCCGCGCGGCGACCAAGCCCATCTTCCTGGTGCTCGCCGAGCCATCGCTTGATACACCCTTGCACCCCTTGCACGCCCTCAAGGCGGATGGCGCTAACCGCGCGATCGGAGACCAACCTGGTATGATTTGGTTACCGCAAGCGCTCGCTAAGCAACGAAACCAAGGAAGCACCCCTGGTAAGGAGGACCATATGCGATACCGCATCCTCGGCGATGATATCCAATTGGTTGAAGTGATCTTGGATCCTGGCGAAAGCATCCGAGCCGAGACCGGCGCGATGGCGTACATGGACGGCACCATCCGTATGGACACCACGACGGGGGGTGGCATTCTCAAAGGGCTCAAACGCCTCTTGGTAGGCGAAAGCTTCTTCATGACCGAGTTCACCAACACCAGCCATGGGCCCGCGGTGGTGGCCTTTGCGTCACCCTTCCCGGGCAAAATCGTCGCGCTGAATCTTTCCGAACTCGGTGGCGAGTTTCTCTCCCAGCGCACGTCCTTCTTGGCCGCAACGCCCGACGTAGACATCAGCATCGCGTTCACGCGGCGTTTGGGCGCGGGCTTGTTCGGCGGTGAGGGCTTCATCCTGCAGCGGCTCACGGGCCAGGGTACGGTCTTCGTCACCGCGGGTGGCACCTTGGTGAGCAAGACCCTGGAAGCCGGGCAAGAGTTGCTGGTCGATACCGGCTGCATCGTCGGCTTTTCCGCGTCTGTAGATTACAACATTCGCTTTGTGGGTGGGTTCAAAAACGTGCTGTTCGGCGGCGAAGGGCTCTTCCTGGCCCGGTTGCGCGGGCCGGGGCATGTGCTGCTACAAAGCCTACCCCTCTCGCGGCTGGCTGATCGCATCCTCGCGGCTGCGCGGCATATCCAGGGCGAGACCCGGCGCGGAAGCGGCTTCCTCGAAACCTTGCTCAGTGGCTCGTAGCCCATGCTGGTGCTCGCGCTGCTGCGCCGCTTCCCTTGGGTGGCCGCGAGCGCCCTGGTGCCTTTGGCCGCCGCGCTGGCTTTCGCAACCGCGACGCGCGGTCCCTGGTGGCTCCTGGCCCTCTGGTTGGCGGGGAGCCTGCTCTGGCCCCCGGGCGCGGGCTATCGAACCCACTTGGCCCGCGAAGCCATCCTCGCCTCGGTGGGCATGGGGCTGCTGTTGCTCTACGGCTACGCGCCCGCGTACGCGTGGCGGCAGGCCGCGATCTGGTTATGGGCCTCGGCCCTTGCGGGCTTGGCAGCCACCGAGCCCATCCATGCATGGCTTCAGCGGCCCAATCTCGCGCGCCTGGGGATGGCCATCGCCCTGGCGCTGACCCTGCTCGCCTGGCAAAAGGGCGTGAGCCCAAGCCCGGGTGGACCGCGTTTATGGCTATGTACGCCCACGGTATGCCTGCATCCGGGCACGGGCGTGTTGCTCGCGTGGGTTTGGGTATGGGCTTATGAGCCCAAGCCCTGGGCCCGCGGGCTATGGGGCCTGGCCGCGGTGGCGGTCTTGCTCATGCAAGGGGATTGGGGCATCGCGGGCCTGGTTGTGCTCATCGGGCTGAGCGGGCTTTGGGTGGAAGGCCGCCTGACCGCGCGCGGGCTCGCGCGCGTGACCGTGGTGTTGCTCGCCGCGGCGATGCTCGCATGGGCTGGGTCCGCGCGCGTGCGCTGGCGCGTGGCTGCGTGGCTGTGGCCCGAGCGCGACCCCGCGGGATGGGGCTACCAAAGCCTGCAAGCCCGCTGCGCACTGAGCCAGGGCGGATGGCGCGGCGCGGGGTTGGCCGCTCGCGCCGCGGCGCGCGTCCCCCTGGCCCTGACCGACTTCGCCTACATCGCCTGGAGCGCGGACGCGGGCCTCGTAGCCGCCCTAGCGCTCCTGCTGGGGCAAAGCGTGCCCTGGCTCGGGCTGGGCCTGCAGGGCCTGGCCGACGGTGACCCGGTCGCCGCGCGGTTCCGCTGGGCTGTAGCCGCGTGGCTCGCGTGGCAAAGCACCTGGGTGCTCGGCGGGAACGTAGGCTTGCTGCCCATCACCGGCCTGCCCTTGCCCTGGGTTGCCTACGGCGGAGCCATGCTCACCGCACTTAGCATCGCGGCCGCACACGCCCTCGCCCATCCCTGGACCCCAACCCGGCGCCCCAATCCCTGGCGCACGCGCGGGCTCCTCCTCTTAGGCTTATGGGCCGCACTTACCCTGGCCGCGGGGCTCCGCACCGCGTACCTCATGGCACAAGCCAAACCACCACACTGTTGACGTACATCACGCCGGGAATGCGACGGCCGTGTTCCTGCACCACAATGCGCACCTGCAAGGGGCGATCGAGGTCGTAGGGAATTTCGACCTCATAGGGCGCGTACCCCTCCTCGTTGGTCGCACCCAGGGGCACCGTGCGCGCATAGAGCACGCGCGGCTCCTGGTTGTATACCAGGACTTCAACAACCCCGGCTTCCACCTTCGCGAACCCGCGCACTGTGAGCGTTCCGCCGAACACGGGCTCGTCCGCGACGGGCTTTTGGATGACGATGCCGCTTTCGTACACCTCTTGCGCGACGAAATCCGGGTATCCTTGACGCAGCAGCACCAGCGGCACAGCCTGCTGAAACACGGGCCGGTTAAGGGCATCGCGCAGCAGCACTTGCAGCCGCGCCCATTCCGTCTCCGCGCGAATCTCAAAAGGGATGTTGAGGCGATACGGCACGCCCGGGTACGCGAGGCTCTCTTGGGGCGGTCGGAAGAGCTCCCGATAAAGCAGTCGGCCGTCCTCACCCAAGAGCTCAACGACTATGCTCTGGACCTCGTCCTTGGTCTGCACCCGCATATGCAGAGGGATGGGCGAAACCACGCGCGAACCCGGTCCGGGTTGAAAGATGTGCACCGCCGCGTACGCAATTTCGCCCAAAGGCGGCACCGGGGGCTTGGTTGGCGTCCAAGTGGGCCAGGGCACCGTGAACGGCGTAACCGCCGGGGCCATGGCTGGGGCGGTGGCAGGCACGGCTATGCTGGTGGCGGTCGGGGTCGCGGTGCCGGGCTCGGGTTGCGGTGAAGGCCGCGGCGTCGGCGTGGGGAGGAGGGTCGGCAGCGCAGGGGGCGCCACGGGGGTCAACCCCTGGCACCCTCCTAGCCCGAAGCTCATGCCCAGCAGCACCCAGGCCCAAATGTACATGGCTCGCGCGAAGGCCACGCGTCGACCCATGCCCTGCCTCCTACACCTGAAAGCCCAAGGGGCCCAGCCCCGCGCCCTGGGTGCGCAACAGGTCGTCCAACGCGGGCCGGGCTTCATCCATAAAGCGCTGCATCGCGCGCTCGCGCTGGCGCTGGGAGGCCGCCTCAAAAGTGATGACGAACCCCGTCGCGCCGGCCGCGAGGTAACGCGCCATCTGCTGCACCACCTGCTCAGTGCTCCCATGCAGCGCGCCCGGATACGGCGGCTCGGCTTGGTCCCAGGCCAAGCGGATGCGCAACACCACATCAAAAGGCCGGGTGCCGAGGAGAGGCTTGGCCGCGCTGAGCATCGAGCGCAGCGTCTCGGGGCCGCGAGCATTGGGGTGCCACCCATCGGCCAGGAGCGCGGCCCGACGCAACGACGCGGGGCTATTCCCCGCGACCCAAAGGGGCGGCCCACCGGGCTGCAACGGCCCTGGATCCATCACCGCGCGGCGAATGGTGTAATACGTACCCTCGTATGACACCACCTTGGGCCCGCGCCACATCGTCCGCAACACTTGAATGGCCTCGTCCATACGTTTGGCCCGGTCGCGGAAGGATTGCCCCAGGTTGCGGTATTCGCCCTCAGACCAACCGATGCCTACGGCCAAACGGGTGCGCCCGCCCGAGAGACGGTCGGCTGTGGCCATTTGCTTGGCCACAATGACCGGGTTCCGCTGGGGCAACACCAGCGCGGAAATGCCCAGGCCGATCTTGCGCGTCACCCCGGCCAGGTAGGCCAGGGTCGTGATAGCCTCAAAGATCCGGCCAAAGCGTTCGGCATCCTCTTTAGGCAGGGCCACGTGGTCGGTCAACCAGACCGCATCAAACCCCAGGTCTTCCGCGACTTGCGCGGTATCGACCAACGCCAGCCGCTCTGCCTGCGGCCCATAGCTGGGCAAAACCACGCCAAAGTGCAACGGTGTCATGGCTTCCCCCCAGCGCGCGCCGGGCTAACGAGGGCCCAGGCGCCCGAATTGTCGTTCCAATGCCTGCACGGGGATGTGGATCATGGTCGGCCGGCCGTGCGGGCATGTGCGTGGGTTCTCGCATGCGAGCAAATCCTGCAAAAGCCGGGCCTGCTCCTCGGGGCTCAAGCGTTGCCCGGCTTTGACGGCCAGGCCCTTGCAAATGCGCGCGATCAGCCGTTCTTCCCGCGCGTGGGCCAGGGGCGTTTCATCCTCGTCAATGTCTTCCACCGCGACCTGGACCGCGCGGGTCGGATCTTGCGACGCGAACAGCGCGGGCACCGCGCACACGCGGAACATGTTCAGGCCAAAGGGCTCGATGTCGTAACCCAACGCGCGCAGCGTGTCGAGTTGCTCTTCCAGTGCGCGGGCCTGATGCGGCGGCAAAACCAGGGTTACGGGCTCCAGCAGCCGTTGGGATGCGGGCTGCTGAGAGAGCCATTGTGCGCGCAGACGCTCAAACAAGACCCGCTCGTGCGCCGCGTGCTGGTCGATCAAGTACAGCCCGTCGGGGCCTTCCGCGACCAGATACGTGGCCGCGACCTGGCCCACGAGACGCAGCAGGGGCTCGGCGGGCGAAGGTTCGGCCGCGGGCGCCAACGCGTCCTGAGGCACCGAGGCGTCGGTCTCGGTCGCGTCGTGCAGCTCAGGCAGCGGCTCGAGCGTGGGCGGCTCTGGGGGTGGGACGTCCGCGCGCGGAGCCCCAGCAGCCTGAGCAGGCGTGGCCCAGCGGGGCCGGATGACATCCCATTGGGTCAACGTCGACCCATCTGCGGCCAAAGGTGCGTGGGCCATCAACGCCTTGCGCACCGCGCGCGCCACCGCACGGAACACGGCATCCGGATCCCGAAACCGGACTTCGGCCTTGGTCGGGTGCACGTTTACGTCCACGGCTTCGGGTGGTAGGGTGATGAAGAGCACGCTGATGGGATAGCGCCCCTTCATGAGCGCGTTTTGGTAACCCTGCAGCACTGCGGCCGCGAGGGCCGCGTCGTGCACCGGGCGGCCGTTGACGAAAAAGAGCATATCCCGGCGGTGGCTGCGTGTGAGGCCGGGCGGGCTGATGAAGCCCTGGATGGTCAACCCCAAATCCGGGTCCTCGGAGAGCACGGGGATCATCTGCCGGGCGATCTCCGAGCCGTACAGGGCCGCGAGCACGTCCCGACGCTCCCCCCGGCCGGGCGTGTGCAACGTCAAACGGCCGTCGTGCTCCAGCCGAAAGCGCACGTCGGGATAGGCCAGTGCGTAGCGCATCACCATCGCGTCGATGGCTCGGCGCTCGGTCGCGGGCTTCTTCAGGAACTTGCGCCGGGCCGGGACGTTGTAAAACAGGTCTTCGACTCGCACCACGGTGCCCACGGGCCCGGGGACGGGCTCCACGGGCCCCACCTGACGGCCGCCTTCCACGCGGATGCGCGCGGCCATGGCCGCATCGGGTGGCCGGGAGGTCAAGGTAAGGCGCGAGACCGAACCAATGGCCGCCAGGGCCTCGCCCCGAAAGCCCAGGCTCATGATGCGGAAGAGGTCCTCGGCCGAGCGGATCTTGCTGGTCGCGTGCCGCGCCACGGCCAAGGGGAGCTGGTCCGCTGGGATGCCATGGCCATCATCCGCGACCTCGATCAGCTGGCGACCAGCCCCGCGCACGCGGATGTGGATGCGCCGCGCGCCCGCGTCCAGCGCGTTCTCGATCAGCTCCTTCACCACCGAGGCGGGGCGTTCCACCACCTCGCCCGCGGCGATCTGGGAGATCAGTTCAGGTGGCAAAGGTTGAATCCGTCGGGGTTCGGGCATTGGGGCACCTCATGCTTTAGCTAGCAGGGTTCGGGCCTGGGCAACCACCCGGTCCACGGTGAAGCCGTACTTGGCCATGACCACATCCCCCGGCGCGGACGCGCCAAAGCGGGTCACGCCCAACACCGCGCCGTGCTCGCCGACCCAGCGCTCCCAGCCCAGGGGTCGCGCGGCCTCGATTGCGAGCCGCGCGCGTAGCGAACGCGGCAGTACCTGCTCACGGTAGCTCGGGTCTTGCTGTTCGAAGAGCTCCCAGCTGGGGAAGGAGACCACGCGCGCCGCGATGCCCTCGGCCGCCAGGCGTTCGGCTGCGGCCCGAGCGAGCGCGACCTCCGACCCGGACGCGAGGAGCGCGATTTGGGGCTTGGACGCGCCAAAATCCGCGAGCACGTATGCGCCGCGCGCGACGCCGTCCATGGCGGCCTCCGCGGTCTCGGGCAGCACGGGCACCTTTTGCCGTGTCAGGATCAGCGCGACGGGGCCCTGGCGATAGGTCATGGCCCAGCGCCATGCGGCCACGGTCTCATTCGCGTCGGCCGGGCGCAGAACCACCAGGTTCGGAATGGCGCGCAGCGCGGGCAGGTGCTCCACCGGCTGGTGTGTGGGCCCATCCTCGCCCACAGCTAAGCTATCGTGGGTGAACACGTACACCACGGGCGTCCCCATCATCGCGCTCAGGCGCAACGCGGGCCGGAGGTAGTCGGAAAAGACCAAGAACGTCGCGACAAAGGGACGCAGGCCACGGTACAGGGCCAAGCCATTGGCCGCGGCAGCCATCGCGTGCTCCCGCACACCGAAGTGGATGTTGCGCGCGGCATAGTTATCCGGACCGAAGTCGCCCTGGCCTTTGAGGTAGGTCTTGTTGGACGGCGTCAGGTCCGCGGAACCGCCGATGAGCTCCGGGAGCCGTGCGGCCAGCGCGTTGAGGGCCAGGCCCGAGGCCACGCGCGTCGCGAGGGGCGGGTCTTGGGGTGAAAAGCGCGGCAGGTCCGCATCCCAATCGGGGGGCAGGGTTCCGGCCCAGCGCCGCTCCAGCTCGGCTGCGAGGTCAGGGTAGGCTTCCCGGTACCGAGCCCACATGTCCAACCATGCGGCCTGGGCCTGTTGGCCGCGTGTAAGGCTGGTGCGGAAGTGGGCCAGGACATCGTCGGGCACGTAGAACATGGGCTCGGTGGGCCAGCCTAGCGCTTCTTTGGCCGCGCGGAGCTCCTCAGGCCCCAAAGGTGCGCCGTGAGCCGCGGCCGTATTCTGCTTGGTCGGCGCGCCGTATCCAATGATGGTCCGGGCCATGATCAGGCTCGGCCGCGGGTCGGCCTTGGCTTCGGCGATCGCCCGGTCCACAGCATCCACGTCCAGGCCATCCACCCCGCGGATGACGTGCCAGCCATAAGCCTCGAAACGCCGCGCCACGTCTTCGGTAAAGGCCAGTTGGGTCGGGCCATCGATGGTGATGCGGTTGTCGTCGTAGAGATAAATCAGTCGCCCTAAGCGGAGGTGCCCAGCCAGGGACGCGGCCTCGTGGCTGATGCCCTCCATCAGGTCGCCGTCGGTTACGATTGCGTAAATCCAGTGGTCGAAGATAGGGAAGCCGGGCCTGTTGAAGCGCGCGGCCATATGGGCTTGCGCGATGGCCATGCCTACACCCGTCGCGAAGCCCTGGCCCAATGGGCCTGTTGTAACCTCCACGCCCGGCGTCAGACCATACTCCGGGTGCCCCGGGGTCCGACTCCCCCACTGGCGGAAACGTTTGAGCTCCTCCAGGGGCAGGTCGTAGCCCGTCAGGTAAAGCAGCGCGTAGAGCAATGCGCTGCCATGGCCGCCGGAAAGGATGAATCGGTCCCGATTGGGCCATTGGGGGTCGCGCGGGTTATGGCGCAGGTGCCGCATCCACAGGGCGTAGGCCATCGCGGCCGCGCCCATGGGCATCCCCGGATGTCCGGAGCGGGCTTGTTCCACCATATCCGCGGCCAAAAAGCGGATGGTGTTGACGCTTCGTTGGATCAGGTCTTGCGTAGTCATAGACGCCTCCTTGGCTCGACGCGCGCGCTCGCGCTAGGTTGATTATACCGTCGGCCAAGGAGGCGTGGACGCCCGGGCGCAGCCGCGCGGTCTACTCTGATGTTGACGTCTTGAGGGTGAAAGTCTTATGCATGTGCTCAAAAATCCGCAAGTCTTGGTCAACGTTGTCGCGGCTGGTTATCGCCATAAAGAGCACCACCTGCCCATCGTCCTCGCGCTGGCCAACCACAATATAACCGCCGATATCCCTATCCAGGTCCTCATCATAGCCCTTGAGGACGAGTTGATATCCCTGCGCGCCGCCAATGGTGGTCTCCCCCTGCTCGAGCACTGTAACATTTTCCTCATCATCCCCCACGACCTCATCGTACAAAGCCTGGGGGTCATCAACGAGATCACCGGCCAGCTCCTTGGGCATGGTTATGATCATAACCAACGGCACGCCTTCTTTCACCAAGGTGTTGGGGTCTGTCTCGAAAACGTCCACCGACGACAATGGCTGGGTCGAGAATAGCACGATTTCCATGCCTAACAAACTATCGCTCGTGTAATTCCATTCCTCAGGGTATTCAACAGTGAAGGTTTCTCCCTCGAACGTGGCCATTTTGGGCAGCGAAGCGGGCAACAACCCTGATAGGCCACTGCACGCCACTAAGTTCAGCCCCGAAAAGGCCAAACCTACGAAAATAAGGAAGCGGAAGGATCGGAAAATCTTCATCGTAAACGCTCCTCATGGGGATTTTGTGCTCATTGTATCATATTTGCAGCCATAGACTCAACAGACGTTACTCAACGGGCGCACGCAAAAGTTGTCGGAACGCTCTTGTGGCGAGGGGGAGGCGCAGGCGCCGCCACAGGCTGAAGCCCGCGGCTGGTTGGGTATAAAATCACACGCGAATCACCCGACCCAACGCGCGGCGGCGAGGATAGCGGGCGGCTTGACCCGCGGGCAGTAAAACGCACACCTGCCGCAGCCGTCCCTGTGGGTTGAACAGCTGCTGTACAACCCTCCCAGCCCGCCGCGGTGCGTTCGCGTTCGACGGATGACCGCGCGAATCCCGCTAGGCTGGCATCGCTGTCTCGGTATTCCTCAGCATCAGCTGGGGGCAACCGATGTTGGGGCGGATGGTGGGGGCTCGTGGAGGACACCGACCTGAAGCCCTTCAGGGCCTACGAGCGATGGGCGCTGTTTTTAGGCGGCTTTGGGCATCTTCGCCCGGTTTCGATAGACGGTGATAATTCTGCTGTGGTCAAGGCTGACCACCACGCCCGTTCCGTTCAGTCGCTCGTACCGCTTACGATCGGCTGGGGGGATGTCACGTCGACGCAGGAAGTAGTGAACCGCCCCGTTGCGGTAGATGCGCGTGCCATGCTTGAGCACATACCATACATCACGCTTGCGCAACCCGCGCTGAGCACAGCGCACACGCGCGTGCCGGCTCAAGATGGGCATTTGCACGGTAGGTCGACTCCTTTTGGTCCCTGAAAGGAGCCCCCACCATCCACGGCTAGTATACTACAAAACCTTTGCTCGAAGGCACAAAAAGCGTGCCGGCCTTCGCGGG
>JAADFA010000065.1 GCA_013153135.1 Chloroflexota bacterium
GGCAGAATTCCCGCCGTCAACAGGCGACAAAAGATAACCCCCCGCCGCGTCGGTCCGGGGGTGAGCCGAATTATACCAGAAACGCGGGGCGGATAGGGGAAGTTGAGGGCCGCGGATGAACACGGATGAACGCGGATGGTTTGGTGGTTGGAAGTTTGAAGTTAGAGGTTGGTGGTTGGAAGATGGCGAGAAGGGAGAGTAAGGCCTGGGAGGGCCGTTTTCCACCGAGGAGGTGGCGCGCTTATATCAGTTCGTAGAACCCCTATAGCCAGACGAGATATCCCAGCGTCCATCCGCGGCTCCCAATACAAAAACGTGCGCGTCGCTCTCAGCGGCGCGCACGGTGAGCGGAGGGGTTTTGAGGTCATCTGGGCTTAGACGAAACGGGCGTGACGAGGTTGTCCTGTCGGCCCCGATTCAGGTGCGGCCGCTGCGGGGATAGGCTCGTACACCGGTTCAGCGATCACACGGGCCCGGGGCGGCGTACCCGTGGGCGTCGTGGGCCGAGGCCGCGTCGCGGCCGTGGGTACGCGGGCGGCCCGGGCCGCCACGGCACGCGGGGCAGGCTCAGCCGCTGCGGCAGCCACTGTCGCAGGCCGACGCCGCGTAACCCGCCGCGGGGTCGCGGTTGCCGCCGTGGTCTCTAAAGTCCACGCACCCAACAACCGTTGCCCAGCGACCGACAGCGTTCCCATGATGAGCACGCGTACCAGCCAGACCAGAATGGCCACGAAAACGGGCACGACTTTGCGTACCGTCTCCGCGCCCAGGACGCTCGCGCCTGCGGGCACGTGCTGCAGCAGAGCCACGCTCACACCCCACCAAGTCAGCATCGCGTTCATGCTCGCGGCCAAGAGCCACGCGCCCAACAGGTACCACGTCTCCGTCGGCTCACCATCTTCGTTTGCAGTGAACAGTCGCGCGATGCCTGCGAAGTCAATACCGCAAAAAGCCAAGGCCAGGATAGTGGACCAACGTAAGCCTAAAAACTTCAGATCTCCAAGCAGATCGTGCAAAGCAAAGTCTGTTGTACTGTAGTTGAAGAGCTCAAAAAAGAACAGTGCCATCACGATGAGAATGGAGAACACATGCTCAGCTCGCAAGACAATACGGGTTCGGCGGAACATAAGCGCCTCCTTTTTGGCCTCGTCAGACTCGGGCGGTCTCGATACCAGACTTGCCTGCATTTTAGAACAAATGTTCTAAGATGTCAAGGGGCAAACCGAACTTCAACTCTCATTAGTTCGACCCAAGCCAACGGCTTCGTACCGCGACATATCCCGCGCCGCACGATTGCATCCCGCGCGGCACGCGTTTCTCTTGGCCGTGCGGCAAATTGGCGTTAGTATGACGCCCAGCCCGAGCCCTAACGCAGAGGGCGCGTTGTAAATCACAAAAGAAAGCTAGTTTTGATGCGTAGACAATGGGAAATTGCACCCGCGCATGGCCGAGGCAAGATCCTCTTTCGCTCGGCGATGCGGCGTTGCGACTGAGTGCAGCCCTTCAGGCACGCTGGCCGCGTGAAGATCGAGATCCACTGTGCTGGCGAGCGAACCGCTGGGATGAACAAGTCTAAGTCACGCCCGGAGGCCTTGGCCTAACAAATTTCTCGCTCAGACTTCGAATTGACTCTTATACAACTGAGCGTAAAAACCGCCACGACGCAAGAGTTCCTCATGCGTTCCCTGCTCCACCACATCCCCGTCTTTGAGTACTAAGATGAGATTTGCGTTGCGGATGGTCGAGAGGCGATGTGCAATGACGAAACTGGTACGTCCGCGCATGAGGTCATCCATCGCGCGCTGTACCAGGGCCTCAGTGTGCGTGTCAACGTAGCTGGTGGCTTCGTCTAGGATGAGCATAGGCGGGTTCGCGAGCAGCGCGCGAGCAATGGTCAGAAGTTGCTTCTCGCTTTCCGAAAGATTGGTACTCTCCTCATCAATCACAGTGTAATATCCCTGAGGCAGGGTGCGAATGAAATGATCGGCTCGCACAGCCTTGGCCGCGGCGATGACCTCTTCGTCCGTCGCGTCCGGCCGACCATAGCGGATGTTTTCCATAATCGTGCCGTGAAAGAGCCAGGTCTCTTGCAGCACCATCGCAAACATGCGTCGAAGGTCACGCCGACGGTACGCACGTACGTCGTGGCCTTCGACCCGGATGGCACCTCGATCCACATCGTAAAAGCGCATGAGCAGTTTGACTAGCGTGGTCTTCCCCGCGCCTGTGGGCCCGACAATGGCGATCTTCTGCCCAGGTTGGGCTTCAGCGGAGAAACCTTTGATCACCGGCCGCCCGGGTTCATAGGCGAACCAAACATCCTCGAACACGACATGGCCGCGCACAACCCTGGGCGGCGGCACCGGCTGCTCGGGATCTGGCGTTTCTTCAGGCTCGTCCAAAAAGGCAAACACTCGCTCGGCTGCAGCCGCGGTAGATTGGTAGATAGTGGCTAGGTTTGCCATTTGTTGAATGGGTTGGGTAAATCCACGTACATACTGCAAAAATGCCTGAATATCGCCCACCGTGAGGCGGCCAAGCAAGACGAAATACCCGCCAAGCACACTGACCGCGACATAGCCCAAGTTGCCCGTAAACCGCATCAACGGCATCAAGATACCGCTGAGGAATTGCGCCCGCCACGTGGCTTGGTATAGGGTCTGGTTGAGCTGGTCGAAGCGCTGCAAACGGTGCGCCTCCGCACCGAAGGCCTTGATCACCAAATACCCGCCGAAAGTCTCTTCTACGTGGCTGTTGACATACCCTAAATAGGTTTGCTGCTGTGCGAAGTACTGCTGCGAACGCCGGACCACCCCACGCACCACAACCACGGCCAGGGGAAGCAAGGCCAGGGCCGTCAGGGTCAACCATCCGCTAATGCGCAACATCATCACCACTGTGCCCACCAGCGAGACCAACGAGATGGCTGTCTGGCCCATAGCCTGCCCGAGGGTTTGCTGGATCACGTCGACGTCATTGGCCACGCGCGAGAGCACATCGCCGAAGGGCGTACGGTCAAAATAACGCAAAGGCAAACGGTGGATCTTCGCGAGCATATCGCGACGCAAACGGTAGGCCGTGTCCATCGCGATGCCCACCATCATCCAGGCCTGGGCGTAACGCAGGGCACTCGACGCTACGTAAATGCCCAAAGCCACAAGCAGGATGCGGCCGATGGCCGGGAAATCGATGCTACCTGTGCCCTGCAGTTGAGCCAGCCAGCCCTCAAAGAGCAACGTGGTCGCACGGCCGAGAATGAAGGGACCGACCACGTTGAACGCGGTTGACAACGCGGCCAGGATGATGCCGATGACCAACGCGAGCCCTTGTTCGCGGCCGATGTACGCGAACAAGCGGCGCATCGCGCGCCAAAAATCGGCTGGCTTCTCCGCGGGGCGCAGCGCGGCCATGCCCATGCCCAAGCGGAACCCCTTGGGCCGACCGGGCAACCCGCTCTCCATCCCCGGCTGACCGCGAGGCGAGCCGGACGCGGCTGAGCCGTCAGGTCTCGTCATGAATGGCCTCCTCGCCGAGCTGCAAACGCGCCATCTCGCGGTACAAGGGGCACGTGCGCAACAGTTCCTCGTGGGTCCCACGGCCGACCAGGCGGCCCTGGTCGAGCACCAAAATTTGGTCCGCGTGCCGGATAGGGGCGATGCGCTGGGTGACAATGATCACCGTGGCCTCGCGGGTGAGCTCGCGCAAGGCGCGGCGTAAGCGAGCCTCGGTCTGGTAATCCAAGGCTGAAAAGCTATCGTCGAAAATATAAATCGCGGCCTGACGCACTAACGCGCGGGCGATGCTCAACCGTTGTCGTTGCCCACCGGAGAAGTTGCTCCCGCTCTGGGCCACGCGTGCACGCAGGCCATCGTCACGATTCAGGATAAAGTCCGCTTGGGCTGCCGTGAGCGCTCGCTGCATCTGCTCCGGGGTCGCGTTCGGGTCAGCCATACGCAAATTTTCCAACACTGTACCCGAGAACAGCGCCGCGCCGCGCTGAGGCACATACGCGATATGGCGACGGAGTTCGTCCAGGCGTACGTCGCGCACATCCACACCATCGATGCGCACCGCGCCCGCGGTGACGTCATAAAAGCGCGGAATCAGGTTGACCAGGGTCGTCTTGCCCGAGCCTGTCGTACCGATGATGGCGGTGATTTGTCCTGGCCGGGCCACAAAGGAGATATCGTGCAGCACATCGGCTTCCGCGCCGGGGTAGCGGAAGTAAACGTGGTCAAAGCGCACCTCGCCTCGCAAGGGCTGCGGCAACGGCTTGGGATTGGGCGGGTCTTTGACCGAGGGCTCGGTCGTGAGCACCTCCATGATGCGCTGGCCGGAAATCGCGGCCCGGGGCAGAAACACGAACAGCATGGTGAGCATCATGAAAGCCATCATGACCTGCATGGTGTATTGCAGGAAGGCGATCAGATCGCCTACGCGGCCCACACCCGCGGCCACGTGATGCGCACCGACCCACAAAATGAGCACAAACAGGCCGTTGAGGACCAAAATCATGATGGGCGTAAAAGCCGCGGTCACCCGGTTTACGAAACGGCTCAGGCGGGTGAGGTCCTGGTTGACCGCGTCAAAGCGCTGCATTTCCTCGGGCTCACGCGTGAACGCGCGCACCACGAGCAAGCCAGTGAGATTTTCACGCAGCACCCGGTTGAGCGCGTCGGTGAGGTTCTGAATGCGTTGATAATGGGGAAGGGTCGCGACCAAAAGCCCGACCAACACCGCGACGGACAGCGCGACGGCCAACGCCAGGGTCCAACCCAGATAGGGCGCGAGCAGCAGCGCGTGCACCACCCCACCCAGGCCGAGCGCGGGCGCGAACACCAACATGCGCAGCATGATAAACACCAGGCGCTGCACCTGCATGACGTCGTTCGTCGTGCGTGTGATGAGAGAAGCCGGGGAAAATCGACTGAACTCCGCCGCGGAGAAACGGAGGATATGGGCAAACAAGTCATGACGGACGTCCCGCGCGACACCGGCTGCGACGCGCGCCGCGCCGTACACCGCGGCGATGGCCGCGGCGACCGCGACCAAGGCCAAAGCCAACATCCAACCGCCGAGGCGCAACAGCAGGCGCATTTGCCGCGGACCCAGGTCCACGCCCAAGCGCGTGTACTCCACCCGCAGGCGAGCCAGGGCCAGAGTTTGTTGTGCGCGCCAAGGGATGCTCTCCAGGGCGGCGCGCCACGCGGCGCGGGTTGCGGCGTCGGGGTTCGGCTGGGGCTGAAGGGGCAGACCTACGCTGCGAGCCAACCGCGCAGCCGCGGCTGGGTCGTGTTGCGCTTGTTCCTCCAGGTAAAGCAGGGCCAACGCGGGCACAAGATCGCGCCGAAGGGCCTGCCGTTGCGCCGCGCTCAGCGCAGGGTCAGGGATGTAGAGCGGCCCCGTGGCACGGGGATATCGGCTGCGCAGGGTCGCGTCCAAAGGCACGCGGCGGAACGCGGCCTGCACGCGCGCGGCCGCGTCATCGGAAAGCCAGCGCATTAACGCGGACCACGTAGTCTCGCTCAAAGCCTCGGGCAGGGGGTCGGTCACGCCGCCGGCCTGGATGCCCTGGTTGACCATTTGGGCCATCAAGCCCGGGAGAGCGAGGCTCGCGTTGGCCTGGATAATCAATAGCAACGCCACGCCGAGCACGTGGCGCCAATAGGGGCGCAAATAGCGACGAAGCAACGCGAGCATAAAGGACTATCCTTGGCCTGTCGTGACTGCGTCCGGCGACGCATCGCTCTCGGGTTTCTCTCCCTCGTCCTCGCGCCGCGCATAAAAGACCAACAGCACACCGCCGTAGCGACGTTGCTCTGTTTCCTCAAAGGTCTTCAAGGGGAGGGGTTCGTATTCGCGCGGATGGATTTGGACGATAATCTCACCATCCTGTGCGAGCCAATCGGGGTTCTCATCTAGCGCGAGCAGGGCCTTCTTCCATAAGCCGTGGTATTGGGGCGGCGCGATAAAGATGATATCAAACTGCCGGTCGGGCGGATGGCGCAAGAGCGCGAACGCGTCCATGTGCAACACATCGTATCGGCCTGGGTCGTCCAAGCGGCAATGGGCCAGGTTACGTCGTATCAGACGGATGGCCTGCGGGCTCCAATCCACGAAACGCACAAAAGCCGCGCCGCGACTGAGGGCTTCTAAGCCAACACTGCCGGTACCCGCGAACAAGTCTAACCATGTCGAACCCAGGACCCAATCGCCCAGGATGTTGAACAAGGCTTCTTTCGCCCGGTCGGTAATGGGGCGAATGCGGTCGCCGGGCAGGGAGAATAGGCGACAACCGCGAGCACGGCCGCTAATGATGCGCGGGCTCATGATGCCTCCTCTTCAACACCAAGGACCTGCCGGACCACCGCGTCCACCCGCGCGTCCACGTCGTCGGTAGTAGCCCAGAGATCGGGGGTGAGATCGGCCCCGCGCCAGCGCAAGGCCAGCCGCGCGGTGGCTTCCAGGTCCGCGCGCGTGACCTGTTCTCGGTTTTCTGCGGCCGCGTGGGCGCGCGCGGCTTCGAGCCACGCGTGCTCAGCCCGAGGCGAGGTCACGCCCAGGGTCTGCACCACGCGCACCGCAGCCCGTACCAGGGCTTCAGGCACTTGCACGCGCGGCAGACGCGCGCGAGCCGTGCGCAAGTCCGCGCGCAGGGCGTCGAGATCGTCCCGGAACAACGACGCGAAAGCGGCGGGGTCATCACGCCACGCGCGCAGATGTTCGTAAATTTGCACGCGCGCCTCCATCTCGTGAGGCGGTCGCATCACCGCGCGTAGTGCGAACCGTTCAAGCCAGCGCTGGGGCACCGGGGTTTGTGCTGGGTCCACACTGGCAACCAGGATGACGCGCGAGCGGTAGGATGCGGTCCAGCCTTGGCGATGGACGGTGTAATAGCCCATGGCCGCGGCTTCGAGCACGGTTTCGAGCACGTGTGGGGGGTAGCGCGCGAGGTCATCCAGGTATACCACGTGCCCATCCGCGTGCGCAAGCAACCCCTTACGCACGCGTGGGGTTTGGTTGGCCGTGTTGGGGTGGCCCAACACGTCGTCCAGCGGGATGGTTGGGTCGAGTTCAATCACGCGCGCGGGGCTCTCCGTCGCGAGGGGCTCGCCTGCCTGGTACTTCCGCGCGCAATCTTCGCACACAGCCTCGAGGCCCCCACGCTCAATATCCTCAGGTAAACAGCCGTAATAGCACAAGCTCCGCACCACGGGAGGGAGGATGGTAGCCAGGCTGCGGGCCAGGGTACTTTTGCCCGCGCCGCTTGGCCCGGCTAGCAACACGCCCCCGAGCCCAGGATGCACCACGCTAAGGAGCAACGCGGTCTGGGCTTCGCGCGCGGCCACCATGGCCAAAAAGGGGAATGGCACTACGTGGGCCCATCCAGCATCACCCCCAGACGTGCGCTCATAATCCCCCCGGCCAAGGACCCGGTCCATCAAATCCTTCAACGAGCGCACAGATGTGATCAGATCAGGCTTGGGTCCAAGGCTGAAGTGGGCCCGGGGCGCATCCGCGTCACCAATGAGCTCCCATCCCTCAGGCACATCATCGTGGCTCATGCCGACTCCTCTTGGGCCGCGGCCGTGCGTCGCATTTGCGCGCGCTGCTGCAGCCGGAAGGCTTGCCGAGCTTTGGCTTGCTCCCAGCGTTGCCGCTGAGCCTCGGTCTCGAGCAACAGCGGTGGCACCGGTGTGGGCTTCCCGTGTTCATCCACGGCCACGTAAACCACGTACGCGGTGTTGGTGTGCACACGTTCGCCTGTAAGCGGGTTTTCGGCCACCACCTGGACTTCGACCTCCATCGAGGTCCGGCCGACGTAGGACACTTCCGCGGTCAAAATGACCAAGTGCCCCAACCGAATGGGGTGCTGGAACATCATTTGGTCCACCGCGACGGTGACCACGCGATGCCCCGCGTGGCGGGTCGCGGCCAAGGCGCCGGCTTCGTCAACCAGTTTCATAATCACGCCACCGTGCACAGTACCCAAGTTGTTTGCGTGCTGGGGCTGCATCAATTGTGCCAGGGTAATGCGTGATGCGCTTACCGGTTTCGGTTCTAAAGAAGCCACCCGTTCCTCCTTCACTACCTCAAGGTTACATCTGTCCTGCTTGTAGAGGATTATACCGTTCCCATCCAGGGCCACGGGAGTATAATACCGGCCAGACTTTCGGCAAGGAGGCGCATCATGGATGAACAAAAGGTGCGCGCGGTGCAAGCCCGTGTCGCGGACCAAGAGGAGGCTATCCTCAAGTTTTTGCGTGAGATCATCGCGATCCCAAGCATGGATAGCTACCTCAAAGACGTAGGCGAACGTATCATCGCGGAGCTCAAGGCCCTGGGCTTTGACGAAGCACGCTTCGACAAGATGGGCAACATCGTGGGACGCATCGGGAACGGCCCGCGGGTCCTGGTTTACGACTCCCACGTGGATACAGTCGGCATCGGCGACCCTGACGAATGGGAATGGGACCCCTTCGAGGGGAAGGTCGAAAACGGGATCTTGTACGCGCGCGGCGCGGCGGACGAGAAGTCCAGCACGCCGGGTATGGTATATGGTCTGGCCATCGCGCGCGACCTGGGTCTGCTGGATGGCTGGACCGTGTATTACTTTGGCAACATGGAAGAATGGTGCGACGGCCTCGCGCCGCGCGCCTTCGTTGAGGTCGACCCCGGCATCAAGCCCGATTTTGTCGTCATCGGCGAGCCGACCAAGCTCCAGGTTTACCGCGGGCACAAGGGCCGCGTAGAGATGAAGGTAGTGGCCAAAGGCAAGAGCGCGCACGCGGCCAGCAATCATTTGGGCGACAACGCCATTTATCGCCTGTTGCCCATCATCGCAGGCATCCGGGATATGGAGCCGCAGCTGGGCGATCACCCCTTCTTGGGCCACGGCAAAATCACGGTCACGGATATGCATGTCAAGACCGCGAGCATCAACGCGGTGCCGGACGAGGCGGTGATTTACATCGACCGCCGCCTCACGTTGGGCGAAACCAAAGAGGAAGCCGTGCGCCAGGTCGAGGCCCTTATTCCCGAGGAGAGCAAAGGCAAAGTATGGGTCGAGGTGCTCCAATACGCCGAGCCTTCGTACACGGGCTTTGTGCTTCCTGTGGAGAAATACTACCCGCCTTGGCTGCTGGAGGAATCGCACCCTGTCGTGCGCGCAGGCCAGACCACCCGACAGCGCATCGGCCTGCCCGACGCACCCGCGGGCAAATGGGACTTCTCAACCAACGGTACATATTGGGCAGGGGTCGCGGGCATCCCCAGCATCGGTTTTGGCCCGGGCGACGAGATTTACGCGCATACAGTGCTCGACCAGGTCCCCCTGGCTGAGGTGGTCAAGGCCACAGAGTTTTACGCGCTCTTCCCCGCGGTGCTGCGAGAAGTTCTCGGCGCATAGGCGCATTATATCCTGCGGAAACGGTAACGCCCGGCGCTCAGCCGGGCGTTTTTTCTCGCCGCGTAAGTGGGGCAAAGGCTCCCTAGCTCAGCGGAACAGGTCGCGCTCGCGGGGGCGCAGCAGGTGCGCGAGGCGCCCTTCGGCCAGGGGGTAGGGGAACCCGCGCACGTGGACAACCGGCGTGCCCTCCGCGGCCT
>JAADFA010000116.1 GCA_013153135.1 Chloroflexota bacterium
CCGCCCTACCTCTCACCTGAGCACGCGCGCGGCGAGCCGTTGGTCCCTGCGTCGGATGTGTATGCGTTGGGCGTGGTCTTGTATCGCGCGCTGACCGGGCACTATCCCTTCTATGCCGATTCGCCCGAGGGTTACCTGCGAGCCCACCTGCATACATCGCCCACGCCGCCCCGTACGTATAACCCACGCATCCCCGAACGCCTGGAAGCCATCATCTTAACCGCGCTGGAAAAGCGGGCTAGCCGACGCTTCCGGACAGCCGATCAAATGGGGCGGGTATTGTTAGAGTTCTTAAACGAGCCTGCTTCCCCTGCAACCGACGCGGCCGCTGCCCACCGGCGAGCCCTCGCAGGGGACGAGCACCCAATCGGCTCGCCCAAAACCCCAAACGAAGCCGAAGCCACACCCGAGGCGAGCACGCAGCCTTTGGCAACGAAAACAGCCCCGCCCACCACACCCATCACCGCGGCCGTGGCAGGAGGTGTTATGCCCCCCCAAACCGAAAGCGTCTGGGATCCCGTTACCTTAGCTTTGGCTATTCTCGCGTTGATCGCCGTAGTCGGCCTAGTGCCGTTATGGCTCTGGGTGTTCTTTTTGTTCAGTCACTAACCGCGACCCCTCGCCTTTCCTCACGGCATTGGAGGTAGCTATGAGCAATCCCTCACATGAAGCCATCATCGCGGCATCTATCCTGAGCGCGGATTTTGGCTACCTGGCCGACGCGTGCTGCCGTGCGGTGCGCGGGGGCGCGGCGTGGATCCACGTGGATGTCATGGATGGGCATTTCGTCCCGAACCTCACCATGGGCCCCGTCGTGGTCGAAGCCTGCCGCCGCGCGACAGACGCGGTGCTGGATGTGCACCTCATGGTCGAGGAACCCGAACGATGGCTTGAGCCTTTCGCGCATGCGGGCGCGGACCGACTTACACCGCACCTAGAAGCTACCCGGCACATCCACCGGGTGCTGCAACGCATCCGCGCCCTGGGCAAAGGTGTTGGCATTGCCATCAACCCCGGGACGGACCACCGCTTGCTGGACCCCATCCTGTCCCTGGTAGACCATATCTTGGTTATGACCGTCAACCCCGGGTTCGCGGGCCAAGCCTTTCTTCCCGAGGTGTTACCTAAGGTGCGCGCCCTGCGCACCCATCTTGACGAACTCGGCTATACGCACATCCCTCTAGCTGTAGACGGCGGCATTTCTCCCGAAACCCTGCCCCACGCCTATCGTGCCGGCGCACGCATCTTCGTCGCTGCCAGCGCTATCTTCCATCACCCCCAAGGCATCGAGGCCGGTATCGCGGCCCTTCGTCACGCCATCCCTAACAAACCCTAAGCATCGGAGAGGAGGACCTTATGGCCGATTTATTTACTATGGAAAATTTCCTCGCCCTACTTCTGCTCACTGCCTTGGAAATTATTCTTGGCATCGATAACGTTGTTTTCATCTCCATTTTGTCCAACCGACTGCCGCGCCATCAGCGGTTGCTCGGGCAACGATTGGGCATCGGGCTCGCAGTGCTCAGCCGCATCGCCCTGCTCTTCGCCATCAGCTGGGTCCAATCCCTCGAAACGCAACACGCGCTGCACCTCTTTGGCCGAGACCTCAGTGTCAAAGATGTCATCCTGATCCTGGGCGGCCTCTTCCTCATCGCCAAGAGCACGTATGAGATTCACGAAAAACTGGAAGCCGCGAGCCGCGGCATTCACGAGTCCCAAATGGAGCCCTTGAGCCTGTCCTCGATGTTGGTCCAGGTCGTCATGATCGATATGGTGTTCTCCCTGGATAGCGTGATCACTGCAGTGGGCATCTCCAACGTCCTGCCTGTGATGATCACGGCCATCATCATCGCAGCGGTGGTCATGATGTTCTTCGCGGCGTGGATCAGCGAATTCATCCACCGCCACCCCACCATGAAGATGTTGGCGCTGTCCTTCCTTATCCTCATCGGGTCGATGCTGGTTATCGAAGGCTGGGCGCCGGATATGGCCCATCAGCTGCACTTGCGCAACTACGCGTACTTCGCGATGGCCTTCTCGTTATTTGTGGAACTGATCAACATGCGGCTCCGCCCCAGCACCGCGCCCGTGGCCATCCATGTGCCAAAAGCGCAGCGGCAAAAGGAGCCCACAGATGAGGCTTTGGTATAATTCTCGCCAGTCTGGCTGTACGAGGACGCTATGGAAATCACGTGGTTAGGGCACGCGGCCTTCCGCCTGAGCCAACGGGGGAAAGCCACGGTCGTGACCGACCCCTTCGATCCCAACGTGGCAGGGTATAAGGCCCTGCGCACGCGGGCCGACGTGGTCACCGTGAGCCACGACCACCCGGCCCACAACCACGTCAAAGGCTTGCGCGGCGTTCAACGGGTGTTGGACCGCCCCGGGGAGTACGAGATCGGGGGGGTGTTTATCATCGGCATCCAAATGATGCCGCGCGAACGCACGGCGGACCCGCTAAAGCACATGCGCGTGTTATTCACTTTCGACTACGATGGTTTGCTCATCGCGCATCTGGGCGCTCTCGACCGCGTGCCCTCCCAACGAGAAATCGAGGCCATCGGCCCCATTCACGTAGCCCTGGTCCCGGTCGGCGGCGGGCCGTACCTCAACGCGGCCGCGGCCGCGGAAGTGGTCAGCTTGCTCGAGCCCAATATCGTCATCCCCATGGCCTATCGGACGCCGGCCAGCGCGATGGACCTGGCCCCCGTCGACCGGTTCCTTAAGGAAATGGGCCTTAGCCAGATACAACCGCGGCCGAGCCTCAAAATCAGCCCCAGCCAGGTGCCTAGCGAAACGCAAGTTGTCGTCTTGGAAGCGCCCAAAACGGCCTAGCCCGGCGCCTTTCGGCCCTTGTTCCGTACACGCACAACGGATAGGGAGGAAACCGTGGCTGTCAAATTGCTCATGACCTGGAACATCTTGCAGGGCCGCGAAGAGGAATATTTTAAGTTTCTCGTCGAAGAATTTATCCCTCGTTTGCAGCAAATGGGCCTGGTGCCCGAAGACGCATGGTACACCATCTACGGCGACTACCCGCAGATCCTCACCGGGATTCGTGCGCCGAGCGAAGCCATGCTCCAACGCGTTTTTGCCTCGGATGAGTGGAAAGCCCTTCTGCAACGGCTGAGCGAATACGTCACCGATATCCAGTACAAGGTCGTGCCGCATCGGGATACGTTTCAGCTATGAGCCACGCGCGCGTTCCGCAATCATCTCCCGCGTGGGCCCAAGCCCTGCTCCAGTGGTACCGGCGCCACGCGCGCGCCTTACCCTGGCGAACCGACCCAACACCCTATGCGATCATGGTCTCGGAATTTATGCTACAGCAAACCCGTGCCGAGACCGTGATTCCTTACTTCACGCGCTGGATGGCGCGCTTCCCTACGTTACAAGATCTGGCTCAGGCCGACGAGCAAGAGGTGCTCAAACTATGGGAAGGCCTTGGCTACTACCGTCGAGCGCGACAGCTGCACCAAGCCGCGCGGCGCATCCTCCACGAGCACCACGGGCAGCTCCCCGCTGACCCGAACATCCTGCGCACGCTGCCCGGCTTCGGGCCCTACACCGCGGCCGCGGTCGCGGCCATCGCGTACAATCGTCCCGTGCTCGCGCTCGACGGCAACCTGAAACGCGTGCTCGCACGCTTCTTCGCCCTCGAGACACCCATCGATACCGCGCGCGCCGCGCGCGAAATTCGCACCCGCACGGAGCCCGCCATTCCCCCCGGCCAAAGCGCGGCTTTTAACCAAGCCCTGATGGATTTGGGCGCGACCGTATGCACCCCACGACAACCGCGCTGCGACGTATGCCCGCTACAGGCCTGGTGCCAGGCCTATCATCAGGACCGCACACACGAGCTGCCCCGCCGACGGCCCAAAAAGCCCATCCCGCATTACAACGTGGTCGCGGGCGTCTGGCTGCAGCGCGATCGCGTCCTGCTCGCGCGCCGGCCCGCGCATGCCATGCTCGGCGGCCTGTGGGAATTCCCTGGCGGTAAAGTGGAACCCGGCGAAACCCACGCGCAAGCCCTGCGCCGTGAATGGCAAGAGGAACTGGGTGTAGATATCGAGGTGGGTGAAAAGCTGGGCACGTTTAAACATGCCTATTCGCACTTTCGCATTACCCTATACGCGTACTACGTACGCGCGGTACATGGCGAGCCCATCCCACGGCAGCATGACGCGCTCGCATACGTACCCGTGCACAAGCTGGATGCATATCCCATGGGCAAGGTCGACCGAGAGATCGCGCGCGTGCTCCAGCGTCGCGCACTGCAGGAGGCGGCAGCATGAGGCCGTGGAACGACCCCCAACGCCCTGATTGGCCCCTCGAAGCCGAACGCATGGTACAGGAGCAAATCCTCGCGCGCGGCGTACGTAACCCGCGCGTGCTCGCGGCCATGCGCGCGATCCCGCGCCACCTCTTCGTGCCACCCCAAGAGCAACGTTGGGCCTACGTGGATAACCCCTTACCCATCGGCTATGGACAAACCATCTCACAGCCTTACATCGTGGCCCGCATGTTAGAGCTGCTCGACCCACAACCCGAGGACAAGGTGCTGGAAGTCGGTACCGGGTCAGGATACCAAGCCGCGCTGCTGGGTTTGCTCGCTAACGAGGTACACACAGTGGAACGCATTCCCCAGCTGGCCGAAGAAGCCGCCGCCCGGCTGGCGCGGCTCGGGCTGGATAACGTGCATGTTCACATAACCGACGGCACTTTGGGCTGGCCCCAGGCCGCACCCTACGACGGCATCGTCGTGGCCGCGGCCGCGCCCAAAGTGCCCCAAGCCCTGCTCGCACAGCTGGCCGACGGTGGACGTCTGGTCATCCCCGTAGGACACCGGTACGGCCAAACCCTAGAGCGCTGGGTACGCCACGGCAATACCTTCCACCGCGAACGGTTCGAACCGGTCGCGTTCGTGCCCTTGATCGGGCAAGAAGGATGGGACGAATCCTCCTTGGCGGCATCACCCTAATCACGCTGTTTATCAGCGGATGCCATCCGGCCGGGTTAACCACCCGTGGGACGCCCACATCAACGCCAACGCCACCCCCACGGGTCACGGTATGGCGGGAGCCGAGCTTGGCCGCGTGGGACGCGCGGCTCGCGCGCTGTGCAGCCGAAGGGCCCATCTTGCTAGCCGTGCACGAAACCCTGGCCATCGCGCCCCTCTCCAACCCAGCCTGGTACTTGCGATGGGGCGAACCGCCCGGGCAGGGCATTGCCTTTAGCTTGGGCACCGAACAAGCGCACCCGGCTTTAGGGCCCCAGACGCCCACCGAGCCCCTGGAGCTCGCACAATGGCGCGCGGTCTGGCTGGGCAAGGTTCGTCTATGGGCCGAGCTCAACCCACGCTGGCCGAGCACGCCCATCTATCCCATTGCGCCGTGGCCCGAGAGTGCGCTCGGGCAGGGCTTGACCACGCTGGTTGGCCCGCGTTGGCGCCATCATCCCCGCGCGGTCCTCGCACCCGACCCGGAGACCGCGCTTAACATCCTCGCGCGCACCCCGGGTAGTGTGGGCTGGCTGCCGCGTGGATGGTTCGCGTGGCGCGCGGCCCAAGGCGATCCGCGCACCCAACACGTTCATATGGTCGATACGCCTATGTGGCGTGCGCCCGTGGTGCTTTGGCATCCTACGAGCGAAAACCTATCTATCGCGGTTCAACGTTGGATTAGTTGCCTCCAATACGGAGGGGAATAACCCATGCCCACGATTCGAACGCACATCCTTCTTTGGCTAAGTCTCACGCTGATGGGAATCAGCCTCGGCTGCCACGGACTGACCCCGTCCAACCCTGCGCCCACCATTGACCTGGCTGGCACCGCGGCCGCCCTCGCGGCGCAGACGATTGCTGCCGCGACCCTGAACGCCGCCCCTACCACCTCATCCCCGCCCACGCCACCAAGCCCCATATCCCCCACAGCAGCCGTGCTCACCTCCCCAACCGCGGTACCAAGTCCCACGCGCACAGCCACAGCCCCTCCAAGCACGGCGTTCGGGGTGGCCACCGGCCAGGTCTACTGCCGCCAAGGCCCCGGGAGCTGGTATCCGGTCGTGCGCGTCGTGCATGCGGGCGAGCGCTTGCAAATCCAAGGCCGCGCAGCAGTAGACACAGTTCTCTTCCTGCGCGTACAGCCCGAAGGAGCGGACGAGGCTTGTTGGGTACTCGCCCGTTACATTCGAACCGACCTAGAGACGATCAGCGCGCTGCCGGAGTTACCTACGCCTGTGGCCCCTGCGGGGGCATTCTCGCTGTACTACCTCGGCGAATATCGCTGTGGCAGCGCCGCGGTGGGTGTGACCTTCAATTTGATAAACCGAGGCCCTGAACCCATCGAATCCGGCCAAGTGACCGTGATCCATGAAGGCGGCGAGCAGACCGTGCGCTTTGATACCCGCTTTCGCTGGGCTACAGACTGTCAACGTCAGGGGCATTATGATCGCTTGCTGCCCGGTGAAATGGCACCGCTCACAGTGTTCGATCTTGCCCGCGGTCAAGGCGCGCTCCGCGTCCGGGCACGTATGTGCACCCAGGATTACTTACAGGGCGCGTGTACAGAACGCGAATTCATCGTACCTTGAGATGGCCCCTACTAGACTTGCAGTTTTTGACCGCCCTCGCGAGCGAGACCGGCCTACGGGTTGGTGCCATGATCCACCGTATCCAAGCCTGGCTCCAGCGCTACCTGGAAGAATTCAACCTGTGGGATATCCTGAGTATCACCACGTTCTACCGGGTGGTGCAACGGGTGGACGTTGAGCCGGATGATTTGCATGCAATTTTATATCAACTCGCGCGGACTTCTAGCCGCGGCCGCGCCTGCGCCCTCCCCTCGCCCCATGACCGTTTCTACAACATTTGCGTGTACTCCAGGGTGCGGGTGCAGGCAAAGCTCGTAGAAGCCCATGCCGCGGGCGGCTTCAGCCGCTCGCTATCCTCGCCGTTCCATGCCCCGCGCGCTGAGCCTGCCAGCTCGCGCACAATTTTATGGCAACTCGCCGCGGGCTTCCAGCCCGCGGCCACGCAAGCGCGACCATGGCCGCAGGGCGCTTGCCGTTTCTACAACATTTACGTGCACCCAGGGCGCCGCAGATGTTGACATTCGCGTGATTTGCGGTACAATGCGGAGCGAACGATGGAGTGCAGGATGATGATGGCGATTGTGGTTCGCTGCGCGTGTATGTGTCTGAGGCGGGGCTCGTAGCCGCCTCGGACGCGCGCGCGTGACGGACGCGACCCGACCCAGACCCGCGGCGCGGGCCCCTCACCCCAAGGAGAGGACGCCCGCGCTTTGGCGTTTAAAGGGCTCGGGTCGCTTTGCTTTTATCCCGTCCCAGCCAGGAGGCACGCCATGCTTTACACGGTGTCCGACCAGCCCTTAACGACCCACGCCCGCGTGGGAGGTGTTGAAGCGCAAATCGGCCAGACGCCCCTCATCCCCCTACGCCGCCTCAGTCACGATTTGCCCCCCGGGGTCCGGCTGTGGGTGAAGGCTGAATGGTTCAACGCTGGCGGCTCGGTCAAAGCGCGGCCCGCACGACACATTATCTACGATGCCCTGCGCCGCGGTTGGCTCGACGGCCGACGCCTCTTAGACGCAACGTCTGGCAACACCGGCATCGCGTACGCTACCCTGGGCGCGGCCCTCGGCATCCCCGTCACCCTGGCCATGCCCGCGAACGCCAGCCCCGAACGCATTGCCATCCTGCGCGGGTTGGGAGTCGAGCTCTTGCTCACCGACCCTGAGGACGGCGTCGACGGCGCGCAAGCCCTGGTCCAACGCCTGGCCGAAGAACACCCCGACCGTTACTTCTGGGCTAACCAATACGACAACCCCGCTAACTGGCTCGCTCACTACGAAACCACCGGGCCCGAAATCTGGGCTCAAACTCATGGCCGCATCACGCACCTGGTCGCGGGCACCGGAACCGGCGGTACCCTGATGGGCACGGGCCGCTACTTGCGCGAACAAAATCCGACCATCACCCTGGTCGCCGTGCAACCGAAAGACCCAGACCACGGCATTGAAGGACTCAAGCATATGGAAGCCACCCGCCGCCGACCCGCAATTTACGACCCCTCCTTCCCTGACGTGGTGGTGCGCGTTCGACCGGAAGACGCATACGCCATGGCCCGCGAACTGGCACGCCGCGAAGGCTTATTCGTCGGTCTCTCAGCCGCTGCCATTGTATGGGCCATGCTGCGCGTCGCACACGAGATCCGTCAGGGCTGCTTTGTCGCCGTCTTGCCCGACGCAGGATACAAATACCTTAGCGGCCTCCCATGGCGCGAACCAAGCGAACTTGGCTAACGCAAGAACCAAAGCCTAACGTGCGCGCAAGCCGTATACCCACAGCCAGGCTGGGGAACATACCCCAAGGCCACATCTGCCCTTAAGCCCCCGCCTGGACGAGTTTCTTTAGGCTATGTTTCCCTTCGTGTAAACCTCTCACAGGTAATATCGCGCGACTCTTAAAATTCCGTGCTATGCCCTTGTGCCCCTTTTCAGCCTGTGCTACAATGAGCGCCCCAACAAGCCAAGGTATATCTTCGGGGCAATCCAAGCCCAACCCCCATATATTACCCATGAGGAGCCTGGACGCATGAAATGCCCCTTTTGCGGTTATCCCCGCACCCGGGTCGTGGACACGACCCGGGACCGACAAGGGAATATCCGTCGTCGCCGCGAATGCCCCCAATGTGGCCGCCGTTTCAGCACCTACGAACGCATCATCGCCAATCTCCCCATGCTTATCAAGAGCGACGGCACACGAGAAGCTTTTGACCGCAATAAACTCCTACGCGGAATTCGTATGGCTTGCTGGAAGCGCCCGGTCTCCGCGACCGACCTGGAGCGCTTGGTCGATGACATCGAGACGCGGCTAAAGGCCATGGGCCGGGCTGAAGTTCCTTCGCGCGTAGTGGGCGACATGGTCCTGGAGGGGCTAAAGGAGCTGGACCAGGTCGCCTATATCCGCTACGCCATTGTGTACCGCGGGCTCAACGACTTGCGGGCGATCCGCGACGAAATCGACCGCCTGCTCGCCCAACAATAAGGCCGCTTCAACCCGCATTATCCCTCACGACATCCAGCCAGGAGGAGTTGTCATGGCCGGACCGGATCGTATTTCGCCTTATGTCGGCCTGTTGCCGACGCCGCCCGTCCCCGACGACCTACCCCGCATTACCTTCGTCAACGACAACGCAAAACTGGTGTTTTACAAGCGCTACGTGCGCAAGGGCGTGGACGGCAAACCCATCGAAACGCCAGAACAGACCTTCTGGCGGGTGGCCTACCACGTCGCCAAGGCCGAAGCCGAGTTCGGCGCGAGTGAGGAGGATGTAATTCAACGCGCACGTGACTTTTACATGCTCTTGGCCGAGCGCTTGTTCTTCCCCAATTCGCCCACGTGGACGGGCGCGGGAACCGCGCTGGGCCAGCTGGCCGCGTGCTTCGTGCTCAAAATCAAGGACGACCTGGGCAAAGACCCCGAGGGCATTTTCTCCACGTTGCGGAACGCGGCCCTCATCCAACAAACCGGCGGGGGCAAC
>JAADFA010000039.1 GCA_013153135.1 Chloroflexota bacterium
TAGATTTTGGGCGAGATGAGTAGATGGATGTTAGAAGTTAGCGATTTGTGGATGGAGGTTAATCCATTCTGTCGACTACCGACTATCGACTGCCGACTGCTTGCTATCCGCTCCCTGCTCTGGGCGCACCGCCGTGCGCCCCTCCCTGCTCTGGGCGCACCGCCGTGCGCCCCTACTACCGACTAACGACTGTCGACTACCGACTGGGCTGGCTTTATCGCCAACCTCCATCTTCAAACCTCTAACTTCTTCTCGCTCCTCGCTATCCGCTCCCTGCCTCAAGGGGGGGTGTGCAGTATGTGCGGCATTGTGGGATACATTGGCCCGCGGGAAGCAGCCCCGATTTTGCTCAATGGCTTGCGACGGCTGGAATACCGTGGCTATGATTCCGCGGGCATCGCGGTGTTCGACGGGCAGCGCATCCAGATCCGCCGCGCGGTGGGCAAATTGCAGGGTTTGATCGACTTGGTCGCGCGTGAGCCGGTCCAGGGGCACGTGGGCATCGGCCATACGCGTTGGGCGACCCACGGCGAACCCAGCGTGCGCAACGCGCATCCGCACCTGAGCCAAAATGGTCAGGTCGTGGTGGTGCATAATGGCATTGTGGAGAACTTCCTCGCGCTGAAGGAAGAGCTGCTGGCCGAGGGTTTTACCTTCCGCTCGGATACGGATACCGAGGTCATTGTGCACCTGATCGAGCGCTACCTCGCAGGAAAAAACCTGGACATCGTCGAGGCTACCCGTCGCGCGTTGCAGCACCTGCGCGGCTCCAATGCGGTCGTGGTCCTCTCCGCCCAGGAGCCCGATAAGCTCATCGCGGCCCGGTTGGGCAACGCGGGCGGCATCACTGTGGGCTTTGGCCAAGGGGAGATGTTCATCGCGTCGGACCTGCCCGCGATCCTCGAACACACTCGTCAGGTGACCTTTCTGGAGCCTGGGCAGATGGCCGTGGTGACGCCCGAGACCGCTCGGGTTATGCGCTTGGATGGGCAGCCCGTGACCTACACCGTCACCACCGTGCCTTGGGACCCCGTGGCCGCGGAAAAGGGCGAATATCGCCACTTTATGCTCAAAGAGATCCACGAGCAGGTTCGGGGCCTGACCGATACCATCGCGGGCCGGGTGGAGCCCAGCGCGGCGCGGGTACGCTTCCTGCATCTGGATGCCTCGCCCGAGTTCGCGCGGCGTATCCCCAAAATCTTTATCACCGCGTGCGGCACCGCGTACCATTCAGGCCTGGTGGGCAAGTTCTATTTCGAGCGCCTGGCCCGCATTCCCACCGAGGTAATTATCGCGTCCGAGTTTCGTTACATGGACCCCATCGTCCCCGAGGGCGCGGTGGTGTTGGCCATCAGCCAGTCGGGCGAGACGGCCGACACCCTCGCCGCGATGGAGGAAGGTCGACGCAAGGGCGCGACCCTGTGGGCTATCGTGAACGTCATCGGCTCCCAGGCCATGCGCATGGCTGATGGCTATATCTCCATGCAGGTCGGGCCGGAAATCAGTGTCGCGTCCACCAAGGCCTACACCGCTACCCTGGCGGACTTGTACATGCTCGCGCTGTACCTGGGCGAACTGCGCGGTACCCTGGATGAGACCCAACGCCGGCGCTTGATCCAAGATTTGCTCACCCTGCCCGACCTGGTGGGCGAGACCTTGCAGCGCGAAGACGCCTACGCGGCCGTCGCGCGGCGTTTCGTGCGCGCGCAAAATATGTTCTACCTGGGCCGGGGGATCAACATGCCCACCGCGTACGAAGGCGCGCTCAAGCTCAAGGAGATTTCTTATATTCATGCAGAAGGCTATCCCGCGGGCGAGATGAAGCACGGTCCCATCGCGCTCCTGGATGAGAATTTCCCTGTGCTGGCCCTAGCGCCACAAGACCCATGGTACGAGAAAATGATCAGCCAGGTGGAGCAATCCCGCGCGCGGGGCGCGCCCACCATCGCGCTGGCGACCGATGGCGATGCGCGCGCAGCTCAGCTCGCGGACGAGGTTTTATGGATCCCCAAGACGCCGTGGCTGCTCAGCCCCGTGACCGCGGTCATCCCATTGCAGCTTTTCGCGTATCACATCGCGACCGAGCGCGGGCTGGATGTGGATCAGCCGCGCAACCTGGCCAAGTCGGTCACGGTGGAATAGCGGCCGTTCGGCGCGAGAAAGGCGAAGCGATCGATGACCACATCGTCTCCAACGGAATTTACGCCCCCGCGTACGTATCGAACGGACCGCCGGAGCCCGGTTCGCTGGTTGTTTTCCCATGCGCGGCGTCATGCCTGGCTTATGTTGCTCATGTTAATCGGCGCGCTGGGGAACGCGGCGGGCTTGGGTTTTATTCCGCGCCTGATCGGACGGACGTTCGACCAATTCCTTGCCGCGCTGCCGGAGGCGCCGCGTGCACTAAATATCCTGCTCCGGGGCGCGCTCGGGCTGGCTGCGGTTTATTTCATCCGCAGCCTGTTCATGGCTCTGCGCAACATGAGCGCGGAGACCTTGGCCCAGCGCATCGAGCGCGACGTGCGAGATGAGTTTTATGCCGCACTCCTGGGCAAGAGTATGGCCTTTCACGATAGCGTCTCCGTGGGCGAAGTAATGGCGCGTGCAACGTCCGACATCCGCGAGATCAACCTGATGTTCAGCCCGGGACTCTCCCTGGTCGTGGGATCGGGTGCATTTTTGCTCGCGCCGCTGCTTTATGCCGGGCGCTACCATCCGGCCTTGCTGCTCACGCCGGTGCTTTTCGTGGTGGTCTTCAGCATCGTCCTAGCTGTGCTGCTGCGTCAGCTCCTGCCCTTGAGCCTGGGCGTCCGCCAGGCTTTTGGCCAGTTGAGCAGCCGACTCAACGAAGTATTGGACGGCATCGAGACGGTCAAAGTCCTGGCCCTGGAAGACCGCGAAGCCGACCGGCTCAAAGTGCAAGTGCGGCGCTATCGGGATTTGGTCGTGCGTCGCGCAGCGGTGGAAGCGCGCTTCTGGCCCCTCTTTCTCTATTCCCTCGCGATAGGTCTGGGCACGTTGCACGCGCTGTACCTCTTTTTACAGGGCGCGCTCAGCTTAGGCGACGTGGTGGGCTACGTGGGACTGCTGCAACTGTTCCGCTTTCCCGCGTTCGTGTCGCAGTTCGCGTATTCCCAAGTCGCATTGGGCCTGGCCAGCGCGCAGCGGCTGCTGCAATACCTCAACCAATCCTCTCGGCTGGACCAGAATGTGGGGGGCTATCGAGGTCGGATGCGCGGCGCGGTGCGCTTTG
This sequence comes from Chloroflexota bacterium, assembly GCA_013153135.1. Taxonomy (GTDB): domain Bacteria; phylum Chloroflexota; class Anaerolineae; order Anaerolineales; family DRMV01; genus JAADEN01. The sequence continues at coordinate 3,251 of JAADFA010000039.1, forward strand.
ACCACGTGACCTTCGGCTACGACCCCGAGCAGCCCGTGCTGCACGATATTACCTTCGAGGTCCAGCCTGGGATGCGCGTCGCGATTGTGGGCCCCATGGGCTCGGGCAAGAGCACCCTGGTCAAGCTCATCCCCCGCATTTATGACGTTGACCGCGGCGCGGTGCTGGTGGATGATATCGACGTGCGCGATTGGAACTTGGACGCGCTGCGCTCGCAGATCGCGATGATCGAGCAGGACCTCTTTCTGTTCTCCAAGACCATCGCGGAAAACATCGCTTTCGGTAAGCCTGATGCCCAGTTTGAGGAAATCGTCGCCGCGGCCAAGCTCGCGCAGATCCACGAAACCATTGAATCTTTCCCCCAGGGTTACGACACCTTGGTGGGGGAGCGCGGGCTTACACTCTCGGGCGGACAACGTCAGCGTATCGCCCTCGCGCGTGCGTTTCTGGTCGACCCGCGCATTCTCATCCTGGACGACGCGACCAGCGCGATCGACAGTGAGACCGAAGACCGCATCCAGCGGGCCATCTTTTCGGTCGCGCGCGGACGTACGACCTTTATTATTACTCATCGGCTCTCCCAAATCCGCTGGGCAGACTGGATCCTCGTCCTGGATAAGGGCTACTTGATCGCGCAAGGACGACACGAGGACTTGCTCCGCTCGTGTCCGCGCTACCGTCGTTTGTTTGTCCCACCGACGCGGCAGCGGGAAAGAATCTAGATTATAACCAACTTCTTGACGCCTTTCGGGGTTCGTGATATTGTAAGGACGACCGCAGGCGCGGTCCACCTCGCTACGGGAGCATGGGTGCATATGTTGCGGGAGCGCCTTTCGGACGCGGTGTATTTGTTCCAAAGCGAGACGTATGCGCAAGTCAACGCGGGTATTGTGGTTGGCCAGACGGGCGTGCTCGTCATTGATACCTTAGCTCTGCCTGAGGAAACTTTAGCTATTCGGCGGTTTGTGCGCGAGATGTTCCCCCAGCTCCCGGTGCGGTATGTAGTCAACACCCATTATCACGCGGACCACGCGTGGGGCAATGCGGTCTTTCCGGATGCGTTCGTGGTGGCGCATCGCCAGACGCGCGAGCGCCTGCGCACGCATGGCCAGGCTTTGTTCGCTCAGGCTCAGCAACGGTATCCCGAGTGGCGACGCTGGCGGTTGATCTTTCCACACATCACCTTGGACTCTGGGATGTTGCGCCTGAAGCTGGGCCCGCGGCTCCATGTACGTCTGTTCCCCTTGCCCGGGCACACGCCCGACGGCATCGGCGTGTACGTTGAAGAAGAGCGCATCCTGTTCACGGGCGATGCATTCACCACCATCCCCGCGCTCATGGCTGACGAAAGCGACTTCGACGCGCTGGTGCATTCGTTGCAGCACATCGCCACCATCCCCATCGAGGTGCTCATCCCTGGCCACGGCGATATCGTCTTCCGCGGGGAGGTTAAGGACGTTATCCAGGCCAATGTGGATTATCTGCAGTGTTTACGCAAGACTGTGCGTCGCGCGGCTCGACGCAAATATCCCGGGGATGTGTTCGCGACCTCGTCGGTGGAGGACTGCGGCCTGGATCGGGTGTTGCTCGGCGGCTTGGCCGAGAGCCTACATCAGCGCAATCTTGAGGCCTTGTTGTGGAACTGGTACCAGCGGGAAGCGCTCCGTTCGGAGGATGAGTTTGAGGATGAATACTTCTAACCTGCAAGGAGGATGCAATGGCCTTGCCAACCCGAAAGCCGGTGTTCTGGACGCCCGACCCGCGAGCCGGGTACCGGGTTGAGCGACGACCGGATGGTGGTTTGACCGTGACGTTTTGGCGGGTTGATCCCTATACCGTGCGCCATTGGCGTGCGTTCGCGGAAGCCCATGAGCTCCATTCGGATCGATTGAACCGCAATTTATACGACTTACGCGCGCTTGACGCCCTACCTGAAGAAGCCATCCAATACGCGGTGGAGGTCAACAGCGATCCGGCTGCGCGGCGGGTACGGGTCGCGGTGGTGGTAAGCAATGACGCGGTGCGCGAGGCTGTCGAGCGCGTCATCGCGCTGACGCCGGGGAGCGGGGCCGAGATCCGCATTTTCACCGATATCGACGAGGCCGAAGCATGGCTGGCTCAGCCCCTGGAGGAAATGGCCTGAATATGACCCGGGCTTGGCGCCTTGCTCCCCCGCGCGCGTCGTTCCCTCGCCGCGGCTGGCTTGGCTTGGTGTTCATCGCCGTATTTTGGCCTATCAATTGGTTCTGGCCCGGGCTGCGCACGCATTGGGCGTTCTTCCCCTTGTGGCTTGGTTACGCGCTCACGGTCGACGCGTTGGCCTATCGTTGGCGCGGGACGTCATTATACGCGCGCAACCCGCGCGCGTACGTGGCGTTGTTCTTCATCTCCGCACCCGCGTGGTGGCTGTTCGAGGCCTTTAACGCGCGATTGGGCAATTGGGTGTATGTCGGCCGCGAATTCTTCTCTGATGCCGAGTACGCGTTTTGGGCTACGTTGAGCTTCTCTACCGTCATGCCCGCGGTCTTCGGCGCGTCGGAATGGCTGACGGGCGTGTTCGCGGGCTATCCATGGGCCCGCCGCGGGCCCCGGCTCGTCTTGGGGCCGCGCGGGCTGTGGAGCATGTTCGCTTTGGGCTGGCTCGCGTTGGCCCTGCTCTTGGCTTGGCCGCGTTATTTCTACCCTCTGGTCTGGGCCGCGGTGTACCTCATCCTCGAACCCGTCAACGCGTGGCTGGGGAACCGGACCTTGCTCGAACACCTGCGCCAGGGTGATTGGCGGCCGGTGGTCGCGCTCACCGTGGGTGTGTGGTTCACCGCGTTCTTCTGGGAAATGTGGAACGTCTTTAGCTATCCCAAGTGGGTGTATCACGTGCCCTTTGTGCAGTTCTGGCACGTGTTTGAGATGCCCTTGTTAGGTTACCTCGGCTATCCTCCTTTCGCGCTGGAATTGTTCGCGTTGTACCACTTTGTCGCAGGGCTCGCAGGCCATGGCCGAACGCGGTACCTCATCGCGGGCCTGCTGCCTGTGGACGAAAGGTAAACTGGCATTTCGCCAAGGAGTGCTCCATGGACATCGCTATCCCTCGAGAACGGCGGCCCGGTGATTATCGGGTTGCGTTGACCCCGGTGGCCGTGCGTGAGTTGACCACACGCGGCCACCGAGTTTTTGTTGAGCATCTCGCGGGCGAGGGGTCAGGCTTCTCGGACCAAGCCTATCGTGAGGCCGGTGCGCACATTGTATACAGCCATGAAGAAGCGTTGCAACGGGGCGAGCTGGTGGTCAAGGTGGCTCGGCCGCTTCAGGAAGAATTGGAGCTGTTCTATGAAGGCCAAGTGGTCATGGCCTTTTGGCACTTGGCCTCGGCCCATCCGGCCAAGGTTCGCACGCTGATGGCGCACCGGGTGACGGTCTTGGCTTTAGAGACGGTGCAAGACGACGATGGTTACTTCCCGGTCTTGCATCCCATTGGCAAGCTCGCGGGCCGGTTCGCCCCGCACTTGGCCGGGCACTTGCTGCGCAATGACGCGGGAGGGAAGGGCATCCTGCTGGGAGGTGTGCCCGGCGTGCCCCCGGCTGAGGTCGTCATTATCGGCGTGGGCTCGGTCGGGACCGAGGCCGCTCTGGCCTTTGCCAACGCGGGTGCCTCGGTGTACGCGTTGGATATCAACCCGCGCGCGCTCGAACGGGTCGATCGCGATTCCCACGGCCGCGTGGTCACTCTGACCGCGACGCCTGGCAACGTGCGCAAAGTGCTCACCTTCGCGGATGTGGTCCTCCTAGCTGTCAACCGTCCCGGCTATCGCGCACCCATCGTTATCACTCGGGACGCGCTGCGCACTATGCGGCCTCGTTCTCTGATTTTGGACTTTGCTATTGACCAGGGCGGCGCGGCCGAGACCAGCCGACCCACAGACCACACCAACCCGACTTACGTGGTCGATGGCGTGGTGCACTATTGTGTGCCCAATGTGACCGGCGTGCTGGGTCGCACCGCGACCCATGTGATCAGCAACGCACTGTTGCCCTGGGTGCAGGCCATCGCGGAGCACGGCCTTGATGCCGCGCTGGCCCAATACCCCGCGCTGCGCCGCGGGTTGCACCTCCGGGATGGGCGCATCGTGCACGAGGCCCTGAAAGCCCGCTACGCGTCCGAGGGAGGTTCCGCATGAAGTACTGGGAACGTCTGTACCACGAACGCATGACCACCGCGGAGGACGCAGTTCGGGTGATCCAATCCGGGCAGCGGGTATTTTTGACGGGCAATTGTTCCGTGCCCCAAACCCTGGTGCATGCGTTGGTGCAGCGGGCGCGCGCGGGCGAGATCGAGGACGTGGAGCTGGTGCAGGTGCTCACCGTGGGTGACGCGGAGTACGTGAGCCCGGACCTGGAAGGACGCATCCGGGTCAATACGCTGTTCATCAGCGCGAACGTGCGCCAGGCTGTGCACGAGGGCCGCGCGGACTTCACGCCTATCTTCCTGAGCGAAATCCCGGCGCTCTTTCGCAGTGGCGAGCTCCCGCTGGACGTGGCCTTGATCCACGTGTCGCCGCCTGATGAGCACGGGTTCTGCTCGTTCGGCGTTGAGGTCGGCATTACCAAGCCCGCGGCCGAATCCGCGCGCATTGTCATTGCGGAAGTCAACGACCGCATGCCGCGCACCCTGGGCGATTCCTTCATTCACGTCTCCAAGATCGACTACTTCGTGCCCGTCTCTTACCCCTTGCCCGAGTTGCCCCAGGGTCAGCCTGGCGAGGTGCAAAAACGCATCGCGGAGCACATCGCAGACCTCATCCCCGATGGCGCGACGTTGCAGCTGGGTATCGGCGGCATCCCGGACGCGGTCTTGCTGTACCTGGAAGACAAGCGCGACCTGGGCATTCATACCGAGCTCTTTTCCGATGGCGTGGTCACGTTGGTCGAGAAAGGCGTCATCACCAACGAGCGCAAGACCCTGCACCGGGGCAAAATCATCGCGGGCTTCGTGCTTGGCTCCCAGAAACTCTACGACTTTGTGGATAACAACGCGATGGTGGAGTTTCATCCCACGGACTACGTCAATGACCCCTTCGTCATTGCGCAGAATGACAATATGGTGGCCATCAATTCGGCCATTGAGGTGGACCTGACGGGGCAGGTGTGCGCGGATTCCATCGGCCACCGTTTTTACAGCGGTGTGGGTGGTCAGGTAGATTTCATCCGGGGTGCGGCGCGCAGTAAAGGCGGCAAGCCCATTATCGCGCTGCCCTCCACGGCCAAAGGGGGCACCATTTCCCGCATTGTCGCGACTCTCAAGCCAGGTGCGGGTGTGACTACCACGCGTAACGACGTGCACTATGTGGTGACCGAGTACGGCGTCGCGTACCTGCATGGCAAAACCATCCGGCAGCGGGTTCAAGCGTTGATCAACATCGCGCATCCGGATTTTCGTGCGGATTTGCGGCGCGAGGCCAGGCGGTTGGGTTATTTGTGAGGTCGCGGCCTTGAGCTCGAGCTGCAGGTAATCACGGGCGAAAGGAACGGGACGGGGCCCCATCGGGCCCCGTCCCGTTCTGTGGAAGGGAAGGTCGGTGGTGAGGGAGGGAGGGGTATGCCTTACTTGGCCATCTCCAGCACTGGGGGCTGGCTATACCATACGCTTGGGTCGTAGCGTAAGGTCAGGCCCGCCTCGCCCCGCAGATCCAGGGAATAGCAGATGAGTTGCGCGTGCACGTTGGTTTCCGAGGTGCCCGAGAAGTGGCATTTATCAAATTCGGCGCCGCCGGTTACTAGCGCGTTAGGCGCGAAGATGGTGCCCGAAATCGCCGAGTCGGGCGTGCCAGAGATGAAGACCTGGCTGTTGCCCGGGTCGTTCATGTAAACCAACATTCCGTGCCACTCCTGGCCGTTGGCGTCGACCAGGTGGGTGGGCGCGCTCACGTTGAAGCCCAGCGTACCCTCCAGCTTGAAGTCTCCTTCGGTGATGTAGAACATCACGCCCTGGCCTTCGACGCGGCCGCCAGTGGCGAGGAACTCGCCCCGCAGGCAGTAGAGGCCGGGCTCCAGGGTGACCCGGACGCGGGCACCGGTGATCCAAATGCGGTCATAGGTGCCAGGCGAGAGGGTGACGTCGCCATCGTTGACACTGATGTGGACCGCTCCATAGTCCGGTCCGGAGCATGCGGGCTCGGGCAGGGTAGGCACCTGGATGGGCGCGACGCCGGTGACAGGGGTGGGCGAGATGGTCCCCGGACCGGCCTGGAAGTAGCCGCCCACGATGTGGATCCAGTCGCTGCTCACCTGGATGGCGCCTGTACCCCACATGGCTGCGCTGCACGAGGCATTGACGAAGATGCCTCCCTGGACGTCGAGCTCGGGGTTGCCGGTGACCTTGAGGCCGGGGCACACGTCTTGGCCCGTGGTGACCAGGGTGTAGCCCCAGAACATGGGTTGCGCGGGCCGGGCCCGGCTTTGCGCTTCGGCCTGGATGCCAGGGTCACCAGGGTAGACGAGCTGGATGAGGGCAGGGGGCACGTGGTCCTCGATGGTGACGGTCGTGTAGTAATACACGCCATCGGGCTCAGTCTGACGCTCGATGGTGACAGTTACCTTGGTGTCCTCGTCATTCGTGTAGCCATACTCTGCTGCGCGTTCCAGCGCGGCTGTTCGCGCGGCTTCCTCGGCCGCGGGGCCGATGGTTCCGTCGCTCAGCAACGGTGAGCGCACGATGACAAAGCCCGCAGCCATCGCGGCTGCGTCGGCGGCGCTTTGCGCGTTCCGCTTCGCGACGTACAACCGACCGCCATCAACAGCCAGTCCGGTCATAGCCAACAAACCCAACATACCAACGACAAATAAAATGATTGCCTGTCCACGCGTACGGTGTTTCCGCACCATGATCAACCTCCTCATCAATTTAGGGCGTTCCTGTAGGGCAAAGGGCCGACGATTGCAGCACCGTTTGCAGTGCGTCTGCACTTAGGTGCACCGTACCGTCGGGTACAAACGTGCGTGCAAAGGGAAACAGAACCATGTGATCCGTGCTCACCGCAACCTTGACACGGGCACCCGGGCACGCATGCCCATCCGGAAAGGTGACGTCTACCGTCACTTCGTCTTCAGGTACTAGCGAGCTGAGGGCATCTTTTACGCGATCTTCAATCCCGGGCGTATCTGCGGGGTTGATGGCCGCGTACGCCGCACCCTCTTGAGCTGCGTCCGAGAGTGCGGTGTATTTAAACAGCACAAACCCCACATCTACCACACCCGCGATGAGCAATAGAAGTAAGGTGAAGAATAGGGTAAATTCCACTAAGGCTTGGCCTGAGGTACGTCGTATCGTCATCATGGTTTCACCTCTCCAGAAGTCGTCCCGCCCAACAGTAGTAAAGTCGGTCTAAAGTTTGCGAAAGCTCATCATTGGCAAAGCGGGCGTAGACAGTGATTCGTACGGAATCGCCATGAGCGATTTCCATGTCCGCGAAATCCCACACGGTGGGATTCGGGTCGGCCGCAGGCAGGTCATCCCAAAGGTAAAAATCCGCGCTAAGCTGGGCATGATAGGATTGTGCTGGTTGGGTCCAGCTCGGGTTAGGTTCCCAACTCGCGCTTTGGAGTACGCATTGGCGGCCGAGGCTGCGGTAGCCCACGCGCAGGTTAACCGGCGGTAGCGCGACCGGGGTTGGCGTGTGGGTCGGCGTAGCGGTTGAGGTCGCGGTTGCAGTAGGTGTTGGCGGTGGTGTGGTCGCGGTTGGGGTCGGCGTTATGGTAGCCGTGGGCGTCGCGGTAGCCGTGGCCGTGTAGGTACTGGTCGGTGTGGCAGTAGCTGTTGGTGTACCTGTTCCGCTCCACACCGCGGGGTGGTCGACGGTAATTTGGGCCAAGATGGTCCGTTTAGCTGTCGAGCGCAACGTCATCGACACCGAGGGAACCAAGGGAACCCAGGGCTTGTACTCCGCTTCAACGGTTACCAATACGCGCACACCTTTGGGGTCCGGGATCACGATGCGATCGACACCCGGCGGGCACTCCGCGAACACGGGAGTGTCGGGGCCACGATCGTATTGGATACGTATGTCGTCCGGTTCCACACCCACGCTGCGCGCTAAGCGCAGCGCGGCGTCTCGGATACCTGCGCAGTCTTCATAGCGCGGCACCATAGGATCGCGGGGGCTCGCACCCACCGCGGCTGCATAGCGCGCGGCCTCTCGCGCGCCCATGATGACGGACGCGTACGTCCATACCAGGTGACCGAATTCAAAGAGCCCGGCCACGATGAGCAAAACCAACGTGATGACTAGTGCGAACTCCAGTAGAGCTTGTGCGCGCTTAGCATAACGGATCCGCATGGTTCGCCCTCGCTCCCCCTATGGGTGACATTTTGCTGTACTGCAGAACGCATCCTTGGGGTCTGGTGTTACACTTGAATACCATGAGCTTCCTCACATGCTCAGCCATAAGCCCTTTCGGCAGGTTATGCTCCTATCCCTTATATCCCTGGTAAGTGTGGGAGATCTTATGCCTTGGCTTCGGGTACAATAAAGCCATACTTACTCCCGCCCCGCGAGGTGTCCCATGGCCGACCCTGCCCATGATGTTGCCCGAGCGATTGCTGCGTGGTCCGATCCCGCGCGGCCGTTCGTCACCCTGACCTATGCCCAAACTCTCGATGGCAGCATCGCAGTTCGCCCGGACGTGGGTTTGGCGATAAGCAGCCCCGAAACCAAACGACTCACCCATCGTCTGCGCGCGCGGCACGATGGTATCTTGGTAGGTGTGGGCACGGTTTTGGCGGATGACCCTAAGCTCACCGCGCGGCGGGTCGGTGGTCCCCATCCGACGCCCATCATTTTGGATAGCCGCCTGCGGACTCCGCCTACCGCGCGGGTATTTGAACATCCGAAACCGCCCATCATCCTGACCTCCGAAGACGCGGATGACGCTCGCGAATCTGAGTTGATACTCGTAGGTGCCCGGGTGGTGCGTGTGCCGTCTACGGATGAAGGGCTGGATTTGGCCGCCGCGTTAGCGCGTTTGCGCGCTTTGGGTCTGAAGAGCGTGATGGTCGAAGGTGGAGCCCAGGTGCTCACGTCGTTTTTGCGCGAACAGCAGGCCCAATGGGCTGTGATCACCATCGCGCCGTATCTGCTCGGCGGCTACAACGCGCTGACCGGCCTGGTTACTGATCGGGAACCCCCGCCCCTCCGCCTTGAGGCCTATCCCCGCATTGAGCCCGCGACGTGGCGCGGCTATGGTCGGGATATGGTCGTATGGGGCCCCTTACAATGGGCTTAATCGCTTTGGGCATTCCCGCGGTTTCGCGCGGTTTGGTTGGAGGTGACGATGATGGCGTCAGCCCCCCGGTTTTTGTTGTTACAGGCGCGCAATCCTGATGACCCGGTTCGGGAGAGCGAGCGCCGCGACTTCTTATGGGCGACCGGCCTGCCGGACGAAGCCATCGAGGCCTATGATTTGCTGCAGGGACCGCCCCCGCGCAGTCTGTGGCAGCGTTACGATGGCCTCTTCGTTGGCGGGAGCGGTGAGTACAATGTTTCGGATGGCAGCTGTCCCCACTTGGATGCTACGTTGGACTTCCTAAATGACCTGATCGCCGCGGGCAAGCCCATGTTTGCGTCATGTTTCGGTTTTCAACTGTTGGCTGTGGCGCTGGGTGGGCGGGTCGAACGGGATATCAGCCGGACCGAGGTGGGCACCTTCCGCATTTACCTTACGCCTCAAGGTCAGGCCGATGAGCTCTTCGGACGCCTGCCTCCGGCTTTCGACGCGCAATTGGGGCATAAGGAGCACGTCACCCAATTCCCCAGCGAGCGCGCGGTGCCCCTAGCCTATTCAGACCTATCACCCTATCAGGCTTTGCGCATCCCAGGCGTGCCTATCTGGGCGACCCAGTTTCACCCCGAGCTCAATCGCGAAAGCAATTTGGGCCGGCTTATGCGTTATCGTGAGGTATACGTGCGCACATTGGGTCCTGAAGCCTTTGAGCGCTTGGTAGCCAATTTCCGTGAGAGCCCTGAGGCCAATATGCTCCTTCCGTGGTTCCTGGACCTGGTCTTCGGCTGGCGTTCGCCGCGTTTGACCTCGAACTCGCGCTCATGAGGGATAGCCGCGATGCGCGAACCCCTCATCCGCAGCCCGCGTAATCCGCGTATTAAGGCGGCCCGCCGGTTGAATCGTCCCCGAGCCCGCCGGGAAACAGGCCGTTTTTTGGTCGAGGGCCTTACCCATATTGCAGCCGCGCTGGAGGCCGGTGGATGGTTAGAAACTTTATTCTGGGCTCCTGAACGCTTGCGTAGCGCGTTCGGTCAGGATGTGATCGATCGAGCGCGCGCGGCGGGTGTGGAGGTTATCCCGGTCACGTCTGAGGTGCTTGACGCCCTTTCGCCCAAGGACACGTCCCAGGGTATGGTCGCGGTCGCACGGCAGCGATGGACACGGCTGGACGAGCTCTCGCCGCACGAGCATTCGTGGCTGGTAGCTATGGTCGCGCCGCAAGACCCGGGCAATGTGGGCACGGTCTTGCGCACCATGGACGCGGCTGGCGCTTCGGCGTGGGTTCGGCTCGAGGGCGGAACCGATCCCTTTCATCCTACCGCGGTGCGCGCGAGCATGGGCGCGGTGTTTTGGCTCCCTGTGGTCGATGCGCGGTGGTCGGATTTCGTTGTCTGGGCCCGGCCGCGCGGTTATGTGCTGTATGGGTCCTCGGCCCACGCGGCTCAGACGTATCGCTCGCTTCATTATCAACGGCCGCGGGTCCTGGTGTTAGGCAACGAGCGCACCGGCTTGACGCCCGAACAGCGCGCGGCTTGTCACCACGTGGTACGCATTCCTATGGTGGGACGGGTGCGCTCGCTGAATGTGGCTGTGGCCGCGGGGCTGTTGCTTTACGCGATGCGTGAGCTCGAGGCTGGGCAGGAGGCATGACCGTGCGTTGGTGGGTGTGGTTCGCGCTTGGCCTGCTTGGATTGGGTATCGCGTGCCAGGCAAAGGGAACGCTTTCGCCTTCTGAGCCCCTCGCGTCGCAGACGTTGCCCCAGGCTACGGTCGTGCCCTTGCCCACGCGACCGGTCCCCGACCCGCGTACGGCCACCGCCTCGCGGCCGAACTTTGAGGCCCGAGCTACGCCTTCCCCCAGCCCAACGGCTGCACTTTCGACCTCGTTCACGCCGCCACCTCCGCCGTTGCCCTGGCCCAAGGATGCGACGCCGCAAGCCGGACTGCCTGGGGTATGGCTCGCGGTGTGGCCCCAGGGCGATTTTGACGCGGCGCGCGCGTTTTACGACGACTTGGTCGAAACGGGACAGGCGCGCATCCTCGCGACGTATGGCCCCAAGGGGTACGGCTACCTTTATTTGCTCGTGGAAGATCAAACCACCACGCGGTGGCGCGTGTTTGTGACATTGCGCCGCGAAGGTGGCGTGGATATTACCCTTATGAGCGATGTAACTCCCTCGCCTCAGGAGACGCCATGAGCCCCATGCGCCCTCCCTTCCGCTTTGAGGTGTTGGCGACCCATGGCCGGGCCCGGGCGGGCATTTTGCACACGCCCCACGGCCCGATTCCCACACCCATTTTTGCCCCTGTGGGCACGCAAGCTACAGTCAAGGCCCTGACCCCAGCTCAACTGCTTGAGATGGATGTCTCCCTGATCTTGGCAAATACGTATCATTTGTACCTGCGGCCCGGGGACGAGCTTATCGCTGAGCTAGGCGGTTTGCATCGGTTTATGGCTTGGCCACGGCCGATCTTGACAGACTCAGGCGGGTTTCAAGTCTTTTCCCTGGCCAAATTGCGAGAGATCGACGACGATGGGGTTACCTTCCGCAGCCATCTGGACGGCTCCGTGCATCGCTTTACGCCCGAGCTATCCATCCGCATTCAAGAGAACCTGGGCGCGGATATCATCATGGCCTTTGACGAGTGCCCGCCGCCTTATGACCGTGCATACAACGAGCGCGCGCTCGAACGGACGCATCGCTGGGCAGAACGTAGCCTTAAGGCCCACACCCGTCGCGATCAAGCGTTGTTCGGCATTGTACAAGGCGGCGTGTTCCCCGACCTGCGGGAGCGTTCGGCCCGTTTTCTGACGTCGCTGGATTTTCAGGGATATGCGATCGGTGGCTTATCGGTTGGCGAAACCAAGGCCGAGATGTACCGCATGATCGAGATCGTGAACGATATTCTGCCCAAGGATAAACCGCGTTACCTCATGGGCGTTGGTACGCCCGAGGACCTGGTGGAGGGCATTTTGCGCGGGGTAGATATCTTCGATTGTGTCCTGCCGACGCGTTTGGCCCGGCACCACGCGGCCATGTTGGCGCAGGGGGGACGGTTGAACATGCGCCGCGCGGAATTCGCGCGCGACCCCCGGCCTATTGATGCTACCTGCGGTTGCTATACCTGTCGTCATTTCAGCCGAGCGTATGTGCGGCATCTCATTGTGGCCAAGGAGATGCTCGCGGCGACGCTGCTCTCTATTCACAACATCTACACCCTTCTTCGCATTGTGCGCGAAATGCGCGAGGCTATCCTCGCGGGCACCCTGGACGATTGGGTGGCTCAGTGGCGAGCGGAAAGGGAGCAAGAAGCAAAGAGCGGGTAGCAGGTGGCAAGGAGCAGGGAGTAGGAAGTTGGTGAGTAGTTATTAGTCGGCAGTCGGTAGTCGGTAGTAGGGGCGCACGGAAGTGCGCCCAGAGCAAGAAGCGGGAAGGTTGGAGGTTGGGAGTTGGAGGTTGGAGGTTAGCGATAAAGTTGACAGTCGACAGCCGGCAGTCGGTAGTAGGGGCGCACGGCAGTGCGCCTAGGGCAGGAAGCAAAGAGCGAGGAGCGAGAAGGAAGTTAGAAGTTGGAGGGTGGTGGTTAGTAGTTGGCTTATCTGCTGACTAACGACTGTAAACTGCCGACTTTTACCGCCAACCACCAACCTCTTACCTCGCGTCCTCGGCCCTGGCTATCGCGCTGCCCTTTTCCACGTCCACCCATGGGAGCAGCGCTAGTCCCACGACAAAGAAGAGAATGACGGCAAGGATACCATTGCGGCCGCTGCCCATGGTCTGGGTAATGACGCCTACGACTGCAGGGCCTGCGATGCCCGCGAACTTGGCACTTACGCTGAAGAACGCGAAGAACTCGGCTGACTTGCTCTTAGGGATAAGGCGGCTGTAGAGGGAACGGCTGAGGGCTTGGCTGCCCCCCTGGACCATGGCCACGCCAAATCCCAGGAGCCAGAAATGCCATGCCTCGCGCATAAAGTATGCGCCGATGGTAATGAGGATATATACACTGATGGCTAGATACAGTCCGCGTTTGGCCCCAATACGTTTAGCTAAATAACCAAAGAGCAACGAGAACGGAATACCCACAAACTGCACCATCAAGATAGTACCGATGAGGTCCGTCTCTTTGAGTCCGATTTCGGAGCCATAAATGGTAGCCATTTTGATAATGGTACTTATACCATCGTTATAGAACCAAAACGCAATAAGGAACTTAAGTAATTCGCTGAATTTTCGGATTTCGCGGAAAGTCTCGGCCAGCTGTCGGAAGCCCGCGACCACGGGGTTGAGTCCAGCCCATTTTGGGTTGGGCCGCGCGGGCGGTTCTGGTACCCATTTCCATAGGGGAATGGTGAAGACGAACCACCACACCGCGACGGAGAGCAACGACAGGCGGGTCATGAGCCCCTTTTGCTCTTCGGGTGCGAGCATGATCATGGCTAAGTTGATGGCTAGCAGAATACCTCCACCCAAATAGCCCATGGCATACCCTAAGGTCGAGACAATATCGACCTCATCCTCACGCGCGACGTGGGGTAGCAACGCGTCATAAAAGACGTTCGCAGCCGCGAAGCCTACATTGCCGATGATGTAAAAGAGCGATGCTTTAAGCCAATCTCCCGTGTAAACGAAGTATAGCAGCGCGGTACCGAACATACCGAGCAGCGCGAACGCGGTGAGAAAGAGCTTTTTGCGGCCTTTTTGGTCCGCGATGGCACCGAGAACAGGCGTGAGGAGCGCGACGATAAGAAGTGCGATGGACGCTGTATAGCCCCAGTAGGCTGTGGTGCGTGCGTCTCCTAACACAGGTGACGCGATAGCGTGGTAATACACCGGCAAGACCGCGACCATTACGGTAGTCGCGAACGCGGAGTTGGCCCAGTCGTACATCACCCAGCCCCAAATGGCCTTGCGCCGTTCGGGTGGAAAGCGGAAAAGATCCAGCCAGCGCATACGCTCCTCCTTGGCGTGCTGGCGCGCGAGGCGCGCTCGCGAGGCTATAACCCCATCGCGGCGGGAAAGTTCCGGGCGCCGAATTCCAAGCCTGGTGCGATTCTTGGTCTCAGGCCTGCACGGATGGGCTGGTTAGAGGTAAACTTAGGGTAAATCCGCGCGTAGCTCAAGCGTAAAGACGGGGAGGTTATCGTATGGAACGTTCCGCCTTGTTGCGACGATGGGGAGTTGGGTTGCTCCTTATGCTTGTGCTCCTGATGGGGGTAGGTTGCGCGCGTGGTGGGACGAGCTCGCAGCCTCAGCAGCCACCAGCCTCGGCTGCGCCGCCCACCGCGACGGCCGCACCCGTGCAAGAGGAGATGCCCAAAGCCGCGTCGCCGACGCCCTTGCCCCAGATGCCCACGCCCACCATTCCACCTTCGGCTTCGCCCACGGTGGCTACTGGACGCATTGTCGGCATGGTGTGGGAAGACCGCTGCCCGCCGGAAGCGGCCACCCTGTTTTGTCGCGAGGACGCGACGTATGGCCTCATCGGCGATGGTGCACGGCAGCCCGATGAGCCCGCGCTCGCGAATATCGTCGTGCAACTCGCACAAGGCTCTTGTCCAGGTACCGTGTTGAGCGTGGCTAGCACCGATGCCCAGGGGCGCTTTGTGTTTGAAGGCGTCCAGCCGGGTACGTATTGCGTGCGCATTGACCCGGACGACCCCGCGAACGCGATGGTACGGGATGGTATATGGACCTATCCCGTGGTTGGACAGTCGCAGGTCGAGGTGACCGTCGCACCCGGCGCGGAGGTCACGGTGGACTTTGGCGTGACGCGTGCACCTGGGGTCGCGGAGGCCGAACCCACCCAGGCGCCGCCTGCTGGGCCGCAGGCCGCACCAACGCAGGACGTCGCTCAGGCCAATATTCCGCCGACGCCCACCGCTACGCCCGTGCCTACCAATCCCTATGATTTGGGCGCTCCGGACGTGTTGGATACCATGGATCTGCCAGGGTTGCACTGGTATTTGCGTTGGGGCACGGATGTAACCTTCAAGACGGCTTCGAGTAAGCCGGGTGTTTTGGTTATTCAGGTGCATAAGCCGGGCCCCGCGAATTATTGGACCTTGTCCACCTATCCTCCTTTGCGCAATGCCTACATCGAGGCAACCTTCATCACAGGGCCGCAGTGCAAACACAAGGACCGCTATGGGCTTATTGTGCGTGCACCAAGCACGCGGGAAGGATATCTTTTCTTGGTTTCGTGCGATGCTCGATACCGCATCTTGCGTTGGAACGGCGGCTTGAAGATATTGAAGGATTGGACGCCGTCGGATGCCATCCATAAGGGGCCGAACCGCGTAAATCGGGTTGGCGTATGGATGCAGGATGACATCATGAAGCTTTATATCAACAGGGCTTTGGTTACCGAAGTTCAGGATGATTACTTCCGCGAGGGCTACTTTGGCGTGGCCGCGGGGTCAGACCGAACGCCGGAGTTAGAGATCTACGTGGACGAAGTGGCGTATTGGATCTTGCCGTAACAGCGGTGCCCCTAATCTGAAGAAAAACGAAACAACCGGGCCCGAGGGTAAAGGGCCCGGTTGTCGCGTCTTCTTAGGGAAAAGAGGGCTGGCTTCCCGTTCTGAGGTTGACCGCGCCGGTTTAGAAGTTCAACCCCTCGGGTGCGGTCGGCTCAGCCTCACTCGCTGTCGCGGGGCCTTCGCCTGTTGGGGCCTTTTGGAACACGCGGAATTCCACGGTCAACCGCGTGAAGTATTGGCCGTCCTGATCGGAGTCGCACTCGCAATCGCGCACAAAGACTTCTGCCCGTAGGCGTTCGGTCTCAAGCACGATTTGCTGTTGGGGTTCAGCCGCGAGGATGGCGCCACGTACTTCTAGGCGCTGACGCAGGGCTTCGTCGGCCGCGGCTTCTGGTGTGGCCAATACCACCGTCTCTGTGCGGATATCACTCTTGTCAAAGAGCCACACCTCAAACGCGTATACCTTCTTAGGTTGCGTTCCCCTTCCTTCCGAGATGCTAATTCCGGCTTCGCCCAAGAACTCGCCCGTGGCTGAATCAATGGAGAAAGATTCGTCAAAGAAATCGTTGCCCAGTTCGTAGGTAGTCGTGTAGGCCGAGATGGGGCCCGGGCCCATCTCATCGCTAGTGATACCCGCGGCGCGTGCTGCCTCCGCCTTCTCTTGGGCCTTGGTCTTGTAACCTTGCCCTCGGCTCCGGGCTCGAATAAGCAGGAAGGCCAGCGCAGCGATGATGAACAGGGCCAAAATGCATAACAAGCCGTATTTTAGCAAGGAACTGGTTCCACCGCCTGCAGCCGCCCCAGCTTGGACTTGGCTAGCGATTTCGTTTTGGAAGCGCTGTACGGCTTCAGGGGGCAAATAATCGGGATTTTGGCTTACTGCACGCAAGGTTGCCTCCGCGGCCGTGCCCAATCCTTGGTATCGGATTTTAGCTCGGGCCGCGTCGCCCGTATTGATATAATCCGCGACCACCATGCGCAAGTAGTCTTGTCGCCAGCTGGCTTCCAGATGTTGCGGAGCCGCATCGGTCCACTTGACGGGCGCGATGAGCCAGCCCAGGATAAACCAACCGACGAACAGGCCGATCAAAAAGGCCACACCCAACGCGAGGGCGGGCTTGTTTCGAATCCGCTCGCCGATCATGTCGTTGAGGACGTCCAGAATCATCATAACTCTCTCCCACCGACGAAGTCCTGCCCCTGGGGCGTTTGGCTTTATTCTACGCCAAAGGCCAAAAATATGCAATGGCGCGTCGCGGCCTGGAATGCACGCAAATGTTGTCGAAACGGTCAAGGGGCGAGGGTCTGCGGCGCAGGGCATTGTCGCCGTTGGCGCCGCGGGCTAGAAACCCACGGTTGACTGATATAAAATTGCACGCGAATTGTCCAGCCCAACGCGCGGGAACGCATGGGGACGGCGATCCTAGCGGGCGGGTTCCGCCGCACGCGGGGCGGCTCGCGTGCCGCGGCCGCCTGCGGCTAGTTGGTATAACATTGCGCGCGAATCATCCGGCCCAACGCGCGGGAACGCGTGACAGACAGCGAGCATAGGGGGCGAGTTCCACCGCACGCGGGCATAGGTTTTACAAGATTGGCCTGCGCCCTCGCGGCCTTTCCTTTGAATGCGCGCGTTTTATATGCTTGACGTAGAACAAGTGTTCGCTTATAATAAAGCCAACCTTAGTTCGGGTTGGTTTTGGGCAAAGGAGGCCTCGCGATGCCCAAAGGTACTGTTCGGAAGCGACGCCGACGGATGGGTGAATTGGATGAAATGGACCGCCGCATTTTAGCCTTTTTGGAAGAGCATTTTCGTACGCACCATACACCGCCCACGGTCCGCGAGATTCAGCACGCGGTACGGGCGTCTTCCACCTCGGTGGTCAATTATCATCTCAAGCATTTGGAAGAGGCTGGTCGCATCGTACGGCATGCTCATCGCGCGCGAGGAATTCAGCTGGTTCAGGCTCATGCGCCCGGGGTACGCTATATCCCTGTGTTGGGCACCATTGCCGCGGGCACGCCGCGAGCCGCGTTCCCAGAGGACTGGGCCTACGTGGACGAGACCATTCCTGTACCTGAGGGATGGCTCGCGGCCGACCCAGAACGTATTTTCGCCCTGCGGGTGCAGGGGCAGTCTATGCGTGACGCATCCATCGAGGATGGCGATGTGATCATTGTAGAGCGCATCGATGACCCAAGCCGGGTGCGCAACGGCGAGATGGTTGTCGCCTGGGTCGAGCCCGAGGATGAGGCTACAGTCAAATACTATTACTTGGAAGGGGATCACGTACGGCTGCAGCCTGCGAATCCGGATTACCCCGTTATTCGCCTGCCGCGAGATCAAGTTTGGCCGCAAGGCCGCGTCATCGGCGTACTACGCCATGTTCGACGTATGCCCATCGATGAGACGTAAACGCGCGTTCGGCGCGAGCGTGTTGAGCAGGCCGGGCTAAAGCGCCCGGCCTATTGCGTATATTTAAAGGACCTTTGGCCCCGCCGCGCGCGTTTCTGCCCGCAGCCAGGCTAGGTAATCCGGATTCCCGGCCACGACGGGAACAGCTAAAATCTCGGGGACTTGGTAAGGGTGCGCGGCCTTGATGGCTGCTTCCAGCGCGGGGTAGATCTCAGTCCGACTTTTGAAGATGATAAGGTATTCCGTCGCGGTTTCTACCTTGCCCTGCCACCAATAGGTGCTTTGCATAGGCCCGAGGATTTGGGCGCACGCGGCCAGGCGCTGGTTGATGATAGCCTGAACCAGGCGCTCCGCATCCTCTCGGCGTTCCACCGTGGTAACCACTTGGATCGCGTCGGTCATGGCTCCCTCCTTGCTCGGATGGGCGGGTTATGGCACGGGTTTGGGCTCGTGCCCCGCGGCAGCGGGGATGAGCTGTTCGACCGCGCGCGCATAATCGGGTGCACGGCCCTGGAGTCGCGGCCAGGTCAAGAGTGCGCCTTCGAGCACCAAACGCGGGTTTCCATAGCGCGCGAGCAAGCGCAAGCCCTGTTGAATGTGTTGTAGTCCTTGCAACACTTGGTTCAACGTCAGCTGCCGTGCGACAGCACGCATAATCTCCCCGCCTGCGACGTGGCCCCGCGGGTCGCTCAGGCCCTGGTGTAGGCGAAGCCACAAATCCCAAAGGGCCTGCCACGTCGCGAGGCGGGCTTGCACGGCCTCCCGGTCGGCCGCGCGGTAGGGCGCGGCGTAGGCTAATCGCTCGCGCAGGGGCGCGTGCAAGAGCTGCAGGCCGTCTTGGATTTGCGCGACATAAGCGCGCCAGTCGTCCGGCTGCTGTGCCCAGCGAAGTGCGCGGCCAGGCCGCCCTTGGGCCCAGGCCGCGAGCCACGCGGCTTGGGCCAGAGGGAACCCGCGCGCCGTGAGCCCGTCCCGCAGGGTCGCGTAGGGCACCGGCCGTAGGGGAAACTCCTGGCAACGGGAGGCCAAGGTAGGGAGGATGGCCTCGGGGCTGCGCGCGGTGAGCAAAAACACCACGTGCTCAGGTGGCTCTTCCAGGCTTTTGAGGAGCGCGTTGAGCGCGGCCGGGGTTGCCTGCTCGACGTTGGGCAGGAGGACCACGCGCACGCGCGCGTCGCGCGGGCTGAGCAAGAGCTTGGGGCGTACCGTGCGCACGGTTTCGACCTTGAGGCCGCCGGGGTCATGCAACACGTGCAGATCAGGATGAGCCTGTTGCGGGTACAAGCGGCACACGCGGCAATGGCCGCAGTAGGCCCCCGCGTGGGGAGGATGGGCGCACGCGAGGGCCTGCGCGAAACGCAGCGCCAGGGTGCGCCGCCCCACGCCGGACGGCCCGGTGAAGAGGTACGCGTGGCCGACCGTCCCGCGTTGAATCTGGGCTTGCAAGAAGCGCACGGTTTCTTCGTGGCCGATGAGGTCCCAGGTTTCGTGCCCCATGGTGGGGCTATTGTACCGCGGTAAAACGTGGGACGAATTTTCGAACTGACGGGAACGTTTTGGCATTGAACACCGTTAAAAGAAAGTAACAGGCGAACCACACCAAGAGCGGAAGGAGAAGTATTGTAAGTCGCAACTCAAAATATATATTATCATGCACCATTGCGCAAACACGCGCAAGGATAGGAAAGTGTTGTTTGTTTCATAAGATAAAAGGTGCTTTCGCTCAGATAATCGCCAGTAATGCGGGAAATATTCGGGTTTATCCTTGACAATGTGCCATATATTTGGTATATTGAGGCAGGCTGAGAAGGAGGGTTATGATGCACGTTGAGCCAAGTTTGCGGCAGCGAGTGTTCGAGGATTTGCATCAAGAGGGCGTTCTACAGGGTGGCTTTTTCCGCGTGGATGCTGAGGGGCGAGTTGTGGACATGGACGCGGGCGTGCGCCAGCTGTGGTGTATTCAAGTGGGCCAGCCATGGTATGAAGCCACCTTTTACCCAGAGCGTGCCCGGCAGTGGTTCTTCGAGACCGTGGGTCGCGGGCATGGGAAGGTGCCCATGAAGACCTGGCTGCTGCGCGGTTGCCCGAAGACGTCGAAGGGCCGCTCCTATTTCTGGGGGCGGCTCTTCTTTTACCCTGCTGACCAGGGCTGGCTGGGATATGTGCTGGATCGCACGGGCGATGAGGTATGCCGACGGCTGCAACGCATCCCTGTGGGTTTTTACGTCGTAGCGCGCGACCCCGAAGGCGTGGAGCGCGTGGTCTACGCGACCCAGGGCTTCGCGGATCTGTACCAGTTCCCCAGCGTCGAGGCCGCCATCGAGACCCCCATCGTGAAGCTGTTCCGCCATGAAGAGGACTATGAAAAATTCTTGCACGAACTGCGCACCCGCACTCCGCATCGTCTGCAAGGCTGGAAAAACGAAACGCGTACCGCCCAGGGCGAGCCCCGGCACATTTCCGCGGACATTGCCTGGCACCTGGAGGGGGAAGGAAAGGACGCCCAAATTGCCGAACGCTACGGCATTTTACGCGACCTAACCAAAAGCGAGTTCTACACCTCCTATCTGCGAGATTACGCGGTGGTGCTGCACACGTATTCCAACGCACTACTTGAGATGCTCAACGTCCTCAGTGTGCTCAAGATCCCCATGTTGCCTGACCCTTTCAAAGATCTTGAGAATACCAGCTCCATTCTTGAGCATGCGGAATATGTTCACCACTGGTTCCACAAGACTCGCCAGCCCGTGCTGGCCGCGTTGCGGGACCTGTTATCTCAGGCCGAAGCGCGCGGCCTTCAGGATGACATTGAGGTGCGCCACATGCAACGATATTACGAGCGCTTACGCGCGTTAGATGAGCACTTGGATTTGCCTTCGCCCCGGTTCATTGCCTCGGTGCATTTGGAGATTGGGAGTCGAATCTTGCGGCGCACCCAGCGCTTGCGTGAACAGCGCCCGCGCCACGGTCCCTGGTTCTCTAAAGAGGTCTTGCGTCGCGTGCGGGCCACCGCGTGGGATATGGTTCGCATTGCGTCCCTGCTGGTCATTTATCCCCTGGCGGGGCGTTTGATCGAACTTGGGGATGAGATTCGATTGTTCCGCGAATTTTGGAACACGCCATTGCGGCGCTATCAGCCTAAAGACGTCAATTTAGTCGACGTGCTCGAAGGCGTGCTGCAAGCCTTGAGCGACTTCGCTCACAGCCGGGGCGTGCGCTGGAAGCGCCTTGCACCCTGGCCGCGCGCGGCGTGGGTGCGTGCGGACCCCGCGGCCTTGCGCCGGGCCCTCAGCCACCTGGTGCATAACGCGGTCAAGTACAGCTGGCAGCGCGCCAGCGGAACGTGGGTGGCCTTGCGCCTGACCCAGGAAGCGCGCGCGGGCCAGGCAGGGTGGCTCCTGGAGATCGAGAATTACGGCGTGCCCATCCCGCCCGATGAGCTCCAAGATGGCACCATCTTCCAATTTGCCTATCGCGGTCGGCTGGCGCCCGACCGGCACCGTTTGGGTACGGGCATTGGGCTGTACGACGCGTATCGGGTCATCCGCGATTTGGAGGGGAACCTGACCCTGACCAGTGACCCGGCCTCGCCCATCGCGCCGGACGAGGACCCGCTATATGAGGTCGACCCCGCGACGGGCGAGCGCAAACTGCGGCCGCATTTGGTTCGCGCGCGGGTGTGGTTGCCCGCCACCGCACAAACGTAGGAGGAGAGAGGCATGGGTACACGAGAACCGTTACAACCACCCGTACGGGTTTTGTGGATGGAAGACAAAGCGGGTCATGAGCTCGCCATGGTGGCCAGCGCGGTCTATTTGGACGGCCGCTTTGCCCTGGACTTCGCGACTGACGCGTCCGAGGCCCTGCATTTGCTGGCCCTGACGGACCAGGAGCGCTATCCTTATCAGATCCTCGTGGTCGACCTCGACCTGCCCCCGGGGGAGCAGCAGGACCTGATCGAGGTGTACCAGGAGGTGCACCATCAGGGCCGTACGCCCATGCTCGGCCTTTACCTGCTCGAATATTTGCTGGCTGGTGAAGGTCCCCTGCACCAGCGGGTGCTCCAAAAGCCGGACAGTCCGCTTTCTTGGGCCTTGAATTTGTTACGGAAGAATATCCGCAATCAAACCCCGCCCCCGCGTATTGGCGTGTTTTCCATTTACGCGGAGATGACCAAGGACCGCCTTCGGCAATTGGGCCTGGAGGATGACGTCATCATTCAAAAGCGCGTAGGGATGCCGCGCTACGAGCTGCTGAATCTTTTGATTCGCCTCGCGGGTTGGAATGAAGACGACGCCTTAATTGAAGACCTCTGGTAAGGCCATTGGAACGCTTCGGTTTGCCAGGCCAGGTAGGGTTGTTGAACTGTAAAGGAGGGGTGCACAATGCTGAGTTCGGGGTGGTTGAGCCTTCTGGAAGCGTTGACGGAATTGATCCTGTTCGGCATCACCGTGCCGCTGTTGTTCTTCGAACGACCCGCATGGATGCGCCTGCTGCGTCGTCGCTATTCCTCATGGCGCCTGTTCCCGTTGCGCTTTGGGCAATCATGGATCAAAATGACCTTTGTCGGCCTGGGATTGCTGCTCATTGCAACGGTGATGAGCGGGCTCGCGGTGGCCGCGTCCTATTGGCCCGAGGTCCCTTTGTTTGCGTGGCTGCTGCGCCATGAGACGTGGTTTTCTTTGGCTCGTTTCATCATCTTAGGCCTCGCGATTATACTTATTGGTGTTCTTTGGTACCAGCTTTATACAACTGAGCTCTCCATCCTCGCCCGACGTATCTTTTGGATTGCACGAGCTTGTTTGAAGTGCCCTCAATGTCAGCCGAAAGTGTATGATTTTGGTTCGGAATCTGGCTTATTCTTGTCCGAACAAGAGATGGACAACCTTATCAAGCGGACGGCCGTGCTGCAAGAGGGGCGTCCATCTCGCATCCTCGCCAAGGTGCAGGTGTGGCTGGTATGTCATGGGAAGAGGTTTTTTGACCAGATTCGCTATGACTATCGCCGGTCGATTCGGGACTTAGGGTTGCTGGGGCTGAATACAACGATCCCGGCTGAGACGCACAATATCTTGCGACTGCTTCATATTTTGGCCTTTAAAGTGCCCCTTTGCACGCGATCGCTTGACGGCCAGGATGAGCCCACGCCCTTTGTCCTGCTCTTGGAGGCGGTGCTCAATACGCTGCGGCCTTTGGAAGCCAGCGATAAAGGGTGTTTTAAGGAGGCTCTGGATACGTTCCACGTCTTGATGAAGCGTTGGCGGGTGGTTGACGCGCTGGCGGATATTCCGTCGAGCGAGCGCGATCAGTGTTTCTCAGAATCCCCCTTTGTCATATACCTGGAGCGCTTTGGCGAGCTCCTGCTCGAGCGGGATGACCTGTTCGATCTGTTTACGACATTTATCAAGCTTTTTGAGCCCGACCGCAACCCCGCGGAAAATAGCCAGGAGATTGAAGCTCTGGTGCGCTTGAGCAAAGGTGCATTGGAGCAGGGCCGTTGGTCCGCGCTGGGCGCGGTGCTCTCGCAAATGCGGGATTATCTTATGTATTACACGAAGGCTGATCATGCCCACCTGGCGCGCATTTGTTGTTCGACGCGCACCAATGGCCGCGTGGACGATGCCTTCGTCAGCTGGGCGTGGTATTGGGGCTTCGCGGCCCTGGCCTGGTATCGCGTGGCCGGAACCTGTCCGTGGATCGTGCGTTTGCTGGCCTCGCACGTCCATCACTTGCAGCAAGCTTATAACACGGATTTCGCGACCGCGCTACGCCGTCTAGCCCAGGGGCTGGATGAGGTGATCCACTTTTTAACCCTGTACACCCTGGAGCCTGATATGGCCGTGGCTGTGTACGCGCTGCAGCGCCATCTGGAACGTCAGGCCACGCGTGGGGATTGGCGTCACTTTTGCCGCGAGCGTTTCGACGCCGCGGCGTTACCTGCGGTCCAAGCGGGCGCGGTGGACGAGGTTTAGCCCGGCAGCGCGGTCAGCACCGCGGCGAGGGTGACCCAGGCTAGGTAGACGTTGGAGAAGTGAAAGAGGCGTTTAGCCTCGGGCGCGGTGGGCCAACGCCACAGGCGCCACGTTTGATAGAGATAGTAAACCGAGGGTGGCGCGACGAGCAGCGCGTAAGCCAGGCCTAGCCGGGGCCACGCGGCCATGAGCAGAGCCACGAGCACCGACGCGACGGTGTGCAGCGCGACCCAACGGACCGCGTGCGCGGCTGGCACGCGCACCGGCAGCATAGGGAATCCAGCTCGGTGATAGTCTTCGCGGTAGACCAGCGCTAGGCTCCAAAAGTGCGTCGGCGTCCACAGAAAAACCAGCGCGGCCAAGGCCCAGGCCGCGGGGTTGTCCCAGTGGCCCACCGCGGCTGCACCGCTGATGACGGCCGCGCTACCCGCCGCGCCACCGATGACGATGTTGACAATGGTACGCCGTTTCAATGCCCAAGTGTATACCACCAGGTAAATCAGGGCCCCTGCGGCCACGGCCCAGCCCAGTTGCGGACGATGCCATGCCGCGAGCAGCAGGCCAAGGCCCAAGGCCCCTGTGCCCAGCAACGCCGCGAGGGCCGCGGGGATATCTCCGCGGGGGAGGGGGCGCTGCTGCGTGCGCTCCATCGCGCGGTCTAGATCGCGTTCCCAGACCTCGTTGAGGGCCGACGCCCCGCCCGCCGCGAGCAACCCGGCCAGGAGCAGCACCGCCAAATCCGGCCACGCGCGGCCGTGGTTGAGCCACGGCTCGGCCGCCAACACCGCGCCGCCCACCGCGACCACCAAGAGCAGCGCCACGACCCGAAGTTTAAACAACACAACCGCGCGCGCACCCCAGGCCCGCGCGTCCCAGCTAGGCCGGTTTTGGCTCATATGGACAGCCTCCCGCGGTACCCCCGTATCCCATCACCGAGCAGGTTAGGCGGCTTGGGAGAAGTCCAACACCGGCTGTTTTTGTGGCGCGGGTCCGGTGATGAGTGTTTCCAGGGTGATGAACAACCAGCCGAGCCACAGCACGTAGCCCACCGAGAGGTGCAGCAGCTGGACCCAAATGGCGAAGTGCAGGGCCACATTGAGCAGGCCCAAAAGGATTTGGACACCGTACGCGATAAGCACGGTCATGACCAGCCCATGGATGGGGCTGTGGAATAAGCCCAAACGACGCAAGACCCAGAACATATAGAGCCCAAGCACCACTGCCCCCGCGATGTGTACAGGCAACATCGCGCGCACGAACGCGGCCGGCCCCTCGTACGCCGCGGGCAGTCCCCCGCGCGCTTCCCAGCGGGCGACGACCTCGTTGAGCGCGACGATGGAACCCAAGGCACTCTCGAGCCAGATCAAGGTGAGGACATTCATCAACCCACGCACCCAATCTCCTTGTTCTTTAGGGCAAACGAAGGTGCCGCCCGAAGCCAACCAGGCGGTCATCGCGATGGCCGCGATTAAGAGGTACGTATTGGTCAAATGCACGGCCATGATGATGACGCGGCCCCAGGTGAGGTTATCCACCACCCAGTCGAACAGTACCAGGCTGCCGCCCGCGAGCACCTCTGTCACCATGAGGACGAAAGACGCGGCTGCGGCGATGCGAGTTGGGTGCCCCGGGGGATATTGCTTGCGGGCCCACCACCAGAGGATGAAGACCATCACGAACGCGGCGGCGCTGGTGAGGCGGTGGGTGAATTCGACCACCGTGTCCCATTGGGTGAGGTCGGGCCAGATGGCGCCGTAGCACAGCGGCCAATGGTTGCCACAACCGGCGCCCGAGCCAGATGCGCGTACAAAGACGCCGCCCAGAGCCACCAAGAGGTTGATGGCTAAGGTCCACCAAGCGTAGCGGCCGAAAGGATCGAAGGGTTTACGCATGGTCCTCCTCCGTTGAGGGGGTTGCAGGGATTTTACTATAGGGCCTGGTTAATGTTGGGTGAGGTTGAGAGCGGAGGGGAGTAAGACCGACTTAATGCGTGTAGCCATAAACAATAACTAACCCCAAGCGTATTGGGCCACCCACACTCCCATTAGGTTCTCCCCAATCCTTGGAACACCACGCCGTACAGTCGGACGCTCACGGCGCGGGAAGGGCTGCGCAGCGCACGCGATAAATGCGCACGTTCGCCCACGCGATGGGTAGATCGAGCCAGGGCCGCGACGGAGGCGGCTGCAGACCCGGTGGGTTTTCATCTACATAAGCCCACACCGTGCGCCCAGGAGCACATTGCCTTCGGAGAAAATTCGCTTCCCACCATCTCACCTTGCGCGATACACGTTCGACCTGGAGCCCTGTAAGCACTGGAACCCACGCGCCCCCATCGTAAGCCCAGGTTCCACCCCCGCGCGCGATAAGCACGTGCGCGGGCGGCTGGGCCTGACGGCGCAAGAAGGTTTGGGCAACCACATCGTCTTCTTGCGCGATGATGGTGACCGGGTTGAGCCAGGGCGGTTTATGCGCCAGCCAGGTGAGCGCACCTCCCAAGGCCAAGGCTCCGAGCACGACCTGCCCTGCCGCGCGCCACGTTTCAAGGGTCAAGCCCTGGGGCCAAGCCCGTCGGAGCGCCGCGGCCCAGGTAAAGGCCGTCGTAAGCGGGGCCAAGAGCTCAAAGGTGGGTCGGTCGATCCAAGGCGAGCCGATCCCGGGCAGCCAAGGGAGCGGTGCGTACGCCAACGCCAGCAGCGCGGCCCATCCCGCGCTTGCCAACCCAGCCCGTCGAGGGCGCAGCAAGTTAAGGCCCACAAGTAGCCCCATCCCCAACCACGCGGGCCGAGCAATGAAGCGCCAAAAGCCCACGTCGCGTATCAAGAGCCCGTGCGCGGCCCAAAGGCCATACACCCCCCAGGCGAACCAGAACCCACGGCGCGCGGTCCACGGGCCCATCCACCGTAGCCACCACCACACAAGCACGGTGAGCCCAGCCCACAAGGCCACCCGACTATGCACCCAACCAAGCCCCATAAGCAAAAGCCCCGGCAGAAGCCGCGCGACGAATCGCCGCGCCCGGGAGCTTGGGCCCCAATGTGCCAGCACACCTGGCGTGAGCGCAATGGCCCAGAGCGCGGGGTACTTGCCCCAGGTGAGGCCATAAAACGGCGTGGTCCATGCCCACGTACCAAGCCACGCAATTAGCGCGGCCAGTCCCGCGGGCGCGCCCTGGCTGCGCTGCAGCCGATACAGCCCCCAGGGCAGAATCACGCCCAGGGCCAGGATGGTGAGGGCCAGCAGCCCCATGGGTTGGAAGGACAGCCCTGCCCATAGGGGCCATGCCATCAGCGCGTAGCTTCCTTGGTGATAATACGCTACCTTCCAGGGACCAATCCGGAGGATGGCGCCATGGGGAGACACGTCCGGCGGTACGTGGAGGTAGTCAGCCCGAAGGTGCCACGCGTGCAGCGCTGCGTCGGGGTAGGGAGGCAAAACCAGGCCCGCGAGGGGCGCGAAAGCCCATAGGAGCCCGCCCGCGCTTCCGAGTACAAGCAATCCGGCCGCGAGGGTAAGGCGATGCCGCCACGCGCGCGCCCAACGCACCAGGCCGATAATCACCAGCGCCCACGTGAGCCCGAGACGTGGGTATGTTGGCCAATCGCGCACAAGCCATCCCGCGACCCCCAACGTAACGAGCCCGGCTATTACGTCGCCCGAGCCCCGAGTTGTCCCCTCGGGGCTGAGACCACGGGCTGCAAGGTACAGCACCCCAAAACCAAGGAGCCACGGGCTCCACAGGAGGAGTTGATGCAGGCCGCGGAGGAAGGTATCCACGCGTTCACACTCCTGACGAGAGGCAGGTGTTTAGGGATAGCTGCCCTCCCCACCCAAGAGCCGCGGTTTCGGTGGCTCTCCTACAGGGATGTCGTTTTGTATCGCGGCCAGTACTATTGGCGGCACGGGGATTTCATAAAGCATATTATCTTGAATGTAGCCAAGGCGTAGTTGAATGGGCCGCGTGGGTGGCACGACGCCCATACAATACGCGCGCGAGGGCGAGATATCGGGCAGGGTGATGCAATCGAGGCGTACACCGTTGATTTCAACAAAGAACGTCTCCGGATGAGGAAGGTTTTCAAAAACGTAACGGTAGACCCGCTGCCCCTGGTAGACCGTCCAGCCGATGCTATATAGACAAGGTTCCTTGATTTCGTACTCACAGTGGCCGGCGAAGGCAAGAGGCGCTGCCGTGGGGGAGGGAGTAAGGGAGGGTGTCCAGGTGGGGCTGGCGGACGCTACGGTGGGGGATGGTGGCGACATGGTCACCGCGGGTGTTGGACTGGGCTGCGGGGTCGAGCTCGCGGTAGGCCGAGGCGAGGGGAGGCTCGGCGTGGTCAGGGGTGAAGGAGGGGTTGGGCTTGGGAGCAAGGTGGGCGCCGTGCTCTCTTGGCGGCTGCAGCCCCATAGCGCAAGCAAGGCCCCGAGTATGACCACAAAATAATGCACGCAGGTTCGCATGGTGTCCCTCCTAACGTAAATTTTATTTGCGGCCCATTACCGCCCTAAGGTGTCGACGTTGCCGTCGGGGTTATGGGCGGCGTGTTGGTTGGCGTAAACGACGGCAAGGGGGTGGGCGTCTGGGTTCCGGTTGCGGTCGCGGTAGGTGAGGGCCAGGGGATAGGCCCGGGTGGGGTGCCCTGGGGAAGCCAGAGACGCATTTCGCCTTGAATCGCGGGCGGAATGAAGATCAACCGTTCATCTCCCCCAAAGCGATAACCAATACGCAGCTCAGGAAAGAGACGATAGGGCGATGGACCCATGCAGTACACACGCGTTTTGGAGAACTCGGGCAGATAAACGCACTCCAACTCCGCGCCGTTGAGCTCCATGAAGAAGTGCCTTGGGTATAAAATGTTCTCGAAAACGTAGCGATAGACGTATTCCTGCTTATATATCATTTTGCCAACATGGTAGAGGCAGGGCAGACGCATGCCGGGCTGGCAACGGCCACCGAATCGATACGCGTCGATGGTTGGGGTTGGGGTAAAGGTGGGGGATGGGGTCGGTGTGAGCCAGACGACCGTCGGGGTAGCGGTAGCCGTTGGGGTTGCACTAGGGCGCGGGGTGGCTGTCGGCGGCTGGGTGGGCGAGGGGCGGAGGGTGGGCAACTGGAGCGGTTGCCACTGCTTGGAGTCTGGTGTTGGGCTGGGCAAAAGCGTTGGGAGCGCGGATGGGCCTGTGCAGCTGAGCAGGCCCATCAAGATGCCCACAAAAAGGAGGAACAAGCTAAAACGATGGTATCTCATCCCACAGTCCTTTGACGATTCCAGATGGGCTTAAGGGAATTATACCCGCAAATCCCATGAGGATAGCGGACGGGTTCCGCCGCGGGTGCACGCAAAGGTTGTAGAAACGGCAAGCGCCCTGCGGCCATGGTCGCGCTCGCGTGCCGCCCCGCCGCGGGCTGGAAGCCCGCGGCT
>JAADFA010000059.1 GCA_013153135.1 Chloroflexota bacterium
CCCTGAGCGCCGCGACCCGACGCACCTGCCGCCCCCGCGCGGCGCGTCCAAGCTGCTCGAGACCTTTACCCAATACGGCGATTGGCTGCGCCGGCTGGGGATTTCGTACGTGGGCACGCTCAACGACGCCATCCAGGCCGGACGTTTGCGCCAGATTATCCTCGTAGCCGAGGCCTTGCATCAGCAGCAGCTGGCTACCATCGCCCAGACCATCGCTGAACGTCGCCGTGAGATCCGCGTCGTGCTCATCGCAGGCCCGTCTTCCGCGGGCAAGACCACCTTTGCCCGCCGGCTCGCGGTGCAGCTGCTCACCCACGGCATCGCTCCCTTTGCCCTCGAGGTCGATAACTACTTTGTCGATCGCGAACAGACTCCGCGTGATGAAAACGGCCAATACGACTTTGAGCACATCGACGCGGTGCAGCGGTATCGGTTGGTGCACGACCTTAAGCGCCTTATCGCAGGGGAACGGGTGCGTTTGCCGCGCTACAACTTTGTCACGGGCCGGAGCGAGCCCGGCCCCGAAGTGCAACTCAAACCGGGCCAGATGATCATCCTCGAAGGCATCCACGGCCTCAACCCGGATCTCCTACCTGGCTTCCCTCAGGAGCAGGCTTTCCGGATTTACGTTTCCGCCTTCACCCAACTAAACCTGGACCGCCATAACCGGGTGTCGACCACAGATACCCGCCTATTGCGCCGCATTGTCCGGGATGCGCGCGAGCGCGGTTATCAAGCCCGCCACACCATCGCGCATTGGGATATGGTGCGCCGGGGCGAACGCCGCTGGATTTTCCCCTTTCAGGAACAGGCCGATGTCATGTTCAATTCGGCCCTGGTTTACGAGCTCGCCGTGCTCAAACCCTTCGCGGAACCTCTCTTACTCCAAGTCCCTCCCCACACCCGCGAACGTATCGAGGCCAAGCGCTTGCTTTCACTGTTGGAGTGGTTCCTGCCCGTCGAGGCCGACGGCGTGCCTGATAACTCCATCCTGCGCGAATTTATCGGCGGTTCTATCTTGAAGGATTTCACTGTGTGGGACCCACGAGGGGACCACGTGGATAAGCAGTAAGTAATCTCAAAAGCGTCACGTTTCACGAGAGCGTTGCATCTAAGCAAAGGTCGCAGTTGGAGGTATATGGAGGGGCGTTTAGCGCGTGGTTGTCAGGCTGACGGCGTTGGCTTATCTCTAACAGAAATCTAACGCCCTTCGCGCGCGCCGTGCGCGGCGAAGCGTGCTACAATAGGGGCCGCAAAACGCCAGTTGGTTAGGAGGGCGGTGATGTCGTTGGGTTTTCAGGTTAACAGCCTTATGTCAACGAGTGCTTCCCCCGAGGAACGAGTACAGGTTTTAATCCTAGGCTCGGGCCCCGCTGGGTTGGCGGCGGCCTTATATGCAGGGCGGGCCGAACTCAACCCTGTGGTCTTAACTGGCCTCGAGGTCGGCGGTCAGGTGACACTGACCGAAATTATCGAGAACTATCCCGGCTTCCCGGATGGTGTGAAAGGCCCAGAACTAGCCGAGCGGTTCAAAAAGCAGGCTGAGCGTTTTGGCGCGCGTTTAGTTATGGATGTCGCGACCGAGGTGGACTTGAAGCAACGCCCCTTGGTCGTCAAAACCTACAGCACCACCTATTTGGCCGATGTGCTCATTATTGCGACGGGCGCATCCCCGCGCAAGCTCAATGTGCCCGGTGAAGAGGAGTATACCGGCCGGGGCGTGTCGTACTGCGCGACGTGTGATGGGTGGTTCTTCCAGGATAAAGACGTGATCGTGGTCGGAGGTGGGGATAGTGCGGTGGAGGAGGGCCTCTTCTTGACCCGTTACGCGCGCACCGTCACCATTGTGCATCGCCGGGATCAGCTGCGCGCGGGGCCCTTGCTACAGCGCCGTGCTCGGGCCAACCCCAAGATCAAGTACCTCTTCAATACCGTGGTTGAAGAGATCTTGGGTGACGGCGAGCAGGTGACCGGTGTCCGTCTGAAGAATCTCAAGACGGGCGAGGTGTACGAAAAGCCCATTGATGGCGTGTTCATCTTTGTTGGCTACATCCCTAACACCAAGCTCTTTGAAGGCCAATTGGAGCTGGATGAGCGGGGTTACATCAAAGTTCACGATTGGGTGTACACCAACATCCCCGGCGTGTTTGCCGCGGGTGAGGTGGCGGACCCGGTCTACCGCCAGGTAATCACCTCCGCGGGCATGGGTGCGGCCGCGGCCATCGCGGCAGGGCATTACCTTGATGAAGTGCTCTTCAGCCAGGAACAGGCCCAAAAGGCCTCTGAAAGCGCGTCCTGAGCCGCGTTGTTTTTCGCGCTTGTTCGAAACTCCCTCCTCCCTCTCCCCACCTCCCTGAACGCCCGGCTTCGGCCGGGCGTTCCTCGCGCCTTAAAGCGGTTATACTAGCGCGTGTATCTTTGCTCTTTCCGTCAGGAGGCAATGCATGGCCATAGAACGGATACACGCGCGGGTTGAAGGTCGGGTGCAGGGCGTCGGCTTTCGACACTTTGTTTGGACTCAGGCGCAAGCCTTGGGCCTGACAGGGTGGGTGCGCAACCGTCGGGATGGTTCGGTTGAAGTGGTGGCAGAAGGCCCTGCGGAGGCCTTGGACGTCCTGGTTCGCGCGTTACACCAAGGCCCGCCCGCATCGCGCGTCAAGGCCGTGCATGTGCAGCGGGGCCCCGCGACGCACGAATTCCTTACTTTTGATATCCGGCCGACGGTGTAACGTTTAGCACCATTAGTGCCGAAAGTGCCGCCGGCCCGTGAAAATCATGGCTAGGCCCAAGCGGTCAGCTGCCGCGATGACCTCAGCATCGCGCTTGGAGCCGCCTGGTTGAATAATGGCCGTGACCCCAGCTTGCGCCGCGACCTCAACCCCGTCTGGGAAGGGGAAAAAGGCATCGGAGGCCAGAACCGCCCCCCGGGCCCGTTCGCCCGCTTTGTGTACAGCCAGGTGTACAGCGTCAACCCGACTCATTTGTCCCGCGCCCACGCCAACGGTTGCCCACGCTCCATCTACTTCACGCGCGAGAACAATGGCGTTGGATTTCACATGTTTGACCGCACGCCATGCGAAAACAAGCCCTTCCCATTCCAACGCGGTAGGTTCGCGCTGGGTCACCACGCGCCACGAGGCCGGGTCTTCGGCCGCGATGTCGGGCGTTTGCAAAAGCCACCCCGCGACCGTGGTGCGTGCATCCCAGGGCGGGAGCGCGTCTTGTTCGGGCAAGAGAAGGCGCAAGTTTTTGGACTTGCGCTTGAGACGCTCCAGGGCCGCGTCCGTAAACCCATCTGCGGCCAAGACCTCAATAAAGAGGTCGCGCATGGCTTCGGCCGCGGCGTCATCCACCACCCCGCGCACCGCGATGACCGAGCCAAACGCAGACACCGGGTCTGACGCGAGCGCGCGGCGATACGCATCCGCAACGCTGCTCCCCAAGCCGATGCCGCATGGGTTGCCGTGTTTGACGATTACGACCGCGGGCGCGTCGAAATCTCGACTGGCACGCCAGGCTGCGTCCAGGTCGAGCCAATTGTTATACGACATGGCCTTGCCGTGCAGCTGCCGGAATGCCCCCGTTGCTTCGCGCGGGCGGTAGAGCGCCGCTCGCTGGTGTGGATTTTCACCGTATCGCAAAACCTGCACCCGCGTTAGGTCGATCAGCACGCGCTCGGGCCAGGCTTCGTCCTCGTCGCGCTGCGCAAGGTAATTGGCAATGGCCGTATCGTACGCGGCCGTGTGCGCGAAGGCCTTGACCGCGAGCTGACGGCGCAACGTCATGTCCACTCGGCCCTCGCGTAGCGCGCGCAACACAGGTTCGTAATCCTCCGGTTGCGTGAGCACCAGCACATGGGGAAAGTTCTTGGCTGCAGCGCGCAGCAGCGCGACGCCCCCGATGTCGATGTTCTCAAGTGCTTCGTCCAAGGTCACGCCTTTGCGGCGCACCGTGGCCTCAAAGGGATAGAGGTTCACCGCGACCACGTCAATGGTCGGAATACCGTGGCGTTCCAGTTCGGCTTGGTCCGCGGGCGTACGACGGCTGAGGATGCCGCCGTGGATCGCGGGGTGCAATGTCTTGACGCGACCGCCCAAGATTTCGGGGAAGCCGGTCACCGTGCTGACAGGGCGCACGGGCAACCCAGCTTCTTGCAGCACACGGGCGGTGCCGCCGCTGGCGAGCAAGGTGTAGCCCAGCTCGACCAACCCGCGGGCAAAGGGCACCAGGCCCCGCTTGTCGCTCACCGAAAGTAGCGCGTAAGGCATGCCTCGCCTCCTGAGTCCGGCGTGGGGTGGGGAGGGACGTGGGGATTATATCGCGGCGCCGTTCGCGCTTAGGGCCTCGAGGGCGAAGTCAGGATGGCTGCCTTGAGCCATACTGAAACGTCGCCCCGATTGGGCTGGCACGGCGCGAGGCTGGGAAGCCACCCACGCAGCCGATACCCCGCGCGCTGCAATTGCTCTTGGAAGTCTTCCGAAAGCACGCCGCGTACGACCAGCGCGACGTCGGCTTGTTGCAGCCAGGCTTGATCGAGCTCCGGGCTCCAGTACCCCCAGCGGCGCAACATCTCCGGATCGCCCGCCAGATATCGGTTGTACCCCAGGTTGAGCTGCTGCGGGGCCAGTTGTACGTCCGGACCGTAGAGCAATAAACTCGCGTCGTACGCGGCCCAATACACCCGTGCCCCCTCAGGGACCCACGCGCGCAAGATTGCACCCGCTTGTTCATGTTGATATAAGATATCCTCTTCGCAAAAAGCCAAATTGGGAGGTCCCGCGAGGGTGAGCCCCGCGGCCAGGGCGAGGACCAAACCGCCGAAGAAAGCGCCAAAGGGAATACGGACGCGTCCATGCAGCACGCCGATAAGGGTCCCTACGATTGCGCCAACCAGCCCAAGGCCCAAAGCGAAGATAAATCCTAATTTGAGGTGAGGGTTGTTAAGGTGAGGCGTGAGGGCGGACATATCCCAACGTAGCAACAGACCTTGAACCCAGCGATGAGTATATTTGTGCTCTTTTAAAGCGTGCAACCAAGGACTGCCGAGACCGAAACCAGCAAAAGTGCCAATCGCGCCCCCCCATATCCCAAGCTTCAACCACGTGTTGGAACCTCTGCTAGAGGCGCCTATAGCCCAGGGATACCAGGTTGCCAACATGGGCGCGTAAAAAGCCATATAAAAATCGAAGTTCCCAATGTCGGCCCAAGCATGGGCTAGGACGAGGCCCCAACCGAGCAATGCCCAAACTCGTGCTTGAATACGTACCTCCGGTATTTGGGCTTTAAGTGCGGCCCAGGTTACGGCCAGCAAGCCCGCCCATGCAGCGGGATACCGGCCGACGCCTCCACTCCACAGTCGATAAAGCGTGCTAAATTCGTAATCGGGTTTGTGGAAAACCTTGGGTAGACCATGGAGGTCAGGAAATATTTCTGGCCGCGGCACCCAGCTAGGAAGCAAACGATACCATTGCCAAAAGATGCCCGGAGCATAGAGCCCATGGCCCACAAGCATGATCAGACCAAAGGGAAGCCAGAACCAGCGAGCCCGGTGCCAACCCCAGCGGTAGAGCAAGCTCAGCCCCAAGACCGCGGGGACAAGGACCATGTTCATTCGGGTGAGCACGAGCACGGCGCTGAGTAACCCGGCCAAGGCTAGTGCATAGGCGCTAGGTGGACGGAGAATAGGGTGAGGCAATACAAACACAATAAGCGCTAGCATAAAATTAACTAGTGGCTGCGTGATGGCCAAGCCGTAGGCTTCAAGCCATATGGGGCTTAGGGCCGCGACCGCAAGGAACCACAAGGCCCACCCCAATCCCCGTGCCCGGTATACTGCATAAGCCCAAAGTAGAAACGCGAACAAGGTCATGCTCGCGGCCGCGTAGCGACCGGTGTCCAGCCCTGGGCCAAAAATGCGTTGGAGCCATCCTGGGATAAGAAAAGAGAGCGGCATGTGATTGGTCCACGGCCCATAGGGCTCAAAGGGCCGATAGCGCCCTTGCGCGAACAGCCATCCTTTGTAAAGGTAAAGTCCCTCGTCCAAAACAGGTGCGGCGTGATGCACAACAATCCACAACCGCACAGCAGCCAAACCCAGAAGTCCGACCGTGAGAAAACCGCCTATGATTAATAAGGCATACTTCCGAGCGTCCATGTGTCCCTCCTATGTAATCGCAGAGGCGCTGGTATGATTTCGGCATCCAAATATGAGGAGGCGGTAAGGATGACCGTACCAACGGTCTTGCACGCGGACGAGGATGTGTTGGTGATCAACAAACCCGTTGGGCTGTTGTCCATACCCGATGGGTACGATCCGAACAAACCGCATGTGCGCGCCCTCCTGGAACCGGAATGGGGTCGGTTGTGGATTGTCCATCGGCTGGATAAGGATACGTCGGGCGTGATGGTGCTTGCGCGCAACGCGGACGCGCATAAACGCTTAAACCGTGCGTTTGAACAGGGTGAAGTAACGAAAGTGTATCACGCGTTGGTGCGCGGGAACCCGGATTGGCAAACCAAAGAGGCGGCATGGCCTTTGCGCCCGAACGTGGGGAGACGTAAGCGCACGGTGGTGGATCCGCGTCGGGGTAAGCCTGCGCGTACCCACTTCCGGGTGCTCGAGCGGTTTGGTTCGCACGCGCTGGTTGAAGCCATCCCGCTCACGGGGCGACGGCATCAAATCCGCGCGCATTTGTACGCTTTAGGCCATCCGATTGTGGGCGATCCGTTGTATGGACCGGGGCCGCTGCCGGAGGACCCGCTGCCGCACCTGGGTTTGCACGCGCGGCGGTTGGTCTTTCCGCACCCGCGAACGCAGGAGACGATCGCAGTAACCGCGCCTTACCCCGCGACCTGGGATCGCGCGTTCGAAGCACTGCTCTTCGAGAAGGCGTGGGTCGACCGAGACGAGACCGAAGGCTAAGGCGCGCTTGTGGGGCAGGCCGAGACCGCGCGGTCGATGCCGCGCAATGGCGCCCGCGCGGTTGGCTTAATGGGCTTTCGCCCTGGCCACAGCCTTGTTGGGGGAACGCAAAAGTTGTAGAAAGGCCAATCGCTCGCGTACCGCGGGCGCCGCGGCTAGAAGCCTGTGGCTAGTTGGCATAAAATCGCGCGTGAATCATCCGGCCCAGCGCGCAGGAACGCGTGGCCGACGGCGAGCATAGCGGGCTGGTTTCGCCGCCCGCGCATAAGATTTGCCCGCATCCCTGCTGATGTTGGGAGGACGGGGGTAGCTCGCGGGGTGGTGCTTAGGGCAGGATGTGTACCTCATCGGCCAGCAGCGTGTCCGCGCTGCTTGGTTGTCCGATGGCTTGGATGCGATCGCCAGGTTGCAAGTCCTGCAGGTCGATAGGCTGACCTTCTCGCGACCGGATTACAGTTCCTGCGTGCAGGGCCACGTATTGGATGCCCTGAATGGGCGTTTTCAGCACGATCACCTGCGCACTTATCATGACATCTTGGACAGTGCCTATAATTGCGATCGCTCCTTTGTTGACCGTCGCAACGGTGGCCGTTGTATCTGGTGGCGAAGGCGTTAGCCGCATAGACGTCACAGTGATGACGGGCGAAATTGTTGCGCGCAGCCCGGCCTGCTGGGCCGGGGCTGGTTCGGCGCGCTGACACGCGGCGGTAAGCGCGAGGAGTAGTAACACGAAGCCGATCTTTGTATGCATTGCTTGATTTCGCATCATCCTTTTCCTCCTCGGAGAGCCTGAGCGGGGATGACCAGGATAAGATGGTCATCCCCGCCGAGGTCATGTTTGGCTCATATCAGGGTAGATCATAGTAGTAGACCCACACCCAGCTATTTTGCAGATAGCGCAGACCGAGGTCGGCCGCGACGGCTGGCGTGAGATCAACCGAGGACGGAACCGTAACCCGGCGCCCAAATTGATCTCGCCCCCCGTTGTAGTGGTAATTGTAGGCGTATTCGGCTTCGGACCAACAAAGCGGGATATCCCTAAAGCGACGTCGCGGGTTCGCCCCATTCGCTAAATCCCAGTGTTTAAGTATAATTTAACCTCTCCTGGTTCTATACCTGATCAATATCAATGTCTTCAGCCTCTGTGCCTTCAACATAGCACAGAGGGCATAAAATCTGTGTTAAGTTGCCCTTCTGGGTACATCAAAGGGGGAGGCGAATTGTGAAGATGCTCCCTTGGTCCGGTGTGCTGGTGAGATGGAGAGTGCCCCCGTGCAGTTGAACAAGGTGGACAACGAGGGGGAGGCCCAACCCTGTTCCGTTGGGGTGGTAGGTTCGGGCTTGTCGGCCGCGATAAAAGCGTGAAAATACAAACGGTTGTTCTTCAGGGGGGATGCCAATGCCTGTATCCGCAATGGAGATCACTGCCGTGTTATCTTGGCGGTCTTGATCAAGATGAATCTGAACAAGACCACCTTGCCGGTTATAATATATAGCATTTTCGATCAAATTGCGAAAGATTATAGCGAGCAGGGCTGAGTCGCCCAGGATTGCGAGCTCGGTATCGCCCGCGAGGTGCATGGTCACACCTTTTGACGCGGCCAAGTCCTCCATATCTAAGAGCACATCTTCTAGGAGTGGCCATAAGTATACGTCCTCACGGACGATTTGGCGTTCATTTCGAGTGAGTAGGAGGAGACGCTCTGTAATGGTCTCCAGGCGCGCTAGGGTTTTATCTAAAGATGTACATAGTCTCACGATAGGTAGCGGCTGATGCGTGAGGATTAGCGAGCGCGGTTTCTAAGGTCATTCGCAATGTTGCCAGAGGCGTGCGTAACTCGTGCGCTGCATCCGAAACAAAGCGTTGTTGTTGTTCAAACATGCGCGACAAACGGGCGAGCATCTGATTGAACGCTTCGGTTAATTGGCGAATTTCGTCATCCGGCCCTTCTGTGGGGAAGCGTTGATCCAGGTTATGTGGGTCAACGCTCGTGACGTGTTGCGTTAATATTCGGATAGGACGGAGAACATACCCGCTTAACCAATAAATCCCTAAGCCTCCAATAACTAAAATAAACAGCGCACCTCCCAAGGAAACCACAAAGATATGCTGCAATATATGCTGCTGAAGTTGTCGGAGTTGATGCGCTTGCTGGATCTGCCAACCTTTGATGACGAGGGGGATGTTGAGGGTAGCTTTGGGTCTGAGGGCAGAGAAGGTGACTCTGTAGGAGGCAGGGCTAGGAGAGGAGAGATGAGCACTCGAGGGAGGGTGAAGTAGAGCGTAACATTGATAAAAAGCATAAGGCCCAGGCTTGCCCCAAAGAGGAGGATGGCTGACCAAAGGGCCAAACGTGCTTGGAGCGTTAGGTTGGGTTGTCGCCAGAACTGGAAATCACGAATTTTCATAATTTTGTTCCTGCGGGGGCAAAAGGCAATATCCCACACCGATGATAGTTTTAATATAACGCGGTTTCTCGGGATTGTCACCTAATTTTTTGCGTAATGATCGAATGTGAACACGTACGGTGTTGGTAAAAGGGTTCACGTGGGCATTCCAAATATGCTCAAGCAACTCCTCTTGACTGATGACCTTGCCGGGGTGACGCATAAAGTATTCAAGGATAGCGAACTCTTTGCGCGTAAGATTTAGCTTCCGTTTTCCTTGCCAGGCAGTATGGGTTATAGGGTCGAGTTTTAGGTCACCCCATTGTAGGATAGGTTTACGCCCCTCAGCCGCGCTCTGGCGACGTATCAGGGCCCGTATTCGGGCGAAAAGCTCTTGGAAATGGAAGGGCTTGACCAGGTAGTCGTCGGCGCCCAGATCTAGGCCGGTAACTTTATCCTCAATTCTCGCTCGGGCCGTGAGAATTAGAATCAATACCTCTGGGTTTTGCTCTCGTAGGTGTTGGCAGATATCGAAGCCATCTATATCGGGCAAATTCAAGTCTAGAATAACCAGATCATAGCTATAAATTGAAGCAAAGAATAGCCCTTGTTCGCCGTTAAACGCGAGATCTACGGCGTAACCATGTTGTTGTAAGCCATGAGCAAGGGCTTTTGCAAAATCTTCTTCGTCTTCAATAATAAGCAATTGCATATTTGTGTTGTTGTATTCTGATATATTTCTATTCAATATCTCCTTGGGCGCTCGAGATAGTGCAGCACCCGTTCGGTGAAGGCCGAGGTTGTGCACGCGTTGCCGGGTTCGCAAGCCAGGTCGGGGGTCAGGCAGCGGCTGGCCCAGGCTGCAACCACAGCTTGTTCGACGGCCTGGGCTTCGACCTCAAGGCCCAGGCTGTGGCGCAAGAGCAGGGCCACGCTTAGCATGGCCGCGCTAGGGTTCGCGATGTCAAGCCCCGCGATATCGGGC
This sequence comes from Chloroflexota bacterium, assembly GCA_013153135.1. GTDB lineage: Bacteria > Chloroflexota > Anaerolineae > Anaerolineales > DRMV01 > JAADEN01. The sequence goes on from JAADFA010000059.1 coordinate 10,296, forward strand.
GCACTGCCATGAATTGGCTCATAGAGCCCGCGGGGATAGCCGTGGCGGTTGCGGGCATCGCCCAACGACGCGCTGGGCAGGGTGCCCAGGGTCCCGGTGAGGGCTGCGGCTTCGTCAGTCAAAATATCGCCAAACATGTTCGCGGTGAGGATGACGTCCCACTTATTGGGGCGCCGGATGATATCCATGGCCATGGCATCGACCAAACGGTGCTCCAAGCGCACTTCGGGGTATTCGCGCTTAAAGAGCTCTGTTACCGTGCGTCGCCACAAGCGCGACGTCGCGAGTACGTTGGCCTTGTCAACGCTGGCGACGAAGCCCTCCCGCTGCCGCGCCAGATCGCCCGCGATGCGGGCCACACGCTCGATTTCCGCGCGTGTATAATGCATGGTATCCCATGCCTCGCCCCGTTCGTTAGGTTCCTGCCGGGCGCCGAAATAGATACCGCCCGTGAGCTCGCGCACGACGATGAAGTCCGTTCCACGTAGACGATCGGGGCGCAGAGGCGAAAGGTGGAGCAAAGGCTGCCAGACGCGCAAAGGCCGGAGGTTCGCGAACGTGCCCATGGCTTTGCGCAGGGCCAAAAGGCCGCGTTCTGGGCGCCGTTCAGGTGGCAGGGCATCCCATTTGGGACCGCCCACTGCCCCCAAGAGCACTGCATCGGCGCGCAACGCAGCGTTCAAGGTTTCTGGCGGCAAAGGTTCCCCGGCCTCGTCCAGAGCCGCCCCACCAATGGGGTAGACGGCCAAATCCCACTGATGTCGAAATCGGCGCCCTACGGCTTCAAGAACCTGTTGGGCGGCCCATAGCACCTCCGGACCGATGCCATCGCCTGGCAGGAGGACAATTCGGGCGTCCATGACCAGCCTCCTTGCATCCATCCACCCTGAGGACTTCAACGCGTGCACCCAACTTTAAGGTTCTACTCGGGGTGCTCGCCCTTCGCGCCGTGCTTCAAAGGCCTCGATTTCGGGGATGTGTTCTAAAAGGTAGTCTAACTCATCTAAACCGCGCAACAGGCGCATTCGTGCAAACGCATCAATGTCAAAGGGAAACGCTTGGCCATCAGGGAGTAGAACCCTTTGTTGTTCCAGGTCCACCGTGACCGCGTCGCTCGGATGGGCTTTGGCCCAATCCAGCAAGGCTTCGAAGGTCTCAACTGTAATGCGCGCCGGCAGCAGGCCATTTTGAACTGCGTTGCTATGAAAGATGTCCGCGAAGGAGGGCGCGAGGATCGCTCGGAAGCCCCATTCCATCAGGGCCCATACCGCATGCTCGCGCGAAGACCCGCTGCCGAAGTTGGCCCCGGTCAGCAGGATCTGGGCGCCTTGGTAGCGCGGGTCGTTGAGTGGAAAGTTCGGGTCAGGCGTGCCATCGGGCCGGTAGCGCCAGCGCGCGAACAGCCCTTGGGCCAACCCGCGGCGGTTGGTGCTTTTGAGGTATATGGCTGGGATGATGTCGTCGGTGTTGATATCCTGTCGTGGCAAAGGCACCATCGGTGACGTGATGCGCGTGATTGGCCGCATAACCATCGACTCCTGTGCTCGGGGATGGTTCGAATTGTACCCTGGGATGCGGAGATTGCTAAATGAGAAACCCTGCAAAAAGGGCGTCTAAAACATATCTATTGTGTGGGAGTTGGCAGGATGGTGGTTTGTATGTGGAAAAGTGACAGCCTGGCGTCTTTTTGCGCGACAAATAAGGGTTTTGGGTGGATTTGACGGCCATACATACATGGTCGCTTGGGGCACGCAAAGGTTGTAGAACGGTCATGGGGCGAGGGGGAGGCGCAGGCGCCGCCGCCTGCGGGCCAATCTGCCTGCGGCATGGGTTTCACAAGATTGGCCTGCGCCCTCACTTGACCGATACGTACGAAGGAAATGTGTTATACTTTTCACCGTCTGTGGTGGGGGGCGCGTTACAAAAAATAAATTTTATACAGGGGGAGGCATGGCTCGTAGATATCAACTACGTCCATGGCCTTTTTTGCTTTTTTTAGGCCTAGGCGTATCAGTGGCGTTGTTGTTTAGTGCCCGCCAACTAGGGGCCGCGTATGGTGCCGCGGTGCGGCCGTTGCGTTTGGTGAGCGGACTTACCTGGTTGCCTTCCGTGGCTCCCGATAACGTTACCGTACAACCTGAGGAATATTTCGCCGGGCTGTACTTCCGGGTAATCCAATTCCGCGAGGTGCCCCCTTATGAGGTGCGCCAGCAATGGGCCCAAGAGGGTTTGCACCTGCTGGACTACATTCCGGAAAACACCTATATCGCAGCCATTGACGCCCGTTTTCCCCTTGAGCGCTTGAAGGACTGGGCCGTAACCATTGCCCCTGTGCCAGAAACCTTGCGCGAGACGCGCGCTGTTCGGGCCCATGTGCGGGCCTTGCAAGCTTCACGCGGGGCAACCCAGGCTCTTGAGGATAACTTGGCTCATCTAACTTTGGGCTACTACGCGGCTTTGAAGCCCGCGGATGTGCTCCGCGCGCTTAAGGCCTTGGGCGTGATGGTTGAGGCTCATCGTCCCTACTCATATCAAATTGACATCGCCCTCCCCGTGAGCCTGGTGGATGCAGTCCGTCAACAGCCATATGTGCAGTATTTAGATGTCAATCCCCGCTATCGCCCTGTGTATTTAGAAATTCTCCCCTCTGCCGACCTCACCGATGAAGGCTACGAGGGCCCAGCCTCAGGTCGCGCGAATTACCTCAACACAGGCTATATAGGCAAAGTATATCGCGGCGATGGCATTGTCATCTCCCCGGCTGAAGGGGGCATCGTGGACCCCGAGTACGCGGAGGATTTTCAAGGACGTTTGATAGAGCTCGTTGCTGACTCCGTAAGCACGCATAAAACCAACGTCGCGATTCGTATGGCCGGGGGTGGGAACCTGGACCCCTTGTGGCGCGGCATCGCCTGGGGCGCCACCATCCTTAGCCTGAATTATTTCCCCGATTACGCGGACATGATCGACCGCTACAACGCCCGTTACTTCAACCACTCGTACGGCTTTGGCGTGGAAGGAGGTTATGACGCTGCCGCCCGCGACCACGACTTGCGTATCGTTACGTATCCCAAACATATGGTGGTGTATTCCGCGGGTAATGATGGGGGCAGTACGGGATATGCTCCTTATGATACGTTGACCGGTGGCTGGGGCACTATTACAGGTGCACGTAAGCAGAATAAAAACCACCTCGCGGTCGCTGCGCTTGATGCTCTGGATGTGGTGACCTCCTTCAGCAGCCGCGGGCCCGCGCAAGACGGCCGCATTATTCCTCAGGTCGCCATCCAGGGCCGCAGTGGTACGTCGTACGCGGCGCCCCGCGTGACGGGTTTACTTGCCTTGCTCAATGAGGTTTTCCAAGATAAGCAAGGCTACGAGCCCCCATCCATCCTTTTGCGCGCTATCCTGCTCGCGACGGCCGACGATGTTGACATCCCTGGCCCTGACTTCCGTACAGGATTCGGTCGTCCTAACGCACGCCGCGCCTATCGGGTCATTGACCAAGGTTGGTTCTTCGAGGGTAGCCTCACCAATACCGGCGATACGTGGACGCGCACGTTGACTGTTCCATCCAACACCAGCCAGCTGCGGGTCATGCTTATGTGGCCAGACCCCGCGGCCGTGGTCAACGCAAACCCCGCTATTGTCAATGACCTTGACCTCACCGTCGTGGCACCCGACACGACGGTTTATCGTCCTTGGGTGCCTGACCATACTCCTGATGAAACCCGGTTGACTTCGCCCGCTACCCGCCAAGAAGATCACCTCAACACCATGGAGCTGGTTACCGTAGATAACCCCACACCAGGCCCCTGGGTGGTAACGGTGACCGGTTATAACGTGCCTAGCGGCCCGCAGTCGTTTTATGTCGTATATGAATTTGTGCCTCAGGAGCTGGTTTTGACCTTCCCCTTGCAAGATGTGCGCTTTGATGAAGGTCAAACTTATATTATCAAATGGGATAGCTACGGCGGGAGTGATACGTTTACGCTAGAGTATCAGATCGATGGCGGCACATGGCAGACCATCGCGACGGGCCTGTCCGCCGAAACCCGGAATTACGCCTGGACGACCCCGCGTTTGGGTTCTGGGGTGCACACCCTGCAAGTGCGTGTTCGCCAAGGTTCCAATGAGTCAGTTAGCGGCATCAACTACCTTGGCGGGGTGCCCCACGATGTGCGGGTCGATTGGGTGTGTGGGGATACTGTCAAGCTGTCGTGGACGCCGGCCCTTGGCGTGGATGGCTACCGCGTTTACACCATGGGCGCGAAGTATATGGAGGTTATCACAACAGGGGTTACCTTTGATGGCGCGAGCGCGATCATTACCGGCGTCCCGGCAGGTCGTCAGATCTTTGCCGTCAGTGGCTACACGGGCGCGAATGAGAGCCTGCGGACGCCCGCGGCGGTCAAAACCGATGAAGATGAAGCGCGCTGCCCCTACTTGGAGACCCGGCCGTCCAGCCAGGTCGACAAATCCACCATGACGCTACGCGGCGCGGCGTCGTCCCACGGCCGCGTGTTGGATGATGTGCGGTTTGAGTATGGCGACAGCGCCATCTTGGGCAATACGACGGACCCTATCCCGGTCACAGCCAGCGGGCCGGAGCTCGAACCTGTGACCGTGGACCTGCCCTCGACCTTGCAAAGCCGGAGCGATGTACTCTACTACCGCTTGACCGGCCTGCTGGATGGTTCCTTGCTACAGGGTGCGGTTCACCAAGCTCGACTCGCACCAGGCTATATGGTTGAGTTGCTCTTCGATTCGCCGCGGCGCATCGTCAGCGAGGTTGGCCGTTATCAGGCTTTGGGCAACAATGCACGTACCCTCGCGTTCTGGTTCCTGGCTTATTCGGGCTCAGTCGGCCTGTTTGAAGAGGGTGACCCTGCGTATCCTAACGGCTTTTTTGCCGTGTATAACACAACTTACAGCGACACCACGTGGCACATTGTGGCCGGGAATGTGTCCTTTGACGTCGATTTGCCTGGAAGTCGCTTCTCGTGGCACCACTTGGCTTTGGTGTACGACGGCGGGGGGAACCTGTACGTGTATTATGACGGCGAACTGGTTCATACCCAGACCGGTGTTGAGCTCAACACGCCAGCCAGCGCGCTCACTTTTGGCCATGGCGGCGGGTACGATTTCAAAGGTTATCTGGACGAAATCAGCTATTGGACCCTCGCGCTGGACCAGAGCCGCATCCGTCAGATCATGCATCACCCCCTACGCGGCGATGAGGCTGGGCTTCAGCTGTACTACAACTTTGACGACCTGGATCACGCAGCCATCAACGTCGTGGATGGCCGCGAGCAGGTGCTCGAACATGGCGAGCTCACGCTCTCCAGCGCGCCGATGGGCGCGGGCGCGACCGTGCTTGCGAGCGAAACTGTGGGCCTGGTGGACGCGAGCGCTGCGGGGGTGCAGCTGAACTTCCATACCGCCGAATCTGCAGACTTGATCGTCAGCCGCATTGATATTGACCCCTATGGCTTGAGCTCGTTGAGCAGCAGCTACACCGTTTTGGATGAGCAGTATTGGGTCATCCATCGCATCGGCGCAACAGGGACCTTTAGCGCGGATGTGACCTTCAAAGTTGCGGAACCCCTGTCCAGCCTCGACGCCGCGCGTCCGGATCGGCTACGGCTTTACCAACGCAGCAAATCCTCTGCTTCTTCGACCGCGTGGAGCTTCGTCACGACGGCAACCCAGGTCAACTTGGCTACCAATGAGATCACCTTCCCCAACCTGACCGCGTTTGATAAGCAATTCGTTATTGTACGCGATACCAGCATTACCCCCAGCGCAGATGTCGCGGTGACCAAGGTCGCGGATGTGGACCCGGTTCTAGTTGGTCAGGAGTTGACTTACACCATCACTGTGAGCAACAACGGCCCAGACGCCGCAAGCGACGTGGTGGTTACCGATACCTTATCCTCAGATGTCACTTATGTGCGGGATACCTGTAGCGGTAGCTTGAGCGGGGACACCTGGACGTGGAACGTGGGCCTGCTCGGCAGCGGCGACACGCTTTCGTGTCAGTTGACCGTGCGGGTCGCCCTGACGGCATCTGCTCCCCTAACCAACACGGTAACTGTCGATACTTCGGCTGACGATCCGGATTCGAGCAACAACCAAACGAGCATACAAACCCAGATCTTGCAGGCTGCCGACCTCGAGCTCAGCGCGAGCGTAACCCCGACCACCGCACAACCCGGCACTTCGGTCGTTTTCACCCTCACCCTGACGAACCAAGGACCCCTCGCGGCCACGGGGGTGCAGGTGACCGCAGCTCTGCCGTCAGGCTTTGTGTATGTGGACGCGACCGCCACCCAGGGCACCTATGATCCCGAGCGCGGCGTTTGGGAGGTGGGTACCCTTGACGCGGGCGCGCGCGCTGTGCTCACTTTGACCGCAACCGTGCAAGATGGCGAGCATCGACTTACGGCTGAGGTCACCGCGGTGGACCAGCCCGATCCAGATTCCACGCCAGGCGATGGTATGGGCGATGACTACGTCGAGGTCACCGTTACCTATCAACCAGCCGTTGACCTTGAAGTGCACATGGATGTGCAGCCCGCGGAGCCGAGCTATCACGACGTGGTGACCTTCACTTTGAGTGTGACCAACGTTCCGCCCGCGTCCACCGCGACGGGAGTGCGCATCCAAGCCTTTTGGAACAATGGGTACGCTTACCTCGAGCACCGCGCCAGCCAAGGTGCGGTCACGGTCACCTTCGCGTCGACCCACATCACGTGGGATGTAGGCGAAGTTGCCCCTGGGCAGACGGCGACGTTGACTGTTCGTTTGCGTGTGCTCCCCGAGCCGCCTTTGTGGGATGTGTGGGCCGAGTTGGTGGCTGTGGACCAACCCGATCTCGACTCCATCCCTGGCGATCACCAGGGGGATGACTACGCGTCCCTGCGCCTGCAACCTAAATTGCCCGCCACCGGGTTCGCACCGGGCCGGGTTACCCATCTGCCACCGCAGCCCGCGTCCTTGAGCTACGCGACCACCTCGATGGTGCTCGAGATCCCGCGGCTCGGTACCCAGGCGGAAGTCGTGGGCGTACCTTCGGGCGCAGCGGAAAGCATTGCTTACTTAGGCCCGCGGGTAGGGTATATCCAGAGCTCCACCTTCCCGACTTGGCGCGGCAATAGCGTGCTCACCGGGCACAATTATCTGCCTGATGGATTGCCCGGACCCTTCTGGGGCTTGAAGCAGCTACGTTGGGGCGACGTAGTACGGTTGCATTACCAAGGATGGGTGTACGAATACGAAGTGCGCGATGTGCGCGTTGTTTCGCCAACAGATGCATGGCCTATGGAGCCTATTGAAGATGGGCATGTTTGGTTGACGTTGATCACATGCGACGGGTATGACCCGCGGGCGCGAGCGGCCCAAGCGCGGGTCGTGGTCCGTGCGGTGCTGATGCGGGTGATGCCAGCGCCTTGAGGTTGGTCTCGGCGGAAAGCGCGGTTGACGTAATGGACGGCCGGGGTATGGTCACCCACCCCGGCTGTTCATGTGAGTGCAGGCAAATCTCGTAGCGGGCGGCGGAAGCCGCCCGCTATCCTCGCTGCCCGCGCGTTGGGCTGAACTACCCGCGTGTAATTTTATGTAAACTAGTCGCAGGCTGAAGCCTGCGGCGGCGCCAACGGCGATAGCCCCTGTTCATGTTATTGGGGCCGCGTGTTCTTTCGTGAGGGGAAGTCAGGAATTTGCGACTGCAGCCATGCGAGCGCGTCATCCCGGGTGCGCACGTGGCCTTCGATTTGGGCCATTCGTAACGCGCGCAGCAGCTCACCGAAGCGTGGACCAGGCTTCAGGCCCAGGGCACGCAAATCGTGACCGGTGAGCAAGGGCTTGAGGTCGCGGTCGTGACGCAGGTAGCGGTCCAGCGTGGCACGCAACGGGGGTGACGCAGCCAGCGCGAGGGCAGCCACTGCGGGGCGGGGGTACTGATCCAGGTGCAAGGCCAAGGCGCCAGGTCGCAGGGTAGCCCAGCGCGCGCGGGTACGCCAGAGCTCAGCCGCGGCGTGCACCGTGGTGCGCAGGGCCTTGGGACACGCGAGGCGTTGGCATAGGCCCGTGAGGGCAGCGTCCGAGAGCGGGAGCCACCACAATGCGTAGCCTACCGCGCGTCGCGTGCGCTCGGGCAAGCCCCACTCGGCCATTCGTGTCGCGTCCAAGGCCCGGAGGTGAGCCACGCGCTGTTGCGCGTCTGCATCGGTGGGCAGGGCTGGGTGTACCGCGTGCGCCACGCCGTCGGTGCCCAGGCGGCCGATAACTGGGCCTGGGGTCGGTTCGTCCAGGATGCGGTCCAGCTCGTGCCGTACCCGGTCGCCCGAGAGCCGAGGAATATACGTCACGCCGGAGGGGATCAGCGCTTGGGTCTCGGGTTCCCATTGGAGTTGATAGCGAACGAGGTAGCGTGCGCCGCGGAAAAGGCGCGTGGGGTCATCCCGAAAAGAAGCGGGATGCAGCACCCGCAGCCAACCTTGTGCCAAATCCTCCCGGCCGCCGAAGGGGTCGATGAGGGCATCGCCATGCGCAAGGTCGATGGCCATGGCGTTGATGGTGAAATCTCGGCGGTAGAGGTCACTGAGCAGCGAACCGGGTTGAACCTGGGGTAACGCGGCCGGTTGGGGGTAGCGCTCGCGGCGTGCTGTGACCAGATCTAGGTGGTCGGGCCATGGGGCCTCCGCGCGGTGAGGTGTGTGCAAGGTGCGCGCGATAGCTACTGCGGAGGGAAGATGCCAGACCGCGGTACCAAACGCGCGGTGCAGGTGCACGCGGCCGCCAAAACGGCGTTGCGCTTCACGCGCGAGGACAGGCGCGGTCCAGGCACCGTGGCGGCCTTCAAAGACCAGGTCCAGGTCGAGGCTGGGGCGCCCTAAGAGCCAATCGCGCACAAAACCTCCTACCAACCGCGCGCGCCATCCTCGGCCCTCGGCCATGTGAGCCAACGCACGCACCAGCGCGGCCAGCGCAGGGGATACCGTCTGGTGCCAGGGTGGGAGCGGCGAAGCAAGGCGAGGCGCCATGGTTCACTCAGAGATCGGGCTGAAGCGGCGGCGTCGATAGAACCACACGATCAGCCAGAGCGCCAGGGTGACCAACGGACCAGCGAGCACGGCCAACGAAATCCAAACAAACTGCCGCCAATCGGGCGGTCGCCATTCCACTTGAACCGGCCGCGGGTCTTCAATGGCCAGCCGTCGGTAGACCCGCTGCACAAACGCGGGGTCAGCCTCAACAGGCACAAGCTCCCGAGCTAACCACTGTTCCAGCTCTTCAATTTCCGACGCGGTTGGGGACTTGCGGTTGCGCATACGTCCTCCCGGTGGCTCGCACGGGGTTGGCGGGGTTAGAGGGCAACATCGTGGGGGCAGGCGACCAGGCCAACCGCATCGGGGCCGAGGTGTACGGTTAGGGCCAAGGAGATGGGCTCACGGATGAGCTCCACCACATGGGCCTGGGCTTGCGCGCGTTGCGCGAGCTCATGAGCCCATTCCGACGCGCGCGCGTGCATCACGCCGAGGTGCAAGGGTGTATCCCCGTAGCGTTCCTGGAGCCAGCGCAAGAGCCATTGGGTCGCGCGCTTGCGCGTGCGCACCTTATCCACGATGGGCAGGCGGCCATCCCGTAGCTCGATGATAGGGTGAATGCGTAACATGCTCGCGAAGAACGATTTGGGCCCACTGATGCGGCCGCCGAGCCGGGCGAATTCCAGGTTACTCAAAGTCAACGCAATGCCGATGCGCTCACGCATTCGTTTGAGATGATCCACAATGCGGTCCAACGACCAACCTCGCTCGCGTGCGATCGCGGCCGCGCGGGCCATGAATCCCATCATCAACGAGCCGCCGCGGGAATCAAAGGGCACTACATGGAAACGTTCGGCCAAATCCCGCGCCGCGAGCACCGCGGATTGGAAAGTGCCAGAAAGCTTGCTGGTCACGTGAATGGAGAGGATGGTGTCACCAGGCTGCGCGATGCGTTCGTAAAAACGCTTGAATTGCTCGGGCGAAGGTTGGGATGTGCGCGGGATTTGCTGATGTTCTTCGATCCAGCGGAAAAAGGCTTCCCGGGTGAGGGTGCCGTCGTCGGGCACGACCTGATCGCCCAGATGTAAATTGATTGGAATGACATGAATGCGGTAGCGTTCACGCCAATCCGCGGGCATGTCGCCCACGCTATCCATCACAATATGCAAGGTCATTCGCCACCTCCGGCGCGTTGGCGGCCTGAGCGTGGGGCTTGGGGCGCTTGGGCCGCGTCGTCATCCATCTCGGCTAGCAGACGGCGGAGCGCAACCAACGTGCGATGGTACAGGCTTTTGATCGCGCCCTCGCTCCGGCCCATGATTTGCGCGATCTCTGCATTGGACAGACCCTCGACGAACTTGAGGATGAGCAGGGTTTGCCGTTCGGGGGGCAAGCGCCGCAGGGCCTCGAGTAGACGCTGATTGGTTTCTTCCCGCAAGACTTGATGCTCGGGGGGGAGCGATGTGTCTCGCAGGTTCCAGACCAAATCCAAGGGGAGCTCGGCCCGGCGTTGGTTATCCCGATGCCAGTTAGCTACGACGTTGTGAGCGATGCGATACAAGTATGCAGAAAACGGCAACCCTCGATCCTCGTAACGATGGATGTTGCGCAACGCTCGGTAGAATACCCGAGCTGTAAGGTCCTCCGCGTCGTGATGATTCGCGACGCGATAGTAAATATACGTGTAAATGCGTTGTACGTAACGACGATATAGCTCGCCGAAGGCCTCCCGGTCACCGGCGATCGCGCGCGCCAATACCTCATCGTCAGGCCAGTCCTGCACGGCCGACCTCCTGGCTGGCCGGGCATAATCTATAACCCGGCAGCGGGATAAAAGTTACACGGCCACCGCTTCGCAGCAAGTATACCTCGCCATGGATGGCCGGATCTTGGTTCCGGTTTGGGGTGCCACGTAGCGGCGCGGGGCCGGCGCGAGCTTTGGTGATCAAGGGCTAGCTTGACACGTTGGGACTCGGGTGCCCCTGGTACCGCCGCATTCCCTCGACCAGGACCCGGCTAACTTCAGGCCGGGTGAACTCGGGCGGCAGCATTTCCCCGCGGCGGAGCATGGCTCGCACCTGGGTGCCGGAGAGATGGAGCCATTCCTCCGGCCCGTGGGGGCACGTTTTGGCCGTGACCACTGCCCCGCACGAACGGCAGTAAAACGCGTGCTCAAAGCGCAGAGGCACAATGCCAATATCCTCGGGCGGGAATTCGTCGAAGATGCGTTGCGCGTCGTACGTGCCGTAGTAACGGCCTACGCCCGCGTGGTCGCGGCCGACGATGAAGTGGGTGGCGCCGTAGTTCTTGCGCGCAAGCGCGTGCATCACGGCCTCGCGCGGGCCCGCATAGCGCATGGCCGCGGGAAAGACAGCCAACAGCACCCGGTCCTTGGGGTAGTATTTCTCCAGCACCACGCGGTAGCTCGCGATCCGTACATCCGCGGGGATGTCGTCGGGTTTGGTCTCGCCCACCAAGGGGTGCAGCAGCAGGCCGTCCACAATTTCGAGCGCGCTCTTTTGGATGTATTCGTGCGCGCGGTGGATGGGGTTGCGGGTTTGAAACGCGACCACCTGACGCCATCCCCGTTCTGCAAAAATGCGCCGCGTTTGCGCGGGGGTCAGGCGCAGGTCAGGGAATTCTTCGCGCGCGGCCCGTGGCCAATCAAACAGCCAAATGTCACCGCCCAGGAGATAGTCGCCCTGTTGGTAGAGCCGCGCGACCCCGGGGTGGTTGGGGTCGGTGGTACGGTAGACTTCACGCGCCTCGCGTTCTTTATCATAAGGGTAAATTTCGTCAATGTGCAAAATGGCCAGCGGGCGTTCGCCCTCGGCCAGGGCCACATCTTGCCCGGGTTTGAGCGCGCGGGCAGTGGCTTCATCCACCGCCAGGGTGACGGGAATGGGCCAGACAATCCCATTGGTGAGGCGCATTTCGTCCACCACTCGCTCGTAATCCGCGCGGCGTAAGAAGCCCGTCAAAGGGCTGTAGGCGCCTATGGCGATCATCTCCAGGTCGGCCAGGGATGAGCGACGCAGGGGAATGCGCGGGAGGGTTTGTGCGCGTTCGCGCGCAGCGTCACGCAGCGCGCCCGTGAGCACGCGATTGACAAGGGTGCCGCCATGGGGCGGGATGAGTCGCGAGGGATGAGGCATGGGGCTCCTCCTTGGCGGGGGTCATTAAGGGGCCTTAACCGGCGGCCCATAGCAGGCGCACACCAGCGGCCACAATGATCAAGCCCAACAGCGCGCGCAAGCGTTGTGTGGGCCAGTGCACCACGAGGCGCGCACCAAGCCAGACACCAGGCAGCGCACCAAGCCATAGCGCGGGTAACACGTGCCACGCCACTTGATTATGCAGCGTGTAGGGGATGGCCGCGGTCCCCGAGAGCAGCGCGCCGTGGAGCACATCCAGACCGACCAGGTGCGCCGGGGGCACATGATACCACAGCAGAAAGGCCGCGGAGATCAATACGCCGCCACCTACCGAAGTCGCGCCCACCACCAGGCCACCTACGAACCCAATAAGCCACGCTGCCCGAGCCGAGGGCCAACGTTCCCTCCCTTCCGCACGCGCGCGCATCCAACCCATGCTGCGGGCCAGGATGTAGAGCCCGACCAGGCTCAACGTCAGGCCCAAAAGTCGGGGAAAGATCACCTCAACCCATTGCGGATCGGCCATGCGCAGCACCCACCAGGAGCTGAGCCACGCGCCCGGCAGGCTGCCAAGGCTGAGGTAGAAAATCGGTCGCAACCACACGGTCTTTTGGCGGCGGTGCTGAATGCTGCCGACCAAACGGGTTACCGTTGTGAAAACCAGATCCGTACCGACCGCGGTCACGGGGGGCAGTCCAAGGACCCACAGCAAAAACGGGAGCGCGAGCGCGCCGCCGCCCATGCCGGTCAGGCCCAAAACAAACCCGATCCCCGCACCCGCGAACGTGGCGGTTATCCACATGGCAGCCTCCTTGGGTTAAGGCTCCGTGGGTTCGAGGCAGGCGGCCCGAGGTCGCAGCAACATGCCGTCCGCGTACACGCGTGTGGGCACAAAGCAGCGCGTATAAGTCGCCAGACGGGACCGTTGGGTCGGATCAACCATGATCCAAGCGATCTGCCCTCGCACCCGGGCCACCTGCTGGGCCAACGCCCGGAGCCAAGCGTCGTCATCTCCCTGGGCCGCGGGTCCTATATCTTTCCAGCGGCCCGTAATGGGGTCGTATACCCAACGTCGGCCCTCCCGGGTGACATGCCCCATGGGCAGCTGAAAGGCCGGGTGGTCGGTATAATACAACGTTTCTGGTAGTTCGTTCGTCCATAAAGGAACATCGGGCGGTAAGCGTCGGATGCCGTGCCAGACGGCCGCGGTTTGCCACGCACGGTTGCGCAGCGCACCACCGATGTGGTGCATTCGGTCGAGCAGGTAAAAGCCGTCATAGGTCCAGGTAATGCGCGCGAGGCGGTAGACAACCCAGATCAGCAGCAATATGGTAACCCAGTGTCGCGCGAGGGTGACCCACGAGGCCAAGGCCAAAACGATGACCAACACGACGAACACGGGTGCGAGCAAGCGCCAGTCCATGGGCGTGGACGCGTCGACCAGGGTAATGGCCCCTACGAGACCGAACAGGTACCAGCCGATGAACGCGAGCCAGCGCCCCAGATCCGGCCGGATCGCGGGCTCTCGGTGCCAAGCCCACAGCACCAATCCCGCGCTAACCAGCACCACCGTGGCCGCGAGCGCCCATGTTTGGCTCGGCGTGCGGGTGGCATACCACGGCCGCACCCAATCCGCGAGGGTTTCGGCCGCGACGCGCCATTTTTCAAACCCAGGTGGGTGCCAGGCCAAAGGGCGATTGACCGCGTTGCCCGCGACCAGGCGATTGCGCAGCACCCACGCGGCTACGGGTAAGGTATAGCCCAGCAGCAATACGATGATGCTGCCCCGCAGGTGTCGTGTATGCCAGGCGCGACGTATAAGGGAGCTGACTACCCAAAAAAACAGCACCCCGCCGATCCAGCGGACCAGCGTTCCCGCGGCCGCGAGCCCGGCGAGCCATGCTGCCCGGCCGCGGCTCGGGCGCTCGTGCCAGCGGGCCAGGGCCCATCCGGTCAGCAGGACTAGCAGGATAAACGGCGCTTCGGAAAATACCCAGGTGACAATGCGTTGCCAAGGATACGCGAGGCCGAGATAAAAGGTTACCACCGCCGCGGGCGCGAGGTGCCGTGTGGTTCGAAAGACCAACAGCCCCGCCAGACCGGGCACCGCGAGAGCTAAACACGCGTGCAGCCACCACGCGGCCGTGTCCACGTCCACTGCGGCAAGGCGCATCAGCCCCGCAATCAACGCGGGGTAGCCCGGCGGGAAGTGGGTCATGGGTTTCCAGCCGCCCAGAGGCGTGGGCCGACCGTAACCCCAACCGCGCGCGAGATTGCGCGCGAGTACAAGGTAGGTCAGCCCGTCCGAATTCGCGCCCAGGCCCCACGTTTGGGTCGCACGGTAGAAAATCCACCCAGCCACCAGCAGGCCGGGGAGCAAAGCCAACCCAAACCCTAACGGCGCGCGCCAAAAAGGGGCTTGTTGGAGACGTTCCCACAATCGTTGCATCGGCACCCTTGCGTGGGATGAAGTTGGCCGCAACCGGCGCGAGCCAGTTGCAGCACGCCTCCATTATACGCGGCTCTCCTCTTGCTATAATGAAGGCACCCGTTGACTGCAGCGCGTTCTGAACGAGGTCCGATGATGGTCGACCCACAAGAAACCCGCGCCTGGTTGGAGGCAATGCAGCAGGCCCTGGCTGCTGGCGAACCGATCGCGTGGTGCGTGGTCGTTGAGGCCCAGGGCTCGACCCCGCGCCGCGCGGGGAGCAAAATGCTTGTGTTCGCGGATGGGCGCACGGTGGGCACCGTTGGGGGCGGCGAAACCGAGCACCGGGTAATCCAAGCGGCCCAACAGGCCATGCAGGATGGTCGGCCCCGGGTCGAAACCTATCGTTTGGTTGACCCTGCGCGCGGAGACCCCGGAGTATGCGGAGGGCAAATGCGCGTGTATATCGAACCCGTTCTGCCGCCGCCGCAAATCGTTGTGGTGGGCGCAGGACACGTAGGCCGCGCGGTGGCTGAGTTGGCCCACTGGCTCGGGTTTCGGGTCATTGTGGTGGATGACCGTGCGGGCTGGTGCGAACATCAACCCATCCCTGAGGCTGATGCGTGCGTGGAGGCCCCGCCTGAGGCCATCCCTGAACACGTGCACATTACTCCCCAGACCTTCATTGTCTTGGTAACTCGCGGTTCGCCAGTGGATGTGGCCGCGTTGCCCGCGTTGCTGCAGACGCCCGCTCGTTATATTGGTGTCATTGGCTCCCGACGGCGCTGGCTCACTACCGCGCGTGCATTACGCGAGCGCGGGGTGCCAGAGGACGCGCTGCACCGGGTTCGCACGCCCATCGGGTTGGATATCGGCGGCGAGACGCCCCGAGAGATCGCATTGAGCATTATGGCCGAGATCGTGGCCGAGTTGCACGGCCGTGGCAAGCAAGGCGCGGCAACCCAGCCTGAACGCAACGAGGGAGCACAGTGATGCCATCCCCGCAAACCTTGCACGCGTTTTTGCGTTCCCGGCGTTCGGTGCGGCGGTTCATGGCCCGGGCGGTGCCGCGCGACGTAATCGCTCGGGTGCTCGATACAGCCCGTTGGGCTCCGTCGGCGCATAACCGGCAGCCATGGCGTTTTGTGGTCCTATCGCGTGACGGGGCCGCGCGGCGCGCATTGGCTGAGGCAATGACCACGGCCTTTCGCCGTGACCTTGAGGCCGATGGCCTGCCCCAAAACGAGATCGAGGCTCGCGTGGCGCGTGCACGCCAGCGCTTGCTCGAGGCACCGGTGGCCATTGTATTGGCCGCGGATCGAGCGACCATGGACGCGTACCCTGATCCCCGGCGTCAACGCGCGGAGCACATCATGATGGTGCAAAGCGCCGCGCTGGCTGGATTGCAATTGCTCCTGGCCGCCCACGCGGAAGGCTTGGCTGGCGTGTGGACGTGCGGCCCCCTCTTCGTGCCCGAGTTGGTGCGGCAGGTGCTGGCCTTGCCCGCGACGTGGGAGCCGCAAGCGCTCTTCTTTTTAGGCTATCCCGCGCGCATTCCTGAGCCGCCGCCGCGCCATGACTTGGATGAGATTGTGTGGTGGCGCTAAGCCGCGCTCCCAACCCGTGGGGTATACTTGGAACGTCGCCCGATACGCCTTCTAACTGGTAGCCCTGATTGAGGAGGGGAACCATGACTGGTTGTTTGCCCGGGGGCCGGATTGAGGTCATCGTTGGCCCTATGTTCAGCGGAAAGACGGAAGAGCTCATCCGCCGTTTGCGCCGCGCGGTCATCGCCAAGCAAAAGGTGCAAGTCTTCAAGCCGCGCATCGACACCCGCTATCACCCTACTAAGCTCACATCGCACAATGGCGATCAATTCCAGGCGCTGCCTGTGGCGGACACCGCGGAGATGCGCCAACACATTGAGTCGGATACGCGTATCGTCGCGGTGGACGAAGCCCAGTTCTTTGACGAAGAGATTGTGCAATTGGCGCGTCAGCTCGCATGCCAGGGCAAGCGGGTTATCCTGGCAGGATTGGATATGGACTTTCGTGGCGAGCCGTTCCATCCCATGCCTGCACTTATGGCTATCGCGGACCAGGTGGATAAGCTCCAAGCGATTTGCATGGTATGCCGCCAAGAGGCCACGCATACGCAGCGCCTTATTGAAGGCAAGCCCGCGAGTTACCACGACCCAGTCGTGCTGGTCGGCGCGCAGGAGATGTATGAGCCTCGTTGCCGCGCCCATCACATTGTGCCCGACCATCCCGCATTCCGCACGGAGGCGGCATCTGAGGTTGAGGGCTAATCTTGCGGCCCGGTTCGCATTCCCCGACCCACGAGCCCTGTCGCGGCCAGGCCTGGGTCGTGTAGCGAAAAAGGAGGCGGCATGGCGATCCAAGACTATCGCGAGTACCTGCAGGAGATCCTCATCCCTGAAGACC
Organism: Chloroflexota bacterium; assembly: GCA_013153135.1. GTDB lineage: Bacteria > Chloroflexota > Anaerolineae > Anaerolineales > DRMV01 > JAADEN01. The sequence continues at coordinate 27,373 of JAADFA010000059.1, forward strand.
GCTTGCAAAAACGTATCGCGGAGCTCGCGGAAGAAATCAGCCGCGATTATGAAGGTAAGGATTTGGTCTTGGTTTGCATCCTGCGCGGCGGGGTTATGTTCTTGACGGATTTGATGCGCCACCTTACTGTGCCGCACGAGATCGAATTTATGGCGGTTGAGTCCTACGGCAAAGGCGCGCGCGAACCGGGCGAATTGCACATTACCATGGATTTGCGCACGGCCATCACCGGCCGCGATGTCTTGTTGGTAGAAGATATCATCGACAGCGGCCATACGGTCGCTCAGGTGCTCCAGCTGCTCAAGATGCGCCAACCGCGCTCGCTCAAGGTGTGCGCGTTGTTGGATAAACGCGCGCGGCGTCAGGTGGATGTGCCCATTGATTATGTTGGCTTTGAGATCCCTAATTATTTTGTGTTTGGGTACGGCTTGGACATGGATGGATATTGGCGCAATTTGCCCTTTATTGCCATCCCAGATTTGAAGCGTTACCGAGGGCATGTGCCTGACGACGCGACCGATGAACCTGAACCATCGGGGGAGGAGGATGCGTAATCCTCACTTGCGCCCGTTGCCCGAGTTGGCTCTGCAGGTGCGTAGCCTCGGAGGGGCCGACGCGGCGTTGTACCTGGTCGGTGGCGCGGTGCGGGATTGGCTCTTGGAGCGACCCATCGGTGATCTTGATTTTGTCTTGCCGCAGGGCGCCATTGCTTTTGCCCGCCGCGTGGCCGATGCCCTCAACGCCGCGTTTTTTGTGCTCGACGCCGAGCGCGATGTGGCGCGCGTGATCGTGCATAAGGGTCCCGAGCGCACGCCCTTGTTCCTGGATTTCGCCGCGTTCCGCGGCGCGAACTTGGAGGAAGATTTGCGCGCGCGCGATTTCACCATCAACGCCATGGCCATCGACCCCTTCCAGCCCGAACGTTTGCATGACCCAACCCACGGTTTGCAAGACCTTAAGGACAAAATCGTGCGCGTGTGCTACCCTGATGCATTTCGCGATGACCCTATCCGCGTCTTGCGGGCCGTTCGCTTGGCGGTGCAGCTGGAATTCAAAATGGATCCTGAAACTCAACGTCGACTGCGCGACGACGCGACGCTGCTTGCCCGCAGTACGCCTGAGCGCCAACGGGATGAACTTATCCGTATGTTGGCCCATCCCAAAGCCGATAGCGCGTTGCGCGTGGCCGCGGCCTTGGATGCCTTGCCAGTTATATGGCCCGAAATCAGACTGCTGAAAGATGTGGCCCTCTTCCCCGATCGACCCATGCCAGGATGGGATTACGCGTTGGCCACGGTGCACTATGTGCATCGCCTGATGCAAACTCTCAGCCGTGAGCACAATCCGGAAGCTAGCGCGAATTTCGCGTTGGGTATGGTCTCGTGGTTGTTGGGGCGTTACCGACGTCAATTGGCTGAGCACTGGACGACGCGGTTGCATCCGTATCGTGATGTGCGACCGCTGGTCGTATGGGCCGCGGTATACCACGCGTGGGGCATGACTCAGGTGCGTCCGGTCGCGACGGCGCACGGGTGGCAGTATCCAGGTTATGCTGAACACAGTGCGCGCGCGGCCGAGGCACGCGGCCAAGCGCTGCGTTTGAGTCGGGCCGAGGTGCGCCGTTTGGTCCGCGTGGTTCGTTATCATATTGAACCCCTGCACTTCGCGGAGGATGAGACCGCGCTGGACGATCGAGCCATCCATCGCTTTTTCCGCGCAGCAGGTGAGGCAGGCATTGATGCAGTATTCATTGCGTTGGCGAGCGTCTTAGCCCGTTACGGGCTCACACCGCCCCATGACCTGTGGGAACGTCACGTGCGGGTGGCTCGGCGTTTGCTCGAAGCCTGGTGGGAGCGCTACGATCAAGTGATCGAGCCACCAACTTTGTTGCGTGGGGATGAGGTGCAGCAGATTTTGGGCATCCCCGCGGGGCCAATGGTGGGCTTGGCCTTGCGCGCGCTGCAAGAGGCCCAAGCCGCGGGTGAGATCCACAGCCCTGAGGACGCGACGCAATGGTTGAAGGCTTGGTATCAAGGCTACCGCTCACGTGATGAGCGAGGTCACACCGCACCTTTGGCCCGTTAGGAGGGGAGCGGATGCACGTACAGCATTTTCACCCGCGCGGCCGTCGCGGGACGGTACTTTTTCTGCACGGCCTTGGTTCGGCTGGGGAAGCGTGGGCAGGTCAAGCACCGGTGCTGCGCGCGTTGGATTTGCAAGGTCTGGCCCCCGATTTGCCAGGGTTCGGACGTTCACCTTGGCCCGGAGGCCCCATTACGTTGTCCCGCTTTGCAGCCTTCGCGCGTGAAGTGCTCGACCAGCATGGCGTCGAACGGGCTCACGTGGTCGGTATTTCCTTCGGCGGGGTGGTGGCCCAGCTTCTCGCCCTGCACGCGCCTGAACGGGTCGCGACGCTGACCCTGGTCAACACCTTCGCACGACTGCGGCCTCGAGGATGGCGCGACTGGGGTTACTTCCTGGCCCGGGCCGCGTTGGCCTTCCTTCTTTCGCCTCGCTGGCAGGCCCCCTTGGTCGCTCGGCGCATCTTCCCCAAACCCGAACATGCGGCTTTTCGGGAGATTCTGGCCCAGCACATTCGTATGGCTGACCCGCGGGTGTACCGTGGGGTAATGTGGGCTTTGCTCCGGGTGGATTTGACCCCTCGACTGCCCGAAATTCAAGCGCCCACCCTGGTGATTTCTGGCCTGGAGGATACGACCGTCTCGCTGGAGGATCAGGCTGTCTTGGCGCAACGTATTCCCCATGCGCAGTGGGTCAAGCTGCCAGGCGGCCATGGCCTCATCGCAGACCAAGCCGACGCGTTCAACCAGGCCTGGATGGCTTTCCTCCAGAAGCATATACCCGCCTCAGACTGACCGCTACGCGCCCAGCTTATCCATGCCTTACGTAGAGGAAGGCATGAGCCACTACGACGTGCCTCGTGTGCAAGGTTTGTGGGTGTATCCGGTCAAGTCGCTCCAGGGCATGGCCGTTACCCGCTGGCCCCTGACGCGACTTGGTCTGGTCTTTGATCGGCGATGGATGCTCGTTGACCCCAAAGGCCATTTCTTGAGCCAACGTCGGGTGCCCCGCATGGCCCAGTTGCAGGCCCGCGTGCGCCTGCAGGACGCCTTGGCCGGGCGTCCGCGGCTCCTTCTGGTCGATGCTCAGGGCTATACTTTCGCGGTGCCCGAGCCCGACCCCGCGCGGCCGCGCATGCGGGTCCGCGTGTGGCGTGATGAGGTCGACGCAATTTGGGTTTCGGACGCGGTGGACGCGTGGCTGCAGGCGCGCCTGGGGGTGCCCGCGCGGTTGGTGTACTTCCCCGATGACGCCCATCGTCCCCTTTCGCCCAAATACGGCCTGCCCGGCGAGGGAACCACGTTTACTGACGGCTACCCCATCCTTATCGTGACCCAGGGCTCGCTGGACGACCTCAACCGGCGCTTGCGCACGCCTGTAGGCCCCGAGCGTTTTCGCCCCAATGTGCTCATTGGTCCCACTGCCGCGTACGAAGAGGACACTTGGCATCGCGTGCGCATCGGCCGCGTGCCGGTGCGAGTGGTCAAGCCGAGCAAACGCTGCGTCATTACAACTTTGGACCCGCGCACAGGCAAGCGATTGGGGAAGGAACCCTTGGCCACATTGGCGACGTATCGCCGTTGGCAGGGCGGAGTAATCTTTGGCCAAAACGCGGTGCCCGAGGCCGAGGGCGTGTGGGAACTCGGCCAGCGAGTGGAGGTACTGCGGCCGCGGGTCGCGTGGTGAGGTGGGAGGTGCCAGGTGGCGCACGGGCTGGCTGCCGCGAGCGCGAGCTATCAAGGCCGTTGGGGGAGTATGATTTTCCGCGTGCGCACGTTCCCCGGCGGTATCACCATCAGCTTGGGGCTGCACGCGCGGGTGCAGGTGTATACCTACGAGGCCAGCGGTCGTCCATGGACGTTTATCGTGGATGGCCGGATCTATCGTCGCGCGCTCAATGGGACCATGTTGGTCAAATGGCGGCCACCGGGCCAGCCGCGACAGCGAACGCGCTTGAATCAGGACGAAGCGCTGCAGGTCGAGGCCGCCGCGCGCAAGCGCATCCAGGCTTTCACCGAGGCTTGGGACCGGGGCGCGCTGCGTTTTGATCACGAGCCTCCGCCGCGGCAGGTCCGCACCCAGCTGGACCGCATCCTCGCTTGGGATGCTACGCGCTCCCGGGCTGACGCGCAGCGATATACCCAGGTCTACAAGCCCATCGGCATTCTGCCCCCGGACCAATACCTGGCCGTGGTGGTGCAGATCACCGAGGGTTGCTCTTTCAACACGTGCACTTTTTGCACCTTCTACCGGGATCGCCCGTTTCGCATCAAAGGGCCGGATGAGGTGCGCGCCCACATCGCGGCCATCCGAGATTACCTCGGCCCCGGACTGCCTTTGCGGCACGGAGTGTTCCTGGGCGACGCCAACGCACTGGTCGCACCCATGCCCCGCTTGCGCGCGCTGCTCGCAGAGGTGCGCCGGGGCTTCCCGGAGCCAGGATTCCGTGATCTATACGCGTTTTTGGACGGCTTCAGCGGCGAGCGCAAGCGCGCGGAGGACTACGCAGCCTTGGCCGCGTACGGCCTGCGTCGGGTCTATATTGGCCTGGAAAGCGGTCACGCGCCCTTGTTGCGCTTTTTACGCAAGCCCGGCACGCCCGAGGACGCGCTGGCCGCGGTGCGCGCGATGAAGGCCGGCGGACTCGCGGTGGGGGTCATCGTGCTCTTGGGCGCGGGTGGCAAGCAGTACGCAACCGGCCACGTGCGGGATACGATCCGCGTGGTGAATGCGATGGGCTTGGGTCCAGAGGACATCCTTTATTTCTCCGAGCTCGTGGTGGAGCCGGATATGCCCTACGCGCGCGAAGCCCTCCGCGCAGGTATCGAGCCGTTGACGCCCGAAGAGCAACGCGCACAGCAAGCGGCTATTGTACAAGGGCTCCGCTTCCCCCAGGGGCGCCCGCGCATCAGTCGCTATGATATTCGCGAGTTCGTGTATTAAATCCAGCAACTCGCCCGTGTCCATGGGTGCAGGCAAAGCTCGTAGAAGCCCATGCCGCGGGCGGCTGGACGCGCGCTTGACCCGCGGGCGGCGAAACCCGCCCGCTATCCTCGCCGTTCCATGTCCCGCGCGCCTCGCGCGTTGGGCTGAACTACCCGCGTGCAATTTTATGCAAACTAGCCGCAGGCTTCAGCCTGCGGCGGCGGTGCCAACGG
>JAADFA010000152.1 GCA_013153135.1 Chloroflexota bacterium
CGAAGGGATGCCATTCCCTTCGCCCCGTTGGTTCCTTTTTAAGGATAGCGCATCTCAATAACCACCCATTGCATTCGTCCAACCTGGGGTTGCGCGACCACACGCGGGTTCCCATACGCGCACAAAGCCCACAGGACCTCCCGCAGGGTCACGTGCCATAGCTCCTCCGCTTCCCACGTCCAATACGCGACCCACCGCGGGCGCACGCCCAGGCTTTGGCCTTCGAACAAGGGCACCGTCGCGCGCGGGCGTTGCTGCGGGCAGGCCGAGCCATCCCATTCGGCCGGGGGAGGATATTGCGCGCGGGCCTCGGGGATATTGCGCAGCAAGAAAAGGGTATAACGCGGGTAGCGTTGAATGAGCTCCGCGGTGAACAGCCCACGACCTGCGGGCCAATTACCTTCAAAGTGAAACGCTGCCTCATCGACAATGGGAAATCCCTTCATCGTCCAGAACGCGATGCGTCCCTCATCGGTATAAGTTTCGAGCATGACCTGCGTCGCGTCGTGCAAGGCCGCCAACACGCGATACGTATGCCCGCGTTCCAACAGAAAACCGCCCCAAGCCACCCCAACCCCGATCCACAGCCCCGCGAACACGGCCCAGAAGCCTCGCCGGGGCCGCGCTTGACGCCCAAGCCACAAGGGGAGCAGCGCGAGCCCCAGAGTAGGTGGGTAGGTGTTACGGATGCGGTATCCCAGCGAAAGGATGGCGTCTTCAATATAGGGCGCGTCCGCCTTAGACTGCGCGCCTAGGGTGTACAGCCATGCCAGGGCCAAAAGCCCCAAAAGCGCGCTGCGTGCCCGGCGCGCTCGGCTGTGCGCGCGAGGAGGCCGCACCACCCAAGCCCAGATCAGCAGCCCGACCCAGGCCATTGCGGGGACGAGCCAATATATGTCGTGAGTGGCAAGTACGCGTCGCCATACGTAGTAGAACTGTTGCGGCCGGGTGATATACCAGCGCGTATCAGTGCGGCCTAGAAAGTGCACCAACAGCTGCCAAGCTTGCGTAATCCCAAAGCGGGGCGGCGTGGCGAACACCACAAATCCCGTGGCGGTTGCCAGGGTATAAAGGGCCCATGCGCGCCCACGCATAACCCACGTGGGCAATGCCACTCCCAGGACCAATCCTACCGACGCGACCAAGGGCGCGAGCGCGAACTTGGTACTCAAGAGGAACCCGGCCAGCAGGCCCAATCCCAGAGCCGTACGTTCGTCCGGAGATTCAAATCCCGCCCAGGCTGCGCTTAAAAACCCCAGGCCCAGCAGGGGCAGGTAGGAGTCCGTATTGAGCAACTCCGCGAACGCGAGGAAAGTGGGATGGGCGAACCAAACTGCAAGTCCGAGGCTGGCCATGCCGCGCCCTACCTGGCGCCGGGCCCAACGCCACCACGCGACCGCGAACATACCCCGGCTGAGCGCGACCAGGCCGTGACTCCAAAACAAATACGCGGGGATGCTTTCGAACCGGCCGCCGAGAAGGGCGTAGAGCCCCGTGTGCACGTAGAACACCGGCGTGCCGGGGTGTCGGTAGTCATGGGCCGCGCCTGCGAACAAGGCTCGCGCGGTATAGCTCATATCTTGCTCCGAGTCCCCCCGCGCGAGCCAATACGGGTGCGGCGTGACGAGGTCCATCCAAAGCCAAAGCCCCAAAGGCAGCATCAGCCAAAGGGTCTGCAGCCCGATATCGAGCCACTGGGCCCTCGGGCGAGCGGGGCTTAAACGGGTTGCTGACCTCATGATGCGCCTCCGGAAGTGCGGGAGCCCAGGCCCGGGAAAAGCCGCCGATTGCGGTACCAAAGCCAGAGGGGGCCGATAGCCCGGCGGATAAAGTATTTGAGCACCAAAATAGAAAACCACGAGCCGCCGTCACGGAAGTGAACCCGCAACATCTCCGGCCAGCATCGGTCGTCCGCGCGCATGGTCTTAGCATCGCCATGGATGCGGTAATTGGCCCATACCCGCGGGACGTACTTCAAGCGGCTGATGCGCGCGATGCGCACCCACAGGTCGTAGTCCATGGCGAAATAAAACGACGGATCCAATGGCCCAACTCGGTGCCACAAGGACGCGCGGAAAAACGCCGCGGGCTGCGGAATATGCACATACCCGCGGCGCAGGCGTCGATAATCCGTTTGCGCTGCGGGGTAGCGGCCAATCACCCGCCCCTCTTCATCAATAAAATTTGCGTCACCATAAACCAAGCCCACATCGGGATGGGCTTGTAGATAAGCCACGGCTTCGCGAACCGCGTGCGGCTCAAGGGTGTCGTCGGAATTGAGCCAGGCAAAAATCTGCCCCCGTGCTCGAGCAAAGCCCTTGTTGATCGCGTCCGTCTGCCCTCGATCGGGCTCAGAAACCCACCATGCGAGGCGGTCGGCGTAACGGCGGATGATGTCCACACTGCCGTCCGTCGAGCCCCCATCGACGATGATGTACTCAATGTGAGGGTAATCCTGGTTCAGCACCGATTGGATGGTTTGCTCCAAAAAGCGCGCCTGGTTGTAGGACGGGGTAACGATGCTGACCAAGGGGCCGGTTTCGCTCATACGCTCCTCCTGAGCGCTTAGGGTGTGCTCGGCATAAGACGCGAGGGCGCCCAAAGACTGCAGACGGCCTTTGTTAGCAAAACGCGCCGTAATGCGAAGATAAGCCCTATGCGCCTTGGTTCATGACCCTGGGGGCTGAACGCTGCTTGTTCGCCAGGGTGCGGGCAAATCTTATCGAAGCCATGCCGCGAGCGGCGGAACCCGCGCCCTGGGGGCGATCCTTTGTCGCCCCATGCCCCGCCGCGTTGAGCCGGGCGACTTGCGCGCAATGTTATGCCAACTAGCCGCAGGCTTCCGGCTCGCGGCGCCCGCGGCAACGCAAGCGCGGCCCTGGCCACGGGCCGCGGGCGACTGAACCCGCACTTGACCTGCGGACGGCGCCCTCTTGCACCTCTCCATATCGCTTGACGTTTCTACAACCTTTGTGTGCTTCCGTTCGCCACGTTTATGCTAAGTATTGTACCGAAACATGGTATAATCAACTACTGCCCAAACCAAATTCCATCGGGTTGCGCGAGCCCGTGCCCCGAGGTTGTGGGCTTGTCTGCCACCCCGCAAGGTGAGGAACGAGAACCATGAACCCGAAAGACCTCTCCATCGACGAACAGCTGGAGCTCCTGTTCCAGGGGACCGAGTACGGCGACCCCGAGCTGGAACAAGCCATGCGCCGCGAACTGCGCGAACGCTTAGAAGAATCCCAGCGCACTGGTCGGCCCTTGCGGGTTTATTTAGGCGTGGACCCGCGCACCGCGGATCTGCACCTCGGCCACACCGTACCCATGCGCAAGCTGCGCCAGTTCCAGGACCTAGGTCATACGGCCATTTTTCTCATTGGTTCCTTTACCAGCATGGTGGGCGATCCAAGCGACAAGCTCGAGGGCCGACCCATCATCCCCTTTGAAAAGGTCATGGAGAACGCCAAAACGTACACCGAGCAGGCGTTTAAGGTCCTGGACCCCGAAAAAACCGTGGTGCGTTATAACCACGAATGGCTGGCCGAGCTCAAGTTGAGCGACCTCATGCACATGTTCGCGCTGTTCACCGCGCAGCAGTTCTTAGCGCGTGAGACCTTCCGTAAGCGATACGAGGCAGGCAAGCCCATCTATTTGCATGAGTTCCTGTACCCCTTCCTGCAAGGTTACGACGCGGTCGCGCTCCAGGCCGATGTGCAGATTGGCGGCACAGACCAGACTTTTAACATTATCGTCGCGGGGCGCAAACTGCAGGAATACTACGGCCAGCGGCCCCAGGTGGGCATCTTTTTGCCTTTGCTCCCTGGCACCGACGGCAAGATGAAGATGAGCAAATCCTTGGGCAACCATATTCCCTTGAATACCACGCCCGAGGATATGTACGGTAAGCTTATGAGCATCCCCGACGAGGTGATGCCCACCTACATGCGCCTGCTCACCCGCTGGAGCCCCGCGGAGATCCGGCGCCTGGAGGCCGATTGGCGCGCAGGGCACCTGCACCCGCGCGATCTCAAGATGCGCCTCGCGCGGGAGATCGTGGAGATCTTCTTTGGGCCCGAAGCCGCGCGCAAAGCGGAGGAGCACTTCGTGCGCGTGTTCCAACAGCGCGACCTCCCCGAAGATATGCCCACGTACACGCTCCAGCCCGGCCAAACGGTGCTCGACGTCCTGGTAGCCTCGGGTCTGGTGCCCAGCCGCAATGAAGGTCGGCGCAAAGTGCGCGAGGGCGCCGTGCGTTGGAACGGGCAGGTGATCACCGACGCGCTCGCGCCCTTCCCGGGGCCGGGGGTGCTGCAGGTGGGCAAACGGCGCTTTGTGCGCGTGGTGGAGGCGAGGTCGTGACCAACGTCCGTCTGGGCACCATGGTCGGGTGTTGTCCCTCGTCGCGCGTTGGGCTTCACGCGGCGCCCTTTGGGGCGTCGCTTTTTTGTTGGGGTTGGGGAACCGCGCGCGACGTTGCCTGGACCTCACGCGTGCTTCTCCGCGTGCAGGCCTTAGACCTCCGGCCCTTGGGACACACCGCGCCGGCCCCGACCCACAGAAACGCCTTCCATCCCCCCTTCGGCCGGACGCTCCCCGCTCCGAACGCATCCCATCATCCATGGAGGTATCCATGACCACCCAATCCTCCTCTCCGTCCCGATGGCGTTTTGACACCCTGGCCTTGCACGGCGGCGATGACCCCGCGTATCATCCCTTGGGCGCACATCTACCACCCATCTTCCCAACCACGACGTACACCTTCCCCGATGTCGAGACCGCGCGCGCGACCTTCGCGGGCGAGCGGCCGGGGTACGTGTACGCGCGGCGTGGGCATCCGAACGCGGACCTCATGGCGCGCAAGATCGCGTTGCTCGAAGCCTTCGACTTTTTGCAAGACGGCATGCCGGAAGACAACGCCGCGCACGGCCTGGTGTTCGCGTCGGGCATGGCGGCCATTACCGCTGCCATCCTTGCCCGGGCCCAAAAGGCGGATGTTATCCTCGCGCCGCGGGTGATTTACGGCACCACGTACGCGTTTTTCACCCACGTGCTGCCCCAGTGGGGCCTTCGCGTCGTGTGGGTGGACCAGGGCGACCTGGACGCGTGGGAACGAGCCTTCCGTGAGCACGTACGCGTGACGTGGGCTTACATTGAAACGCCCGCGAACCCTACGCTGGATATTACCGACATCGCGGGCGTGGTGGAGATCGCCCATCGTTACGGCGCGTGGGTGATCGCGGATAACACCTTCGCGACGCCCTATTGCCAACGTCCGTTAGCCCTGGGCGTGGACGTGGTTGTGCATAGCACCACCAAGTACCTCTCCGGGCATGGCCAGGCGTTGGGCGGCGCGGTCATCAGCCGCGACCGGGACTACATCACCGGCCCCTTGCTGCGTATGTTGCTCGTACTCGGTGGCGTGATGGCGCCCTTTGAGGCCTGGATGACCACCATGGGCATGAAAACCTTCGCGTTGCGCATGGCCCGCCATTGCGAAAACGCGCGCACGGTGGCCGAGTACCTGGCCCAACATCCCAAAATCGCGCGCGTGTACTATCCCGGTCTGCCGGACTTCCCGGGCCACGAGATCGCGAAGCGCCAAATGCACTGCTTCGGCGGTATGGTGTCTTTCGAACTCAAGGGCGGTTATGATGCAGGTGTGCGACTGATGAACAGCCTACGCCTTCCTGCCCTGGGTGTGAGTCTGGGCAAGACCGACAGCATCATTGAGCATCCCGCGAGCATGACCCACGCGAAGATCCCGCCGGAGGAGCGCCGAGCGATGGGCATTAGCGATGGTCTGGTACGATTTTCTGTAGGCCTTGAGGCCGCGGAAGACATTCTCGCAGACCTAGACCAGGCTTTGGCACGGATTTAGTCGTGCGACTCCCGCGAAAAACCGGGCCATATTCGGCCCGGTTTTTTATCGCCGCTGGGGTCATGCAGGGATCCGCACCACGCTAAGGCATCCACAAATACAGGAGCACCGGCGAGGGGTGTTGTTGCCAGGGCCAGTTCGCGGGCTCCAACGCCCAACGTTGCCACATGGGCATACTGGGCCCGCTGAGGGATAAGAGCTCGTCCAGGACGCTGGTGCGTATTCGGATCCGGACCACCCGATACGGCGGCTCTAAGTTCGCCCGGTGTCCGGCTTCCTGAATCGCATCCTCCAAATAGCCCAGTTGGTCAATCAAGCCCTTATCCCGCGCATCGGAGGCCAAGTAAATACGACCATCCGCAAGCGCCCGCACTTCTTCGGTAGGTAGCTCTCGGTTGACAGCAACGACGCGGATAAAGTTTTCGTGCACTTGTCGAAGCAAATCCTCTAAATATGCCCGTTCCGCGGGCGTGAGCGCGCGATAAATCGAACCCATATCCTTGGCCTGACCGGCTTTGATGACCTCTGGCTCCACGCCGATCTTCTCCATCAGCCCTTCCGCGTTGTAAAAGACCGCGATCACACCAATGGAGCCAGTAAGAGTGTTGGGATTCGCGACGATATAATCGCCAGCCATACTAATGTAGTATCCACCTGACGCGGCGATTTCGTCCATATAAACCACAATGGGCCGGTCCATGTTCTCAAGCGCGTGGTAGATGCGATCGCTGGCGACCACGCTCCCGCCCGGGCTGTTGATGTGCAACACAAGCGCGCGCACGTCCTCGTATTCGCGCAGGTCCTGGGCCACCCGTACGATATAATCTGCAACGATATTAGACGATAAGGCCATTTTATCTCCTGCGCTGATAATGGGCCCGTACAAAGGCCATACCGCAACTGCGGGGCCAGTCCGAGGTCCAGAGATATGCTCGAGTACATAAGGCCGTGTCTTTGTGGTGAGGAAGAGGCTGGACTGGCTCCTTGTCCCGAATTGGGAAGAGGGCATCGCAGTTTGCAAGCTGGTTGAGCACATGAGCATCAACGCGCCCAAGCCGCACAGGGGGAGCAAAAAACCCAGCGCTACACCGAATAGGGCCCATTTTGCCGCGGAGGCTCCTCCATCACGCTGGGCGGAGGTTGGGCGCGCGGCAGGCGTTTGAAAGTGGTGGCCATCCATCCCAGGTGGTGATGGGGGTGTCGGGGTGGGATATGGCGTGCTCATAGAAGCTCCTCCTGCGAGGGTTCGGTCTGTGTCCCGTGCGCCAGAATTCGTGCCAAGTCCGGTGGGCGATAGGTAGGTGGCTTGAGCACTTTGCCGTCCTCGCGATAAATGGGCCGCCCATCGGGCCCGAGCTTGGTCATGTTGCTCCGGTGGACTTCGTCGAATAAAGCTTCAGCCACGTCTTGCAAACCGTGAGTGATAAAGGTGCCCAAGAGCACATAGAGCAGGTCCGTGAGCGCGTCAGCAATATCCACCAGCGAGCCCGCGCGAGCCGCGCGGATATATTCCTCGAGCTCCTCTTGCAACAGGCGGATACGGAGTTCACGCACGTCTTCAGGTATATCTGCGGTGGGCTTTTGTGCGTAGAAGACACCCATCGCACGGTGGAATTCTTCCAAGGCAGCCAATTGTTTGCGCATGTAGGCCTCCTGCCATGGATTGGCGTGTATGAGTGTACTACAAAGCCCGTTCATTGGCGACATGCGGGGCTCAAAGGACCCGTTCGCGCGAAAAGGATCACCTGAGTCGTGAGGGGACGCAAGCAGTAATTGTCTGGCAGGGTTATGATCGCCCTTTGCCAGGTGAGCCATACGCGGTCGCGCAACACGATAACGTCCCACGTCCAGGGCTGTGGAGGTGGATAGGCCTGGCGCCAATCGGTCTCGCGGATGTACTGCGAACCCAAGAAGCGCTCCAGCCATTCGCTTGGATGGCCGGCAACCAAGGTGGTTACTGGATGCTCGACGTGACGCAGACCGGCGCGGTAAAGCGTGTTGACCAACTCTCGGCGCGCGAGAATGGGCTGCCCAGGCGCGGATAGCCGCTCCAAAGGCGGGAGAAGGGCGAGACCCAGCCCAGCGAGGGCCAAGGCACATCCTGGGCACCGTACGCCGCGACGCGGCAAGAGCGCGGTCCCCACCATCCACCAGAACCACCAACCCAGGGCCATGAGGTAATGATTGCGTTCGGATGAGATCAAGAGTAGATCGTATAAGGGCGGTAGAGCCCATAGCAGGATGTCAAGACGATGGAGGCTGAAACGCGGACGCCAGCCTTCGTATCGCCAGCGCCAAAGGACGCCGCCGCCGATGAGAATGGGCAGCGAGGCGAGCAACACGAGCCCCGCCTGGCGGGGCGTGCCACCAGACCACCAGGCTGCGTGCAAAACCAGCGCGCGCAGCGCGTCGCGAGGCAAGAAGCGAGCGTTGCACGCTACCTGGCGCGCGAGGGCTGTCGGGTTCGCTAGGACAGCCTCGAACAGGCGCGTGGCATCGCCAAAGAGGCGCTCGCGCACCCTCGCGTCGGAATCTTGGGGCGAGACCCCTAGCTCAGGGCAACGAGACGCGTTGCGGCGATAGTGTTGCACCAACGCGTGCAGTCCACGTCCCGATTGCCACGGCATACCCCAGTGCACCAAGCCCCAAACCGCAACCAGCGCCAGAATGCCCAACCCCACACGCGCGCTTAAGGGCCACGGGCTCTGCATGCCGCGGCGCCGTTGCTGCAAGCCCCATAGCACGAACAAGGGGACCAGCAGGCCAAATTCAGGCCGAGCCCACATAAGCACGATGCTGGCCATGGCCCAGCTCCACGCGCGCACGGTCGCGGGCCAGGGATACATCCAGAATGCCATCGCCAAGACGCCCAGCCATGCGAAGTGCATCACCCGGGGTTCCACCCGCCAGAGCATCCACGTGCTCAGCAAGAATAAACTCACGACCCCTGCGGGGGTCGGCCGCACTCGCGCCCGTCGCCAAAGCCCATACGTCAATCCAACCAGGCCCAGCGCTTGCATGCCTATGTTGACATCATGCACACGAACGGGGTCGGAGAGCGCGCGGAGTAAAAGCCCATACCAGCGGACGTACCACGGACTCCACGCGGGATCCGTATCTGGGACACCTGTCAGCCAACGGCGGCCTAAGTCCAAGTAATACGCTTCGTCCGATGCGCTCAAGTCCAGCGCATAGGGAATTTGCCCCTGCAGGCGGTACCACGCGATGCCGAGGGTAGCGAGCCAGAGTATATCGAGCCAAGGCCAACGACGCATGTGCCCCCCCTGGGTCTGAGTTAGGGTGTATAGCCCGAGTATAATCGGGGCTGTTGGAGGCGAGCCATGAAAGAACCATCCTTGTGGGATTACATACGTGCATGGATCGCCCGGCATTTACCTCCTGGTTGGCGTCCGCCCTCATGGTGGCGTGACGACGCGTGGATGCGCGCGATTCAGGACGCGGCCGAAGCCCAACTACGCCGCGCCTATTCGGACACGGCCGCGACCCAATCCCCCAAGCGCTCGGAATCCCTGGCCGCTCAACCAGACCAGGGCGCGTGGGAAGCGGCG
>JAADFA010000136.1 GCA_013153135.1 Chloroflexota bacterium
CCTTTCGGCTGGAACCTGGCCAAGCCGCATTGATCCACACAGGCGGCATGTTGCCCGAGGGCGCGGACGCGGTGGTGATGCTGGAGCATACTCAGCAGAGCCGCGAAGATGAAGTTGAAGTGCTCAAGGCCGTTGCGGTGGGGGAGAACGTCATTGATGTCGGCGAAGACGTGGCCCAAGGGCAACGCATCATTCCCGCGGGGACGCGCGTGCGCGCTGCCGAGATCGGGGGCCTCATGGCCCTCGGACGAACTCAGGTACAAGTGCGGCGCTTAGCGACCGTGGGCATCATTTCTACAGGCGACGAGGTTGTGCCCCCTGAGGAACCGGCTGGCCCAGGTCGTGTGCGGGACATCAACTCCTATACCTTGAGCGCGATCGTACAACAGTGGGCCGCGATCCCCAAACGGTATGGCATTGTGCCCGATGACCCCGAAGCCCTGTATCAGGTTGCCTCGCGTGCGTTCCGCGAGTGTGATATGGTGGTGATTACCGCGGGTTCCTCGGCCAGCACGCGGGATATGACCGCGGACGTGGTAAACCGTTTGGGTGAGCCTGGCGTGTTGGTGCACGGGCTGCGCCTCAAGCCGGGCAAACCCACCATCCTGGGCGTCGCGGCAGGCAAGCCTATCGTTGGCCTGCCCGGCAACCCAGTGAGCGCGTTTATCAACATGTTATGGTTCGTCGTGCCTGCGCTGGAGCGGCTTCAGGCCGCGCGGCCGCGGCCCTGGCCGCGCTGGCGCGCGGTGTTGCGCAACAACGCACCCTCCGAAGCCGGCCGTGAGGAATGGATCCCCGTGCGACTGCACGAGACGCCCAACGGCTTTGAGGCCGAGGTCGTCTTTTACAAGAGCAACCTGATCTTCCGCCTGGTCGAGGCCGATGGGTTGATCCGCGTGCCCGCGGACGCGACCGGCCTCCCGGCGGGGACCGAGCTGGATGTGTACGCGCTTCAGTAGCGTTTGACGCGGGGTGACCAAGGAGTTACCAAGGGCCCGCCGAGCATGGCGGGCCCTTAGGCTTTCAGGTGCGGGCACGCTGAATCTAGGCCTTGCGCTTGCGCAGCCCGGGCTCGGTGAGCTTGCGCGGGTCAAGTACCTTTTCAGCTTCCTCGGGCGTGAGCAAGCCCATTTCGATGACCACTTCTTTGACGGTCTTGCCTTCGCGCAAAGCTTTCTTCACCACTTCTGCGGCCTTGTCGTACCCGATAATGGGGTTGAGCGCGGTGCCAAGGATGGGGTTGCGTTCGACCAGGCGGGTGATGTGTTCCTCATTGACCTGGAAGTCCGTCAGAGCCTTATCGGCCAGCACGCGCGCGGCGTTGCCTAAAATCTTGATAGATTGAAGCAGGTTGTGTGCGATGACGGGCAGCATGACGTTGAGCTGGAAGTCACCCAGCGCGCCGCCCCAGGTGATGGCTGCATCGTTCCCGAAGACCTGGGCTGCGACCATGCGCACGGCCTCGGGGATGACGGGGTTAACCTTGCCAGGCATGATGGACGACCCCGGCTGCAGGGCCTTGAGCCGGATCTCTTGCAAACCCGCGATGGGCCCGCTGTTCATCCAGCGCAGGTCGTTCGCAATCTTCATGAGGCTCGCGGCAATGGTTTTGAGCGCGCCACTGAGCTCCACCGCGGCATCTTGCGCGGATTGGGCTTCGAAGTGATTTTCGGCCTCCCGGAAGGGCAGACCGGTCAACCGGCTGAGCTCCGCGGCCACGCGGCGCCCGAACTCCGGATGTGTGTTTACGCCTGTGCCCACCGCGGTGCCGCCAATGGCCAGCTCGGCCAGATGCTTGAGCGCGGCGTCCAGGCGCTCCAGGCCCAGCTCCACCTGCCGCGCCCAGCCCGAGAACTCCTGCCCCAGCCGGATGGGCATCGCGTCCATGAGGTGCGTGCGCCCGGTCTTGACCAAGTGGTCCCAATCCTCCACGCGCGCGCGGATCACATCGAGCAAGTGTTGCAGCCCGGGCCAGAGGATTTGATCGACCTCAAGGTACGCGGCCACGTGGATTGCAGTGGGTATGACGTCGTTGGACGATTGGCCCATGTTCACGTGGTCGTTAGGATGAACCGGGCTCTTGGTGCCCAGGGGTTGCCCCAGGATTTCGTTCGCCCGGTTCGCAATGACCTCGTTCGCGTTCATATTCGTGCTGGTGCCCGAGCCGGTTTGGAAGATATCGAGGGGAAAGTGGTCATCCCACTTGCCTGCAGCGACCTCTTCTGCTGCCTGCATAATGGCCTTTGCCCGCGTTTCGTCCAACAGGCCCAGTTCGTGGTTGACTTTGGCCGCGGCGTACTTAATCAGCCCCAGAGCCTGAATGAATACGCGCGGGAAACGGATGCCGCTGATGGGGAAGTTTTCCAGCGCGCGCTGGGTTTGCGCACCCCAATACGCGCTCGCGGGGACTCGGACTTCGCCCAGAGAATCCCGTTCAATGCGATATTCCTCCGTCATTTGACGCCTCCTTTGGCGGATGAATGCCGAACGCTGTCCGCCTTTTAGGATACTCCTCTGGGTCTTGGCCGCCAAGGGACGATGGTCATTTCTGCTCAGGCGAGGTGCTTGAAACCTTATCCATGAGGACAGGCCAGTTGCGGGAATGGGCCACGTTGGCCAGCTCGGCATCGGGTGCGACCGCGACCGGATGCCCAACGCTTTCGAGCAGGGGGAGGTCCGAGATCGCGTCACCATAAGCCCATGCGTCGCGCGGCCGCGCGTCCCATCCCTGGGCTCGCACATAAGCCCAGGCGCGTCGGGGCTTTTCGGGCCCGATGACCGGGGCCCGGGCCCGACCTGTATAACGGCCGTTCCGCACTTCAAAGGGCGTTGCAACCACGTGCTGCACGCCCAGATGGCGCGCAATACGGCTCATCAGAGGCCGTGGCCCGGAAGATACCAAGACCACTTGATGCCCCTGCTCCTGATGCCAGCGCAGGCGCTCCAGGGAAACGGGTCGCCATTGATCGGCCAGGTAGACATTAACGACCCAGTCCCATACCTCGTTCGCTCGTTGTTCGCTGTAGCCGCGTACATACCACGCGAGGTGTTGGGCCCATTGGCCTCGGGCAATGTGTTGGGGCAACACGCGTGCCTTATAGAGCAGAAAGAGCGGGAAGTGATAGGCCCAAAACAGGCGATGCGTCCAGCGGCGGAGTCCATGGTGTTGAAAATAGGCCATGATGCCCCGCCATACGTGGCCGCGCGTCAGGGTGCCATCTACATCAAAGAACGCAACGATCGGCCGCATGGCGCGCTCCTCAGGTGTTGTTGGCCTGCTGGTGGACCATGGCTTCGAGCAGCTCGACCGCGCGGCGCATACGTTCTAGGACTTTATCCCGGCCCACGATTTCCATGGTTTCAAATAGCGGCGGGCTGACCCGTTGCCCTGTGACGGCTACACGGATGAGGCCAAACACGTGCCGCGCCTTGAGCCCGAGCTCCTCAACCAAGGCGCGCAACGGTGGCTCGGTGGTGCTGGCTTTCATATCGGGCAGGGCCTCGAGCACAGCCAGCGCGCGCCGCGCGACCTCCAGCGCCTGTTCGGGTGTGAGCCCTTTGGGCACCAGCTCTTTGGGGTCGGGTTGGACGTCGTCCTCGAAGAAAAAGCCCGCGATGCGCACCGCATCGTCCAGGGTCACGATGCGGGTTTGGATGAGGGGCACAATGGGGAGTAAATCCTGTTCGGTAACCTGCGTATAACCCGCTTTGTGGAAGAAAGGGACCAGGCGCCGCGCGAGCTCGTCGGGTGGGAGCGCGCGCACATGCAGCCCTTGAAAGTGATCCAGCTTATCAAAGTTCACCGCGGCCGGTGATGGCTTAAGGCGCTCGAGGCTGAATTTTTCGATAAGGTCCTGCATGGTGAAGAATTCCGTTCGATCGTCGTAGCTCCAACCCATGAGCGCGAGCCAGTTGTTGACGGCTTCGGGGATGTACCCAAACTCGCGCAAGTCGCGGATCAGAACGGACTTGTGCCCCTTACGGAACGCGGCCACATCGCGCTTGCTGATTTTGCCCTTGCCCGAGGGTTTGAGAAAGAGGGAGAGATGCACCCAAACAGGCTCTTCCCAACCGAACGCGCGGTACAGGTGTACGTGGACCGGAAAGGTCGAGAGCCACTCGGCTCCGCGGAGTACGTGGGTGATGCCCATGAGGTGGTCGTCCACAACCACAGCCAGGTGGTAGGTCGGCATGCCGTCAGATTTGAGCAGAATGAAGTCGTCCAAGTCTTTGTTCGCGACCCGGATGGGGCCGCGGATGAGGTCATGCGCGACGATCTCGCCTTCGCGCGGGGCTTTGAACCGGATGACGTGGGGCTCACCAGCCTCGACCCGCCGTTTGGCTTCTTCGGGTGGGATGTTACGACAATGGCCGTCGTAGCGCGGGGGTAGGCCTTGTTTGCGGCGCTCTTCGCGCAAGCGGCGGAGTCGTTCGGGTGAGCAAAAGCAATAGTATGCGTGCCCGCGTTCGACCAGCTCCTCAGCGTATTGTCGGTAGAGGGCCGCGCGTTCGGATTGGCGGTAAGGCCCGACGGGACCGCCTTTATCCGGCCCCTCGTCCCATTCCAGTCCGAGCCAGCGCAGGTTTTCCATCAAATCTTGCTCGGAATCCGGTTGGTAGCGTTTGCGATCCGTATCTTCGATGCGCAGGATGAATTGCCCGCCTGTTTGGCGAGCGAGCAGGTAGTTGAACAAGGCCGCGCGCGCGCCGCCAATATGCAGATATCCCGTGGGAGATGGCGCAAACCGCACCCGGGCGGGTTTTCGCTCTGCGTTGCTCATCGCCGCGCCTCCTTCAGGCTTCTAGGTGCCCAGTCGCAAGGGCAAGGCCACGCGACCGGAATCGTGCTCGAGCATTATACCGCGTGTGACGAACGCGATACCTAAGGCGTCTAAGTCCACGGGGGATACCTCAGGCCAAGGAGGTGTGCGAATGCGTTGGGTACGATGGCTAATCTTCCTTATGTTCGCGTGGAGTTTGACCGCGTGCGCTGGTGCCGATGATCTGCCCGAACCTCCGGCCGCGGGTCTGGTTCCGACGCCTGATCTGGGGGCCGCGCCTCCCCTGCCCACGTTGCCCGATGTTGGGCTTCCTGAGGCCACGCCGCCCGAGATCTCGGTGCCCGAGCTACCTGTGCCGAGCGATGGCTCGCTGCCTTCGCTACCACCCCTGCCAACCTTGCCCGTTCCCTTGCCTGAGACGCTTCCGACGTTGCCGCCTTTGCCGACTTTGCCTGTAGAGACTCCATCCGACCAGCTGACCGCGTTCGCGACCCCCGATTGGTCCCAAGTGCAGACGTTGGCAGATCAAATTGCGGTGCAAAGCCAGACGCTGCAAACGTCGTTGCAATCTGTCCTGGATGCCGCTAGCGCGTTGCAGGCGGCCGCGACCACGGACGAAATGGCTCAACTGGCGGACCGTATGGTTTCGCTCGCAGAACAAGCGCTCCAAGACGCCGCCCAGCTCGCTGTGACCGCGGACGATATCAACTATCGCATCGACCAATCTGAGGACACTACGTTGCAGCTCTCGGATGACATCGGCGAGATGGCCGATCGAATCGGCGAAATGGCGGACCGTATCTTGTGGACTGAGGAACAAATCGGCATTATGGCCGACCGTATTGTGGAAAGTGAGTACTTGATCAACACTGGAACGCAGGAGACCTTGGAGCAGCTGCGTGCGGCCTTGGATCAAGTGGCTGCGGAAACCCAGGCCATTATGGAGCACCAGGAAAACATGCTCGAACTCCTCCAATCGAGCGAGGTCGCCGAGACCAGCGATCAAACGGAAAGCGATACCGCGGATTCCTCATCGTCGTCCAGCACGTCAGACAGTACGTCAGATGGCACGAGCTCCTCGAGCTCGACCGGGGCCGTGGTGGTTGCGGGTGGTGCCGTGCCCGTGGGGGGGATGGCCGCTGGGGTCGGGACTTCGTCCCAACCTCTTACCCCGCGACGGTTAGAAGTGATCGCCCGATGTTTGCAGCTGGACGCGATGGATTTGCAACAGCAGGATCTCAGCGCGGCGCAAGCCCAGGCGCTGACTCTGCCCCAGGGCCCGGATCAGCAAGGGCTTGTGGAACGCCTCCGCCGTGCGGCTAACGACGCGAATCAAATCGCTACCCTGGCCTCGGGGCTGTACGCTCAGGCACGCGCGAGCCAAACCATGACCCCCGCACTGCGTGGGGCCGCGATACAGGCCTATCAAGGATTGGCTGCGTATGTGCAAGACCTGAATCAGGCTTTACAGCAAGCCCAGGTTTTGGCTGAGCGCACGGGCGATGCGGAGCTTATGGCTCGGATTGAAACCGCACGCTTGCGTGCGGAGCATCTATACCAGTGTGTACGAGAATTGGGTTTGGGTTTGAGCAGCCTGCGCTAAGATGATGGCCCCCCGCCTCCAAGGCGGACGGCTTCCTCCCTCCACCTTGCGCGGTGTGTTCGCCAAAAGGCGGCGCGCCGCGCAAGGCTTTTTGAGGAGCTTACAACGGACGTTTGGCCGGAATGCCCGGCCGCCGGGGGTATCGCGTGGGTGTGGGATGGGTCTTGCGCAGCCACACCAATGTGCGGGGGTAAGGTAAGCCCTGGACGGGGATTACTCGCTCGAGGGTAAGGCCTAACACATCCAGCGCTCGCTGCGCTTGGGCGATTTCGTCTTGGACGCGCGAGCCTTTGTAGACGACGAGGCGCCCCCCAGGCCGCACCAAAGGCGCCATGTATTCCAGGACGGTGGGCAAGCTGGCTACGGCGCGGGCGAAGGCCCAATCATATTGCTCGCGATGTGCGGGGTCGTGGCCTATGACCTCTGCGCGTTGAGCCAAGACTTCTACAGGCCGCTGCAAAGCCTCAGCTACGTCCCGCAGAAAGCGAGCTTTTTTACCTGTAGCCTCAATGAGGGTAAACGAGCTATCGGGGAACCACAGCGCCAGGGGCCACCCGGGGATCCCGGCGCCTGAGCCCACATCCACAGCCCGTTGGTGGTGGAGGTTGAGACCATGGGGGATGGGGCTCAATGCGTCTGCGATAAGGTGAAGCCAAAGGGCTTCGGGTTCGCGATAGGCTGTGAGGTTGGTGTGTTGGTTCGCGCGGGCAAGTAAGTCAACATAACGCGCAAAAGCCCGCCATTGGGCGGGCGAAGGCTCGAGCGACCATTGCCGAAAAACGTCCCGCACCTTGGGCGGGGGGACGGACTGCATGTCCGCGGGCACGGCCTGCCTCGTCGTGCGGTTGGGAGGTTAGCTTACACGTTTCTTGTAGCGATAAACGATGCGTCCCCGGGTGAGGTCGTAGGGCGAGATCTCGACCTTTACCCGGTCCCCGCGTAAGATGCGGATGTAATGCTTGCGCATCCGACCTGAAAGATAGGCTAAAATCGTATGCCCATTATCCAGCTTGACCCGGAATTGCGTATCGGGCAGTGCCTC
This sequence comes from Chloroflexota bacterium, assembly GCA_013153135.1. Taxonomy (GTDB): domain Bacteria; phylum Chloroflexota; class Anaerolineae; order Anaerolineales; family DRMV01; genus JAADEN01. The sequence goes on from JAADFA010000136.1 coordinate 7,427, forward strand.
AACAACGACCCCTTCCACCTCAATCTTATCTCCACCCATAGCCCTATAACCTCCTGGGTAAACGCCCTATTATTCGGCTACCGTCGCCGCTGTTGTTGCATCATCCGCTTGCGCATCTTGCGGCGCTGTCGGCGGATGGCCTTCTTGCGCTTAATGCGTTTCAATTCGCTTTTGGAAATATACCAACGCTTGCGCTTCACCGCGCTCAAAATACCCGCTTTGGCCACCTGCTTACGGAAGCGTTTGAGCAGCTCTTCCGCGCTTTCTCCTGGTCGAGCAATCACCGTCGTCGGCAACTTGAACCTCCTAGACCTTTAGCCTATGAGATGGCCCGTTAAGGGCAGCCTGATTATACTCAAAAGCCGAGCCCAGGCCAAGGGCCATAGGAGGTTTTTGCGCGGGATGTCCTGACTCCACGCGCAAAAAACGGCGGGCCCGGTACGGCCCGCCGTCCTTTTCGTTTTGCGGTCTTAGGATTTGGACGTTGGTACGCGGCCAAAACGCCGCTCGCGCCGACTGTATTCTTCAAGGGCCTTGCGCAGCTCTTCGCGGTCAAAGTCGGGCCAGTAGACAGGCGTGAAGTACCATTCCGCGTAAGCAGCCTGCCAAAGCAAGAAGTTGCTTATGCGCTGTTCGCCCGAGGTCCGGATGACCAGGTCCGGATCGGGCATCCCCGCGGTGTAGAGGTAGCGCGCGAAGGTCGCCTCGTCCACGTCTTCAGGCCGCAGGCCGTCAGCAATGATACGCCTGACTGCGTGCACGATCTCCGCGCGGCCGCCATAATTGAAGGCCACTCCAAGGACTAAACGCTTGTTGTTGCGTGTCAGCTCCTCAGATTCGCGGATCTTGCGTTGTAGTTCGGGGCGCAGGCCTTCCAGCGCGCCGATGTGTCGCACTTGCACGCCCTTTTCGTGCAACCGGGGTACTTCGGTATCAATGACCTCTTCTAAGATGTTCATCAGGCCCTCGACTTCATCCTTCGGGCGCCCCCAATTTTCGGTCGAGAACGCGTATACCGTTAGGTACTGAATGCCAAAATCCATGCTCGCGTCGATGATGCGGCGCAAGTTCTCCGTTCCTGCTCGATGGCCAGCCAAACGGGGTAAACCGCGCGCCTGAGCCCAACGTCCGTTACCATCCATGATAATGGCTACGTGGACGGGAACGCGGCGCTGCTCTGATGACGAAGAGGATGTTGGTGGCGCGGTTTGAGCCCCGCTGGCATTTGATCTCATCGTTCCATGATCTCCCGTTCTTTAAGCTCGCCGGCTTTGTTGGCTTTTTCGATGTAGGTCTCTGTTAGCTTCTGTAGCTTATCTTCCGCCCGTCGACGCTCATCCTCGGAGATCATTTTTTCGTCTTCCATCTCACGTAAATCTTTGAGCACATCCCGCCGCACGTTGCGAATGGCGATGCGGGCTTGCTCAACTCGCTTGTGTACCACACGCACCAGTTCTTGTCGTCGCTCTTCTGTCAACGGAGGTAGGAAGAGCCGAATGGTGGAGCCGTCGTTATTGGGCGTCAGGCCGAGATCGGAGGTGAGGATGGCGCGCTCAATGGCCGGAATAGTCTTTGGGTCAAAAGGTTTGATGTTGATTTGTCGGGGCTCGGGCACGGTGATGGCCGCGAGCTGGATCAAAGGCGTTGGCACGCCGTAATAGTCAATGGTGATTTTTTCAACCAACGCGGGTGTGGCTCGGCCCGTTCGAATGCGTTTGAGATCTTCTTCAAGGACCTCAACGGCCCGTTGCATCCGATGTTCCGCGTCGCGCAACAGATCTTCTACCATGGCCGCCTCCTGGGAAAAAAGTTCGATGGGGACGACCGCGTCGCCTTGTTTGTATTATAGCACAGGGCTGGGGTTCTATCTTATGACTAGAGGGTTGCGGGCGCACGCAGATGAAGGGACGCGCCGCGCACTCCGCGCGGCGCGTCGCTGGACTGTGGCTTTTTCGGGGAAACAACGAAGGCCTCCTGGAGGGCCAGGAGGGCAAAAAGGGGGCTCAAAGACGGGCAT
>JAADFA010000018.1 GCA_013153135.1 Chloroflexota bacterium
CGAGGTCATACTAGCCCCTTGCTCATACTCTTGGACCACCATACGCTTGAAGGCCTCGCTGTATATGCGTCGCTTGTGCTTCTTCATCGTTGTTTCGCCTCCTACGTCCTTGGGCAGTAGGGGCTCCTAAGTGTAAACCTTTTTCCGGACGAGACACCGCGGTTCCCAACTTCCAACTACCAACCACCAACTTCTAACTAACTTCACTCAACCTCCCTAAATTCTCCGCAGCCAGCGGGGTGCGCGGCTTTTGAGCACCCCCTGGACGCTGCGCGCCCAGCCCAGAGGATAGCCGTCGACCGTGACCACGACCCATCCTGGAGGTCCTTCGTCAGGGATGGGCTCGCCGTGCAAGTATTGGCGCACGCGTGGGTCGTCGGCTGTCCAATCCCGCCGGTTGGTCGCGATATCCCCGGGGATGGCCAGGGCCAAGCTGTGCGCAGGCTCGAAGCGTTGCCCTTTGACCGTGCCCAGCCACCAGCCGAAACGCACCACACGCAGGCCTTGCCACGCCAGGGCCTGGGGCGGTACCGCGTACAGCCGGTTGCCGAATTGGGCCAGGCGGTAGCCTTCAGGGACGGGGTCGCGCTCGAACATCTCCGCAACGAACGCGTGCCAGAGCCGTCGGGTGCTCGCGGGCAAGGGGAGCCGCCGCGGCGCGTACGGAATGGCCGGCGCGTCGCCGTCGCGGCGGCGCAGGAGCGCGAGGAAGTGCCCCTCGCCCGCGACCCGATGCGGCCACAATCGAACGGTCCCGCGCAACACCTCGGGCCCTGGTGGTTTTAGCCATTCGGGCCGACCGGGCTCAAACCCCCACCGCGGCGGAATGGGCACCAGCTCGAACTCGGGGTGCTTGTCCAGGAACCAGGCCACCGTGCCCTCGTTCTCTTCGGGCGCGAAGGTGCACGTACTGTAGAGCAGGTAACCCCCGGGCCGCACCAGCGGCGCGGCCGCGCGCAGGATTTGGCGTTGCAGCGCCGCGCACCGTTGCACGTGGTTCGGCGTCCAGGTGCGCCGCGCGGCTGGGTCCTTGCGAAACATCCCCTCGCCCGAGCAGGGCGCGTCCACCAGCACCCGGTCGAACACTCCAGCCCAACGTCGTGCCAGGCGTCGGGGTTGCTCTTGGGTCACCAGGATATGCCGCGCGCCCCAGCGATCGAGGTTGTTGGTCATCTCGTGCACGCGTTTCGGCTGGATATCATTCGCGACCAGGAGCCCTTCCCCCTGCATGAGTGCTGCCAGGTGGGTGGTCTTGCCTCCGGGGGCGGCCGCGAGGTCCAGCACCCATTCGCCCGGTTGTGGCGCGAGAATTTCAGCCGGGGCCATGGCGCTGGGCTCCTGGATGTAATACAGTCCGGCCGCGTGGTACGGATGCTTGCCCGGCCGGGGCCCATCCACCACCCGGAAGCCACTGGGACACCACGGGACAGGCTCCAGCGTAAAGGGCGCGAGGCGCCGGAACGTGTCCACGTCGATTTTGAGCGTGTTCACCCGCAGGCCCACGTGGGGCGGGCCTTCCAGCGCGCGGCGGTAGGCCTCGTATGCCTCTGGGCCGAGGAAGGCCCGCATGCGATCGACGAACAAGGGCGGCAGCTGCACACCCATAGTTAGAAGCCGTAAATCTCGCCAAATTTGCGCCGGAGATAGGCCAAGTACGGCTCGGGGTTGAGCGCCTGGCCCGTCACCCGGCGGAGCAGGTCCTTTGGCGGGAACTTCGCCCCGGGCCGGTATACGTGCTCTTGCAGCCACGCGAGTACATCTTGGAACTGCCCGGCTTGCATCTTGGCGTCCACGTCGGGGATATCTTGGGCCATACGTTCCCAGATTTGCACGCTCATCACGTTGCCCAGGGTATAGGTGGGGAAATAACCCAAGGCGCCCTGGGACCAGTGGATATCTTGCAGCACGCCGTGGGCATCGTCGGGCGGGGTCAACCCGAGGTAGGCTTGCATTCGCTCGTTCCATGCTTGCGGCAGGTCCTCAACTTGTAGGCGACCTTCCAGAAGCGCAACCTCCAGCTCAAAGCGGAGCATGATGTGCAGATTGTAGGTTACCTCATCCGCCTCGATGCGGATATACGAAGGCTCGACCCGATTGATGGCGCGGTACAGGGTTTCGACGTCCACATCGTCTATGGTGCCGGGGAAGGCGGCTTGGAGCCGCGGGAGAAGCCAGTGCACAAAGGCGCGGCTGCGGCCAACCAAATTTTCCCACAGGCGGGATTGGGACTCGTGAACACCGAGGGACGCGCCGCCCATCAGCGGCGTTTCCTCGTACGCGGGATCTACCCCTTGCACATAGAGGCCGTGGCCCATTTCGTGAAGGCCACTATATAGGGCTTGGCGGAAGAAATCCCGTTCGGCTGTGCGGATGGTTAAGCGGACGTCGTTGATGCTGAAGGACGTGGTGAAGGGGTGTGCGGATTCATCCACGCGGCCGCGGTGGAAATCGAACCCAATGTGCGCGAGCACCTCGCGCACGAACGCGCGTTGCTTATCCACGGGGAAGGGCCGGTAGAGCACCTCGTCCGACACTTGCGGCCGTTCCCGGATGGTTTGGATGAGGGGAACCTGGACCTCGCGCAGACGGTCGAACACGGCCTGTACCTCGGCGGTTTTCATGCCGGGTTCGAATTCATCCAGCAAGGGGTCGTAGATGTGGTCATATGGCGCGAAGAATTGCGCGTACTCGCGCTTCATATCTACAATGCGTTTTAGATAGGGCGCGAAACGGGCAAAGTTGCTCTCGGCCTTGGCCTGGCGCCATGCAACCTGAGCTTCAGAGGTCAGCTGGGTGAACGCGCGCACCCATTCCACCGGCACTTTGGTCATACGGTCGTAGCGTCGGCGGAATTCGCGCAAAAAGCCCATTCCGTCGCTATCGGGGGGCCAGCCTTGCGCCTGCGCGTCGGCTTCAGCTTGGGCCAAGAGCTCGCCGATGCGGGGTGAGCTGGCTTCTTGGTGTACCAGGCTGGCCAATGTGCTGATTTGCCGCGCGCGCGCTTCGGTGCCTCCGGGCGGCATGTAGGTCTCCTGATCCCAGCTCAGAAGGTGCAAGATATAAACGTAACGCGTAAAGCGTTGCACTTCACGGAAGAGGTTTTGGAACGCGTCCGAGGCATATTGTTCCCATCGTTCAGCGGTCATGGCTCACTCCTTCCTTGATGCTAACGCCAGAATTTGGCCCGTTCGGGCATCGTTCAGCGCGCGAAAGAGCAGCTCCCCGAGGTCGCGCGGCGGGTCATCCGGCCAGGCTTGATCCGCAAAGATGGCCATCTCACGCCACGGCGAGCGCCGCGGAGCCGTGGGCAAGAGCACGTTGACCCACACTCGCCGCGGACGCAGCATCTCGGCCCAGGTTGCTAGGGATGCGAGCAAGCCTCCCCGGCCTGCAAGCAAGGGCAAGCCCGGGTTCGCTGCCGCGTCCCGCAAGGGGGCATCGCCGCCCACAAAGAAGACCGCGCCTCCCTGGAGCATCACTCGGCCGGCCTGTTGGGCCAAGAGCCAAGGCACGGTGAGGTTCATGTCCAGCGCGCGGTGCCAATCCCACTCATCCAGGCGAAGGAGGTCGGCCTGGGGATTGGCTTCATCCGCGTACACAATCACATCGAGCCGTCCCCACGTGTCCTCGATTTGGTTGAACAGTCCTTGCAGAGTGATTTTGCGCACCAGCTCCCCGCTCAGAGGGAGCACTTCATAGTCTGCCCGACGGAGCGTTTGTGCGGTAGCTTCAAGGCCCGCGGGATTGAAATCGTGCAGCGCGACGCGGTAGCCTCGCCTGGCCAAAGTCAACGCTAGCCCACGTCCGGGTTCGCGCCCCGCGCCTAAAACCCAGGCTACCGCTTTGCCCTGGCCGTTGCCGTGGTCGGATGGCATGGTTCCTCCCAGGGATTCGAGATGTCTCCATTGTACCTTAGAGTGATAGGGTGTTCTTTTATAGCAAGCCGTGCTAGGCTGACCCTGGCGTGTTATACCGAGGGGGCTGCCTTCAGCTCGGCTTGCCCTACGGCCAGGATGGCGCGTATTTTGCTGTGGGTACTCGCAGCGTCCGCGCGGCCTGAAGGCCTGCTCGAGCCCTTTCGCGCGGCTCGCGTAGACCATCGCACGTGAGCGATTCGGCTGGGCTTAGGCCTCGGGTGTGGTCGCGGGTTCGTTCAGGACCAGCGCGGGCGGTAGGGGACGTGCATTATAGGTATTAGCCATGGTTTCGCCGTACGCGCCCGCGTCCAGGATGACGAGCAGATCCCCCTCACGCAAGGGGGGCAACGGCACGTCTCGGGCCAGCACGTCCGCGCTTTCGCAATTTGGTCCGACCACGTCGGCTGGTGTAATGGGTTCGCCCTGACGCTCGGGTAGGATGCGATGCCGTGCCGCGTAGAGCGCGGGGCGCAGGAGGGCGTTCATCCCGCCGTCCACCGCGATGAACGTGCGGCCCCACGCGCGTTTGACCTGCACCACCCGGACCACCAGCATACCTACAGGGCCGACCAACCATCGCCCAAGTTCCAGCGCGATGCGCACAGCTTCCCCAGCGAAGGCTTGTGCAACCCGCCGCGCGACCTCGTGCGGCTCGATCTCGCGTCCTGTCCCCGCGTAATCGATGCCCCATCCGCCGCCCAGGTTGACCACTTCGATGGGGTAGCCCGCGCCGCGCAGGGTTCGATACCAGCGCGCGGCTTCTTGGGCGATGACCTCCAACGCGGCCACATCCGTGAGCTGCGAACCCACATGCAGATGAATTCCGCGCAGGCGCAGCCCTGGCGTCTTGGTGACCGCGCGCGCGGTCGCGAGCACTTGGTCGGGCGGGATGCCGAAATGGCTTCCGCGCGCGCCAACCTTGAGGTGGGGATGCGTGGCCATGTCGAGGCCTGGGTTGATGCGCAGGCCGACGTTCGCCTCCCGGCCCACGCGCGCGACCACGTCCGCGAGGCGGGGCACTTCTTCGGCCGCGTCCAGCTGGATCAGACCGACGCCCATCTGCACCGCGGCCTCCAATTCCGCGCGCGTTTTCGCATTGCCGTTGACGATGATACGGTTGGCAGGCACGCCAGCCGCGCGCGCTGCGCGCAGTTCACCCAAGCTCACCACATCCGCGCCCAGACCGTGGCTGGCCAGGCGATGGAGCAGCACGGGATGGCGGTTGGCTTTGTAAGCAAAGGTGAGCCATGCGTGGGGAAATGCGTCTTTGAGCCGTGCGATGCGTCGTTCGAGCGCAGGCAAGCTGTAGAGGTAGAAGGGCGTGGGCATTCCTGCGGCTAGCGCGCGTAAGGGCTGCCCTTCCACCCACAACCGTTGGTCGTGGTAGCTGAGCATGGGGTCTCTCCAAGGATATGGGTTATTCTTGCGTGGTCAGGGTGCCGAAGAGAACCCGGGGGCCGGTCGGTTCCGGGCTTCCCGTTGCGGGCTCAATGGTGACGCCAAAGGCGACGTAGGCTGCGAGGGGCTGAGGCGCGCGCACCCATATAAGGTAGTGTCCGTCTTCTAGCTGCTGCCCATCTTCAGGCGGAATGCGGAACACCGCGCCACTATCGCGGCTTTGATCGGGGCGCACGAGCCAAAGTTGATATGCTCGGTCCGGGGGCAAGGGTGGGAGCTTGACGTATAAGTATGCGACCGTATCGCCCGGGTGAAATTGGAGCCATCCCTCGCCGTTGTCGCCGAGCAGGGGCACCTGAACCATGGGCGCGTCGGTTGCGGGGGGATGGGTGCCTATCAGGTCGGGCACTTTCACCGCGAGCCACACGAAGAGCAGCGCCGCGACAGCCCAACCCAGGCGCCAGGGCTTCAGCCAGGCACGCCAGCGCGCGCGCGGCGTTTGGGCCGCTGGCCGCACACGCGCGAGGATGCGCTCGCGCACCACGGGGGGCGGGGGGACGGGTGTGGCCGCGTAATGTAGCGCGTGCACCACGGGCAAGTAGGCTTGTAGGCGCCGCGCGAGCTCAGGGTCGGACTGCACCGCGCGAGCCACGCGATCGGCCTCCTCTGGGGGCAGGGCACCCAACGCGTACGCGGCCAGATCCTCGTCCGAGATCTGGGGGAGGTGCAAAGGCTGTTCGCTCATAGGGCTCTCATCTCTGCCTAAGATACGCAGCGCGCCCTATTCATGGATCGCTCATGTTCGGGTCGACCCTGGTTCGCGCAACAGGGCGCGCGTCAGATTCCGGCGCAGGATCGCGCTGGCGGTCAACAAACCACTGACCAGCGCGCCGCCCACGCCCGGGGTTACGACGTCCACACCGGTGAGATAGAGCCCGGGAATGGGCGTTGGGGCGCGCAACAGGGATTCGCGAAAGCGGGCGGGCGTAGGGTTCAAGCCATAAATCGCGCCGCGCGGGTGACCGGTGAAGGTAACCGTGCTGACGGGTGTCGACAGCTCCGCGTGCACGATGTGGCCTCGAACCTGGGGCACAGCTTGCTCCAAAACCTGACGCAATCGGGCTGCAAAACGCGCCTTCAAGGTCGTGTAGTCCTTACCGCGGCGATTCCATGGTTGCTGGGCCCACCGCGCGAACCACGACCAACGGGCGGGGACGATCACTTGTACGGTCGCACGGTTCGGATAGCGCTCGTTGAACGACGGATCGCGCGCGGAGCCGAAGGAAATGAAAACCAAAGGAAAAGGCGCTTCGGGGTTGGCCAAATAGCGCGCGAGGTTTTGGTCATGGTCGGGGCTGGGGTAGAGCCATAAGTTATACCGGGGCAAGTTCAGCTCGGCTGCGCTCCGATCCAGGCCGACGTACAGGTTGAGATGGGCGAGCGAGAGGCCCACGCGTTCGATCACGCCCTGGGCCTGGGCGCGGACGGGATGACCTTCGGGAAGAAGGCGGGTGAAGGTGGCCGCGAAGCCCGCATTGCTGATGATGGTCCGTGCGTGGATGACGTGGCCGTTCTGCAGCTGCACCCCTACCGCGTGCCCGCGCGTATCCAGTACCACGCGCGCGACTTCGGCCCGGACGACCACGGCCCCGCCATGTTCACGAAGCACGCGTTCGGCCTGTCGCGCGAACATGGACGCGCCACCCACAGGGTAGACCGCGCCGGGCCAATAGTGATGCGTGAGCATGGCTTGCATGGCAAAGCTGCTGCGCGCGGGAGGCAGGCCATAGTCGCCGTATTGACCTGATAACACCCCACGTAGCCACGGGTCAGTGATGTGGCGGGCGAGCACCGCGGCCGTGGTTTGGTCCGCGTAGCGAAAGAAACCGCGCGCCGTGAAGGGCTGCGCCATGCGGCTTAGGGCTTGGGGCAGGGTTTTGAGGGTGAAATAGGCCGCGCTATGCCGCACCGCGGCGCGCACGTCTTGTATGTAGGCATCCAGCCCGGTTCGCTGATCAGGGAAGGTTTGCAGCAGCGCATCGCGCCAGTCTTCCCGGCCCGCGACGAAGTCGACCACCCGATCTTGGATAACAATGCGGTCGTACACCGGGCCCAGGGAGGCCCATCGGACACCGGGCGTGACTACTGCAAACAGCCGACCGAGTAGCCGGTCCTCCCGCGCCGCGTCCGCACCGATGTAGTGCACGCCCACATCCCACTCAAAGCCTGAACGGGTGAAGGTGTGGGTGAAGCCTCCGGCTGTGTAGTGCCGTTCCAGCACAAGCACGCGGCGGTCCCCGTAGCGGGCCAAGAGCACGGCTGTGGCCAAGCCACCCATACCCGAGCCGATCACAATGGCGTCATAGCCATCCCATTGCGAATGCCGCGCGTACGGGGTGCCAATTGTGCCCATCGCCCGCCCCCTGGTGATGATTCCGGCACATATTGTACTCGATGCTGAAGCTAGGCCGGGTATAATCCCCGCGGGGAGGTTGCTATGGCGCGGTCGTCACGTCCACCTTCGACGCGCTTCCCATACGCGGCCGTGTTGTTGATTTCGTTTGGCCATTTTATACACGATATTTTTCCGGCCTTTTATGGGGTGCTGTTGCCCAAGCTCGCCCCAGCCCTCGGGCTCACGCGTGCGACCGCGGGGCTGCTCACCTTTGCTCGGCAGGCACCCGCGGCCCTCAATCCCTTTTTGGGATATTGGGCTGATCGGATTTCCTTGCGCTGGTTTGTCATTTTGGCCCCGGGCTTGACCGCGACGGGCATGACGTTGTTGGGGTGGATGCCCGATGTGCCAAGCCTCGCCGTATTGCTCTTGGTCGTAGGGGTGAGCGTCGCGCTGTTCCATGCCCCGGCCCCGGCCCTGGTCGCGCGGGTCAGCCATCCCTATACAGGCCGGGGAATGAGCCTGTTCATGGCCGCGGGGGAATTGGGCCGCGCGGTCGGTCCGGTGATCGCGGTGGCTACAGTGCATTGGCTGGGAATGCGACGTTTGCCCGCGTTGGCCTTGTTGGGTTGGCTGGCTTCGGCCGTGCTCGCGTGGCGTTTGGCCACGGTTGAGGCTACGCTGGCCCGCCGTACGGGGCTCTCGTGGCGTCACGTGCGTGCGTGGACGCGGCGTTTTGTTGTTCCCCTCACGGTGCTCATTCTGGGCCGCGCGGCCATTGTGGGCGCGCTGGGTACGTACCTCGCTTGGTATCTCACCGAGCGCGGCCTGCCTTTGACTCGGGCAGGCTTCTGGGTCGCGGGATACGAGCTCGCGGGTGTGGCCGGTGCGTTGACGTTGGGCACGGTGAGCGACTTTTTGGGACGTCGGCGGACCGTGGCGTTGAGCACGGTCCTGGCCGCAGGGTTTTTGCTCGCGTTCGTTATGACGCCCGTGCCGTGGAATGTATGGTGGCTCTTGCCATTGGGCTTCACCGCGCTTGCGATCCAACCGGTCATGTTGGCCCTGGTGCAAGATCTGGCGCCGGACCATCGTGCGACGGCCAACGGGATTTACCTCGCGATGAGTTTTTTGCTCCGTCCCGTGGGTGTGAGCGCTGTAGGGGCTATTGCGGATAGGTTCCATTGGGACATGGCGTTTGTGGCGGCGGCAGGCTGGGCTGTGCTCACGTTGGCCGTCCTGCCGTGGTTGCGTCCGGCTGCGGTTGGGCGCGAGGGGTAGGTCTAGAGGGTGCAGGCAAATCTCGTAGAAGCCCATGCCGCGGGCGGCGAAACCCGCCCGCTATCCTCGCCGCTGTCGTGCGCGCTCGCGCGTTGGGCCGGATAAATTGTGCGCAATTTTATACAAACTAGCCGCGGGCTTCCAGCCCGCGGCGGCCGTGGCACGCGAGCGCGCCATGGCCCCATGCCGCGGGCGGCGGAACCCGCCCGCTATCCTTGCCGCCTGCCACGCGTTCCCGCGCGTTGGGCCAGCCATCCCGCGCGTCATTTTATGGCAACTAGCCGCGGGCTTCCAG
>JAADFA010000024.1 GCA_013153135.1 Chloroflexota bacterium
GGCGCAGGCTGTCGCCGTTGGCACCGCCGCCGCAGGCTGAAGCCTGCGGCTAGTTTGCATAAAATTGCACGCGGGTAGTTCAGCCCAACGCACGGCGGCGAGGATAGCGGGCGGGTTTAGCCGCCCGCGGCATGGGCTTCTACGAGATTTGCCTGCCCCCCCTACAGGCCCCTGGTGTGTGCCAGCGAAGTTGTAACGCGCGGGCTCAACCATCGTTATTGGAAGTGGACAACGGCAAGAAAACCCCAACCCAACCGAGGAGGTGGACGATGATTTGGGCATTGATTGCTGCCATACTCGCCGTCGTTATCGGCGGTGGTGGCGCGGTATACGCCGCGCAGGATGCCTTGCCCGGGGAAGCGCTATACCCGGTCAAGGAAATGGTGGAAGATGCGCAGCTGCTCATGGCTGACCCCGTGGAAGAAGTGCAGCTGCACATGGATTTCGCGGAGCGCCGTCTGGCCGAAGCGCAGCAGCTCATGGCGCAAGGGCAGGTAGACTTGGCCCTGGAAGCCATGGTCCAAGCCGAGGCCCATTGGCAAGCGGCTCTGGCCATGGCGGAACAGGTACGCGGTCAACGCGCTGATGCGTGGCCTGAGGTGATGGCTCAAGCCGAACGCTTGGCGCAGCAGATGCAAATGCTGAACACGCTAAAGGAGCAAGCGCGGTTTACGGTGAAGGCGCAAGCTCAGCAAGGCATGGCCCAAGCCGACACAGCACATACGCAGGTGCACGAGCGCTTGGCCGAGGTGGAAGCCCGGTTGGCTGAGGTGCAAACCAAGATGCAGGCTGTGCTGGGTGAACCCATGGCCCTGGACCAAGCGATGCCCCATAACGAACACGAGCAAGCGCATGACGTGAAGGACCATGGTCAAGACGCCATGCCGCTCACCCCTGCAGAGGCAATGGACGCGGGGCACGAGGCGCACGACGCGGCTGAGGCCATGGCTGAGGACGCTCACGAGCAAAACCACCACGACGCGCAAAAGGTGATGGACCTCGCGACTGAGACGACGGAACAGCTCGAGAGCGCGGCTGATGAAGTGATGCAGACCGAAGCCATGAGCCAAACGCAAGACCAAATGACGGACGCGACAACGCAGTCGCCAGACGCTACGCAAGACGTCATGGATGCGATGCAAGACAGCCAAGATAACCAAGACAGCCAAGATAGCATGGGCTCGCTCATGCCCATCCCCACGGGCACGGTCACGCCCAATCCGCACGACGACCACGACGGCAGCAGCCACACCCGTCCCTAAGGATGGACAGCGCCAATAACGTCAACGGCCCCCGCCGGATGCGCGGGGGCCGTACGCTTTTTCAAGCCCTTCGAACTATGCCAAAAGCTCACGCGCTAGACGGTTATGCTGGGCGATCAGTCGCGGCAGGTCCAACGTGGTCAGGTGGCCTTCGCGCACGATCACCCGCCCACCAACCACGGTGTAATCCGCGCGTACGGGCGATGCAAGCACCAACGCCGCGACCGGATCGTGCAATGCACCAGCATATTCGAGGCGTTCCAAACGCACCGCAAAGAAATCGCCCGCCTTGCCCACCTCTAAGGAGCCCAGATCTGAACGGCCCAGTACAGCGGCCCCGCCACGCGTGGCCAATTCCAACGCCTGCCGCGCGCTGAGCAAAGGTGGGGCATCGGAGCCGCTACGCGAAAAGCCCAACAATCCCGAGCGTACCCGCGCGAGCAACATTGCCTGCCGCACTTCGGCCAACATGTGAGAGCTATCGTTGCTCGCGGAGCCATCCACCCCAAGGCCAACTTTGACCCCCGCGGTCAGCATCTCGTACAAGGGCATGATGCCCGAACCCAAGCGCATGTTCGAGCTCGGGCAGTGCGCCACACCCGTTCCCGTGCGCGCATACAACGCAATCTCATCAGCATTGACATAGATGGAATGGGCAAACCATACATCAGGGCCAATCCATTCCAGGCTCTCCATATACTCCACCGGCCGCATCCCGAATTTTTCGAGGCAAAAAGCCTCTTCGTCCTCAGTCTCGGCCAGATGGGTGTGCAGCCGCACGCCGTACGCGCGCGCCAGCCGCGCGGACTCACGCATAAGATCTCCCGTCACGCTAAAGGGCGAGCACGGCGCGAGCACAATTTGCAACATAGAGCCCGGTTTGGGGTCGTGATATTGCTCAATGAGCCGCTGCGAATCTTTGAGGATGAAGGCCTCATCCTCGACGACGCTATCCGGAGGCAGGCCGCCTTGGCTTTCGCCCAGGCTCATCGAGCCACGCGACGCGTGCAGTCGAAGGCCCACCTCGGCTGCGGCTTCGATCTCATCATCCAACCGGCTCCCATTGGGGAAGAGGTATAAGTGATCAAAGGCTGTCGTCGTGCCCGAAAGGGCGAGTTCGGCCAGAGCCAGCTGGGTCGAGATACGGATGTGCTCCGGCCGCATCCGAGCCCAAATGGGGTAAAGGGTCTTCAGCCAGTGGAACAGATTCGCGTTCTGAGCGCCCGGTACCGCACGCGTAAGCGTTTGATAAAAGTGGTGATGGGTGTTGATCAAGCCGGGCAGCACCACATAACCGCGTAAATCCAATACTTCATCCGCGTGAGTGGGCAACTGGTCCGTTGGGCCCACAGCCTCAATAAAACCGTCACGGATAAAGAGACCGCCGTCAGGGATCTCACGGCGGTCATCATCCATGGTGACCAGCACGTCCGCGTGACGTACCAACAGGGTGGTCATGCGTCCTCCTCAATGTCAAATTTCCGCAAAACCCATATCGTCCTCATCCTGTGGCGGAGAGGGCGCGGGGGGTTGCCACAAGTCCTCATCAGCGGCGTCTTCATCATCTGGATATCCGAAAGTCCAATCGTCTTGAGCCTCCATAGGTGCGGGTGCGCCCTCGATGCGCCGCGGGCGTGGCCGCGGCTGGGTGCCTGCCTCGCGCGGGGGCGTCGTGATTTCTTGCTGGAGCTGATGGTACGCGGCCAACCACTCGACAAAACGCTCCCGGTCTTGGAGCCAACGCTCCTCTTCCTCCGCGCGTCGACGCTCCTCCATGCGCGTGAAAAGATCTTGCTGCACCTGATCCGGCTGCCAGACACGCTCAAAAACCAAGGGCTCTTCGCCGCCCATCTGGATGCGCACATCACCGTAGTTGAATACGCGCGCCCAAAACGAGGGACGTTCAAAATCCACGCCAACCACCTTCTCCAGCGGCGCGACCTTGCGTTCGGCCTCACCAAAGGGCACTTGCTTTAAGTCAATGATTTGTCGCGGGGTGAGCTGATACAAGTCGTTGGCCCAGTCCCACACCTGGTACATGGTGTAAGCCAGGCTAAACAGGGTGATGAGGACCAGAAAGGACACCAAGAACCCTTTCGTCGGCCACGTCCAGCCGTACTGCAGCCATAACAGCGCGTAGAACCAGGCGATAAACAAGGGAATGAGCGCTGGTGCCGCGCGGCGCAATAAGAAGATGGGATGTTTGCGATAGGTAATGGTGCTGCCAGTTACAATACGCGGTTGGAGGTAAGAGCGGATAAAGGCCCATACGTAACCCCACCAGCTAACCGGACGCACAGCCTGCACGTCGGAGATAGGGCGGGCTTCAGGCGCAAGCTCGTCTTCATCCTCGTTAACCGGCAGGCCCAAGGCCTCACGTAAGTGCTCTTGCATCGCGCGCTGCTCGGCTTTGGACCATGTCTCACGTTCACGAGCCATG
This sequence comes from Chloroflexota bacterium, assembly GCA_013153135.1. Taxonomy (GTDB): domain Bacteria; phylum Chloroflexota; class Anaerolineae; order Anaerolineales; family DRMV01; genus JAADEN01. The sequence goes on from JAADFA010000024.1 coordinate 3,703, forward strand.
AGTTCTTCAATGACCCCGCTAATCGCATGGGGGGCAGGCGCTTGAGTTAAGCGCAACGCCGGTTCAGCCCAAGTCTGCACCACCACATCCCCGTAGCCTAATAGACGGCCGAGGAACTCGGTCTCGACCCGAACCGCGTTGATCATGGTCACGGGGACCTCAAAGCGGCTGTCGTGAATGGGAAAGATGCGGTCAACGCGCGCTACGCGTAAGGGCGTAACCACATAATAATCGTTCAGCCACTCAATAATGCCCCAAATGGTGAACACCAGGCCCGCGAGTAGCGTTAAAGGAATCAGTGCATAAACAAGGCGACTGGGCCAATAGAAGGTATGAACCAACCACCAAACCAGGCTGAGCGCCACCCCAGCTAGAAACCATCCACTCCGATGCGCCGCGATGATCCAATGGCGCCGTGCGTAGACGATGGCCCATTCGGTTGGCTGCAGCCAATCGGGTCGGCGCAGGCGAGCCATGCGCTGCGCGTCCGCGATAAACGCGAAGCGCTTTTGCACCTCCTCAGGGGTCTTCGCGAGCCAAGCGACCAGATCTGCGCGTTGGATGCGGTAATACGTCACACGACGAAGCGCGCGCACCGTAAAGGGGGAACGGTATCCTTTGAGCGCAGCCTCCAAGCCCACATGGTCCTGGCTTTGAACAATGCCCAGAGGCAACACCTGGGTTTCGCTCAGCCGTGTGTAGACCTCCGCGCGGCCTTGGCGCAAAATCACGAACGGGGAGCCCGGGTCGGCCTGGACAATGATTTCCTCCCCGGGCTCCGCGGTCCGCTCCTCCGCCCGGGCGAGAAAGTCTTCTAGCAACGCGGGCGGAAGTCCCTGGAACAGATGGATACGACGTAACCAATCAGCACTCATAAGCGCTCCCTATCCGCTCAGCGGATGGCCTTGCTACGATCAAGGTTCCAAAAGGGACGAAACGTCATCCAGCTCATCGTCATCCAAAGCGGGCGGGGTGCTGGTCGACGACGCACGGTCCGACGGCGCGACGGGTGGCCGTCCAGGGGATGAGGGCGCGCTTGGCGCCGATGGGGTCGATGAGGGGTAACCATAATATCTGGGATAACCCGTATAGCCCATACCAGCTCCGCCCGCGGGTTGGTTCGGATAAACCGTGCCCGCATATGGCTGTCCGTGCAACCCGCTGAGTGCGTTGCGTACAACCACATACATCGTTGAGGTGCTCACGGTCATGTAAACCGTCGCCACAACGGCGACAGGCACCGCGAGGCATAGCCCAAGGACGCCCAAGCCAAGCAACACAGCAAGGCCGGTATCGGGGTCATCAATCGTGGAAACCAAGCTGAAGATGGGCACGAGGGTCACACAGCTGAGCAAAAGTATCACCAAAAGCACAAACCCCGTATTCGTCGCCCAGATGGCTAATAGGGAACCGAACCCGCGACGCAGTACATGGCCAATCCGGCTTAGCGTCTCACCCAGCGAAGCCGGGTACTCGACGGCCAAACCGGTCTGAATAACGGTGACGATCATGCTCAGTAGCCAGCCAAGCGGCAACCCAACACACAAAAACAAAGCAAGAAAGCCCCCCAGAATTTGTTGCATCCGCGCGGCGGCCATCGCCGGGTCAGCAAATAGGGATTCGAGCGAAAGCCCCAACGTGACCAGTCCAATAAACAGAAGGATCGCCGCCACAGCAAGGGTGGCCAATTGCAGCAAGAAATTGAACACACCTACTCGAAGCCAGGGCATAAGGAGGTCTTGGTGTATTTCCGAAAAGCTCACGCGGCGATCAGGTCGCCCCAAGGCGATGGCTACCCCGCGTGCGATCGCGGTGATGAGCCATGCCTGCAACGCAACGCCCGCCAGCACGCTTATAAGGGTGAAAAACCCCTCCATGCGAGGGAGCAACGCACTTACTGCACCCTTGGTTACGTTTAGGATAAAGATTGTTAGATAATACAATATTACAACACCCCAGAACGCGCCCACGCGCATCATACGCCACAGCTCACGCCACCACACGCCAACCATCACCACCCTCCTTTCGTTGGGATTTAAACCCAGCGAACACGTTTAGCCCAAGGTCATCAACACATCCGGTACTGCGCGCAACACATCGCCCGCGAGCACCGCGGCCGGATGCCCCACCGTCTCCGCGGCTATCAGACCTGCTTGTGCGTGGATCCACGCGCCGGCCAGGGCGGCTTCGTACGCGGGGACGCCTTGGGCCCGCAGCCCAACGATCAACCCCGCGAGCACGTCGCCCGTACCCGCGCGGGCCAGGGCTGGCGTGGCGACGGGGATGACCGCGGTGCGTCCGTCGGGCGCGGCGATCACTGTGCCCGCGCCTTTGAGCACCACCACGTGCCCCCACATTTGGGCGAAGCGCTCCGCAATGGTCAACCGCTGAGCTTGAATCTCGCGAGTTGACAGGCCCGTGAGCACGGCCATTTCACCCGGATGTGGCGTGAGCACAGCGGGGCCCGGCACATGTTCGGGCCAATGCGCGATGCGCGTGAGCAGTTTGAGCCCATCCGCGTCAATCACCAGTGGGGGCAGCTGGGGCCGCGCCGTTTGCCTGGGCTCGGCCGCGGGGATGAAACCTACTCGCGGATGCACTTCAGCCTCAGCCCTCAAGAGGCGAGCCAAGAAGTCACGCGTGGTCTCTTCTTGCCCAAACCCGGGGCCGAGCAACATGGCCGTAACCCGATCCAAGTTCCGCAGCACCACATCCGCCGCGCGATCCGCGATTACGCCCAGATCATCGGGCAGAAGCAGCCATGTGGCTTCGGGGAACGTCCCCGCGAGCGCGGGATGCAAGGGCGCGGGGATGCCCAACGTCACCAGGCCCGCGCCGATACGGTACGCGGCCTCGCCCGCGAGCCGCGCCGCGCCGGTGAAGTTGACCGAGCCCGCGACCACCAGCGCGGTGCCAAAGGTGCCTTTGTGCGCGTCCGCGGGCCGAGGCGGCAGGATCTCCCGCACCCGGTCCGCGTCGGGCACTTCGCGCGTGATCTCGCGCCACGCGGGCAGGTCTTCGGGCAATCCGATATCCACCACGTGCAAGTCACCCGCGAGGATAAGCCCCGGAGGCAACACCAAGCCCACCTTGATCGCAGCCATGGTGACTGTGTCATCTGCAGGGATGGTTTCTTCCGCGGCCTGGCCCGTATCGCAATCCACGCCCGAGGGCGCGTCCACCGCGACCACGCGCACGTCATACCGCTGAGCTGCATCGCGGGCTTGGGCCAGGATGCGCGCGATATCCTCCCGCAAGGGAAGCCGCACGCCCGTGCCCAAAACGCCATCGAGCAGCACCTCGTGGCCCGCGATCGCGTCGTCCAGGTCGTCTTGCCCCGCGTGCAAAATGCGACCGCCCGCGTTGCGCACGCGCTCCACCAGAGGGTCACCTTCGCGCGGCCGGACGAGGTACGCGCTAACTTCCCAGCCCCATTCGGCCAGGTGGGCCAGAGCGACCAACGTATCGCCGCCGTTGTTCCCCTTGCCGACCAAGCCTAGAGCCGTGCGCTGGGTTACCGCGGCGTACAAATCCCGCACCACCTCTGCCAGGCCACGTCCCGCGGCTTCCATCATGTCTGCATAGGTCCAGCCGCGCGCGTTGGCTTGTTGTTCCAACGCGCGCATTTGTGCAACAGTGACGAGGGGGGGCATGGCGCGCTCCTTGTTAACCAGGCTGGCATAACGATAAGGTTGACTGTATTTTACCCCAAATAGCCCTGAGTTGGACGGCGAGTTACGATTATCCGGCGCGCCGAGGGCAGAACAAGGTCATCTGCACCGCGCATCGTTTAAGATAATAATGGTAATCTAATTGGATGATCCGAGCTCTGACACCGTGCCTATCCCCAACCACGGGTCGGCCAGCATCTGGAGACGAGGACAGAGCCATGCGACGCGCTCGCATGATGCCCCTGGTCATCCCGGCCTTGTTCCTGTTCCTAGCCTTCGCGGGCTGTCGGGGCGCAGGGAGTGCACCCTCACCGACAGCTACGCTCGTCCCCCCACTTCGCCCACGGCATCGCCCACGGTGACATTCACCCCCACTGTCACCTCCACGCCCGACCCTGCAACCATATGTCAAGCACCCCGCGAAGATGGGCGTATCTTTGTCATTAGTGATGAGGGGTTACAAGAAAATGATTTGGTTTAGAAGCGAAGGCTGCGCTGCGGGAAGCCATTCGCCGGGCGTATCCTGGCTGGGCGGAATACACGCAGCAGTTGACCTTTGGGAAGATGGTGGTGACCTATGACATGACGTGCATTTTAGTGAATGCAGGCCTTCCGTGTCTGACAGGGCCGTGTCCTTATTACATTGCGGTCAATCCGCAGGTCATTCTAACGGTACTGGTGATGCGGTACGGCGAAGAACCACCCCCCGGTTTTGATGGGTGGAAGACGGCCAAGCAAATCGCCCGCGAGATCAAGCGGCTTTACGAAACGAATCAGAACCGGCCAGAGGTGTGGCAGGACCGCTTCGCCAACGTCGGGTCCTAGGTGATGTATCAGATGTTGGGCCAAGACGAAGCGCAATTACGGCGGTGGTGTGTGGCTTATCATACCCTCGAGTATCTCGTCTAGCAAATTCGGCGGCCGTAAGTACGAGTCGGCAAGCCTCAAAGTTAGGGGGAATCTGACCCTCACGAAAATCAAGGCAAATGCTACATTGGGGAGACACACCTAAAAAGGGGCGGGCAAATCGTGTAGAAACCCATGCCACGGGCGACTGACCTCGCGCTAGACCCGCGGGTGGCGAACCCGCCCGCTATCCTCGCCGTCGCGCGTTGGGCTGAACTATCCGAACGCAATGCTAGCCGCAGGTTTCCAGCCCGCGACGGGGCTCAACAGCGATTCCCCCTTGCCTCCCGCTCGTCATTTGACCGTTTCGATAATATTTGATTTTGATTACTTGCACCTCTCGTTTCACCCCTCTTGTCAGGCCCTCGGGTCTTTTGGTATGCTACGGATGCCATGGCTGAGTTACGCGTACCTTTGCCTCCACGGACCAAACCCGATCCGCGCGCCCAATTGCAGGACCCGCGCGTGCGCGCGGCCGCGCACCGCGCGCTGGAGGCCATCCGCGCGGGGGAACCGGTCGCGCGTGCCATCCGGCGCCATCCCACGCCCACGGGCTATTTGAGCAAAGCTGTGTTGCTCGCGCTATATCGCGAGCTGGTCGCGCAAGGCCAGTGGGCGGCCGACCCTCAGCTCGAGGCGCGGTTGCGGCTCAAGCCTGTGCGTTCCCTCTCGGGCGTGACCGTGGTCACGGTGCTGACCAAGCCGTACCCCTGCCCGGGGCAGTGCGTGTTTTGCCCGACGGATGTGCGCATGCCCAAGAGCTATCTGCCCGAAGAGCCGGGCGCGCAACGCGCGTATCAGCACCAATTCGACCCTTATGCCCAAGTCCGCGCGCGGCTGGACGCGCTCGAGCAAGTGGGCCATCCCACAGACAAAATCGAGCTGCTCATCCTGG
>JAADFA010000130.1 GCA_013153135.1 Chloroflexota bacterium
GCGGCCCAAACGGTGGTCGCGTTCACGGGCGCGGGCATCTCGGCCGAAAGCGGCGTGCCCACCTTCCGCGACGCGCAAACCGGCCTCTGGGCCCGATACGACCCCACCGAGCTGGCCACGCCCCAAGCCTTTCGGCGCAACCCCAAGCTGGTCTGGGATTGGTACGCGTGGCGGCGGGAGCTCGTCGAGCGCGCGCAGCCGAATCCCGGCCATCGCGCGCTCGCGCGCATGGAGCGCTTGGTGCCTGAGATGGCCGTTATCACGCAAAACGTGGACGGCCTGCACCAACGCGCAGGCTCGCGACGAGTGATCGAGCTGCACGGAAGTCTGCGACGCTACCGCTGCTTTGACTGCGGCCATAAGCTCGCCCTGGACGAAGCCGCGCCCCCTGGGCCCGAAGGCGTGCCCCGCTGTCCCAAATGCGGCGGCTTAATCCGGCCGGACGTGGTCTGGTTCAACGAACCCCTGCCTAGCGACGCGTGGCAGGAGGCCCAGGCGTGGATGCGCCGGGCGGATATCGTGCTCATCATCGGCACCTCGGGCGTGGTCTGGCCCGCGGCCGGGCTGCCCCTCGAAGCCAAAGAACACGGCGCGCTTCTGGTCGACATCAACCCCAACGAGAGCGCCTTTGGCCCGGTCGTGGATTTCGTGCTGCGCGGGCCTGCAGGCCAGGTGCTGCCCGCGCTGGTCCGCGCCACGTGGCCCGAGGCTGCGGACACAGGGCCATGAGCGACACCCAACCCTGGCCCAACGACATCGACTGGCACGCGCTCGCGCGGGAAGTCAAAGCCTACGCGCGACAATTGGGTTTTGTGCGCGCAGGCATTACGACCCCCGATCCGCTCGAAGGCTACACGAAGTACGAGCAGTGGGTGCGTGCCGGGTACCACGCGTCCATGCATTACCTCGCGCGCGAGGACGCCATGGCCAAACGCGCAGACCCGCGGCGCATCCTCCCCGAGGCCCAAAGCATCCTCGTGCTCGCCGCACCTTACCCCGCGGCCGACAAACATCCCATGCCCCAAGACCATGAACCGCGCGGCCGCATCGCGTCCTACGCGTGGGGCGACGATTACCACGACGTCCTGCCCAAACGCCTGCGCGCGATCGTGCGCTTCCTCGAAGCCCGGGTTGGCCGCTCCTTCCCTCACCGCTATTACACCGACACCGGCCCCATCCTTGAACGCGAACTGGCCCAAAGGGCCGGCCTGGGCTGGATCGGCCGCAATAGTCTTCTCATCATCCCCAAGCTCGGCTCGTACGTCTTCCTGGCCGAAATCTTGCTCGCCCTGCCTTTACCCCCGGACCCGCCCTTCCCCACGGACCTGTGCGGGACGTGCAACCGTTGCGTGCAAGCCTGCCCCACCCAGGCCATCTTGCCCGACCGCACCGTGGACGCGCGGCGCTGCATTTCCTACTGGACTATCGAACACCGCGGGCCCATCCCCGAAAACGTGCGGCCTGGCCTCGGCACGTGGGTATTCGGATGCGACGTGTGCCAGATGGTATGCCCCTGGAACCGACGCTTCGCACCGGCCCTGGGCGACCCCGCGTTCGCACCGCGGCCTCAGATCCCCTTCCCCGCGCTCCGAGCCGAGCTGGCCTTGGATGACGACGCGTTCCGAGCCAAATTTCGCCGTAACCCCGTCAAGCGGGCCAAACGGCACGGCTACGTGCGCAATGTGGCCATCGCCCTGGGCAACCTGCACGACCCGCGCGCGGTACCCGACCTGGCTCGCGCCCTAAACGAGGACCCCGACCCCGTGGTGCGCGAACACGTCGCATGGGCCCTGGGGCGCATCGGCACACCCGACGCCTACGCCGCCCTGCGCAACGCGCTGCCCCACGAGCCCCACCCAGCCGTGCGCGCGGCCATCCAGGCCGCGCTCGGCAAGCCACCTACCCATCCCGATGCACCACGCCAACGCGCAAACGCCACGAACGCGTAAGCTCGTGCCCGCGGCAACCCTTCAGGAGGCTTGCTCATGTCCCGCGCCCTTCGTCATGCATCCACGCTGCTTTGGATCGGACTGCTGGCCCTGCTGGCCACAGGGCAGGGTTGGCGCGCGGGCTACATGGACGAAGCCTATTACCTCACCGTCGGCCGAGAGCTCGCGCACGGCCGGGGGATGCAAGAGCCTTTTCTGTGGAACTACCTCACCGACCCCCAGAGCCTGCCCCAACCCGCGGGCGGATACTGGGCACCAGCCGCCGCGTGGCTCGCGGCCTTGGGCGTCGCGCTGGCGCGCGTACCCGACGCGGTCCTCGCCGCAACGGGCTGGGATGGGCGCGGGCTCCTCTTGCGTGTCGGTTTCGTCGCGCTCGCGGCCCTGGTTCCGGGCCTGACCGCGCGGCTCACGCGCGCGTTGGGCGGCGGCGAAACCGAGGCCCGTTGGGCCGCGCGCTGGGCCATGGCGCCCGCGTTCTATCTCGCGTTCCTCACCGCGGCCGATGGGTTCGCGGGGCTCATGGTCCTGGGCGCGGGCTTCTGGTGGACAGCCGCGCGGTTGGACGCGCGCGGAGGATGGCGCGCGGGCCTGCTGGGCGCGCTCGCGGGCGGCATCCACCTCTTCCGCGCGGAAGGATGGCTCTGGCTCGCGCTGGCCATCGTCCTGGGCTGGCGCGCTGCGCGCGGCCGCGGCGCGGCCGCGGTGGTGTTCGGCTACCTGGCCATCATGGCTCCGTGGTGGGTGCGGCAGACACGAGTCTGGGGCGCGCCCTTTCCGCCTGGGCAAAGCCGGGTGCTGTGGCTGACCACGTACAACGACCTCTTCCTCTACCCCGCATCCCAGCTCACATGGGCCCGCTGGTGGGCCCGGGGTTGGCGCGCGCTGATGCACGAGCGGCTTTGGGCCCTGGGGCAGAACCTGCAAACCCTGCTCGCGGTGCAGGGCGGGCTCGCGCTGGTGCTACCCTGGGCGGTGCTGGGCGGATGGCGCGTGCGGGGCCAGCGAGTCGTGCGCGCGGCCGTGGGGATGGAACTGGCCTTGCTCGGGCTGATGACCGTGGTCTTTCCCCATCCCGGCGTACGGGGCGGGTTCTTTCACGCGAGCGCGGGGCTCCAGCCCATGGTGTGGGCCCTGGCCGGGCTCGGCCTCCCCGCAGGGATGCGCGCCTTGGCTCGACGCCGCGGTTGGGATCCGAACCACGCGCAGCGTTACCTGGGCACCGGCTTGTGGGCCTTGCTCATGCTGTTCAGCCTCGGCCTGGCTGCGGCCCGCCTGCGCGCCTGGGGCATCAGCACGTGCCTTTACCAGCAAGCGTACGCGCAATGGCCACAAGGCCACCCCGCGCGCGTGATCATCAACAACCCACCCCTATGGACGTGGGTCACGGGCCAGCCCGCGGTGGTCACGCCCACGGGGAGTGCTCAGGCCTACGCGCAAGTCGCCGAACGTTACCGCGTACCCTGGCTGCTGCTCGAAGCGAACCATCCCCCCGAGGTACGCGACTGGTATGAAGCCCCCCGCGATCGGGATGGATTCCACTATTGGGGAACGCTCACCTGGACCGAACCCTGCGCAGCCCAACCGCCAGCCCGCCTCTACCAGTACACGGCATCCCCCAGCGGAAAGGGAACCCGCTCGCTTATACCTCTTCGTAACGTTCCACGGGGAAAATAAACACGTTCGCGCCGCCTACGGTCACCCGTCGCGGAATGGGCAAGGGCAACGCGGCACGCCATGGGCGCCAGGCCCAGTCCATACGCTCCTTGCACGTGGTCTTCAACACGTGGATAATGTCATCCAGCTGCCCCTGGGGTACGGGGATGAGGAGGACCCGACGCCGACGTTGCATAAATCCGCCCTGCGCTTCTAAGTCGATAACCGGCACGCCCAGCGCGGCCAGGCCCGCGATGACCTTGGGCAAATCGTCCTCCTGGACAACCACGTTGAGCAGCGCGACGATGGGCGGCTCATGCTCGCCGCGACGCAGGCCCCAGCCCGGCCACGGCGGGACGTCTTGCTCCACCAACGCCTGATCGAGCTCGCTGATGAGGGTTGCGTACACGTCCTCGGGCACCAAACCCGCGATGAACAAATCGTGCAGGGCCATGCGCTGGGCTTGCAACGCTTCTTGCTGAGCCAGGTGCAGCTCCTCCATGCCCAGGGTGGGGTTGCGGTTGAGGAGCTCTTCCAACGCGCGCTGCAATCGATGCTGCCGTTGCTCCAGGACGGGCCGAATGACGCGATAGGTCGCTTCGGTAAGCAGCCCCCGTTCATAAAGGGACCGGATACGTTCAAACGCGGCCCGGGCCGCGTGCAGACGGCCGCGCAAGCGCAGAAACTCCTCTTCCTCTTCCGCGTGGCCGACCAGGCCCAAATATCGAATCAAAGGCTGGATGGTCAGGCCCTGGACGAGCAAGGTAAACAAGACCACACCGAAAGCCAGGGCTTGCAAGGTGCCACGCGCGGGCCCCAGCTCGTATGGCAAACCCAAGGCCAAAGCCAGGGAGATGGCGCCACGCAGCCCTCCCCAGAACAGCACCGCGGCCCAGCGGACCGGTAAAGCACGTCGGTAGAACAAGCTCAAGCCAAAAACCAAAAGGAAGCGGGTGAGCAAGACCGCGGCGATGGCCTGCAACACTTCCCAACGGTGAGCCCACATGAGAGGCAAATCGACCTGTAGGCCAATGAGCAAGAAGACGAACGTATTGGCCAAAAAGGCCGCGTACTCCCAAAAGTTCAGCAACGTCAGCCGTGTGGTGGGCGACATACCCTTAGGCCCCACGTTGCCGTTCACAAGGCCAGCCATCACCACAGCCAACACGCCGCTCACATGGAAGAAGTGCTCCGCGACCAAATAGGCGCCGTAGGCCAGCACCGTGGTCAGAGTGGTCTCAATGAGGTGATCGTCCACCCGATGAATGACCGCGGAAACCAACAAGCCCAACGCGAGCCCAATGAAGAGCCCACCCCCCGCGACTTCGATGAACTGCACCACGGCCGTGCCCAAATCGAGGCTCCCTTGCCCGGCCAGGGCCTGCGCCAAAACCAGGTTGAAGACGACAATGGCCGTGCCGTCGTTGAACAGGCTCTCGCCCTCAAGCAAAATTTGGAGGCGTTTGGGCGCGCCCAGGGCACGGAACAACGCGACCACCGCAACGGGGTCAGTGGCAGAGACGAGCGCGCCAAAGACCAAGGCCAAGGGCAGGCTTAGGCCAGGCATGCTCACCGAGAGCAACCACCCCACCATCCACGTGGTGAGTAGCACACCCGGCACGGCCAGAAGTAAAATCAGGCCCAGGTCCCGCAGCAGCTGCTCAAATTTAATGTGGAATGCAGCTTCAAAGACCAAGGGGGGCACCAACAAGGCTAAGATAACCTCGCCGCCCAGATCGACCTGCCAGTGCGTAAGAGGTGTAATAGCCAGGCCAAACAGCACCAAGCCCACGGTGTAGGGCACACGCAGGCGTTTGGTCACAATGCCCACAAAGATAGCTAGAACCAACAGGCCAATAACCGCAATCTCAACCTCAACAAAGGACGTCTGTTCCATGGCTCCTGACCTTATATTTGGGTCCTATGCAGCGTCCGGCGGTGAGGCCGGCACCCACTGCCACGTCCCACGCAGCCACTGGGCGTAGCCCAGGGCCTCGGCGGGCAAACGGAGGTGCGCCTCGCCCGGGCCATACACCTGGACCCCGTCAGCCGAACGAGTCAACGTCCAGCCAGCCAGGCGCACCGTGAGGGGCTCAGCCCAGCGGAAGGGGCCGGTCAAGGTGATGCGCCGTGGCGCAACCTGTACCCCTGCCGCGCGTAATACCAAACCCAAGGGCGGTACGCCGTACAAGCCTTCCGGTCCGTCCAAGGGTTGGCCCGTGTCGGCATGATAGACCTCATACAGCCATCCGTGCTCGTCCAAAAGCCGCGTCTGGGCATCCAACCAGCGCTGAAGCAGGGCCACAGCTTCATCCCAAAAGCCATATGCCATCAAGCCCTCGACGACCAGCGCGTTCCAGAAGGGCCATACCCCGCGCCAAGCCTCAGGGGCATCGCTGCGCTGTCCGGCCAACACGGGCAATCCCCACGGATGGCCGAAACGTTGGGCCGGAAGAATGGCCCGTTGCACCATCGTACGGGCTTGCTCGGGTGTCAGCATCTCAGCCCACAAGGGAGCCAACAAAGTGATGTCACCCCAGCTCCAGTCAGGCGCGACCACTCGCCAACGCACCCCACGGTCCACGTCTTCGATCACCACGCGATGCAGTTCGCGCATGGGCACGGGACCGGTTCCGAAACCATGCTCACCATACCAACGCCACTGCTGACCTTCCAAAACCCACTTGGCCATGCGGCCCCGGTGGTCGCGACCAGTCACCGTTACACGCGCGGCGCGCGGAATGGTAGACGTGCTTTCGAGCTGCACCACCACGCGCAGGGCTACAGGAAAGGTGAGGTCGAGATCCAGCCGATCTGAGCCCCGACCGCGTGCGATCACCCGACCAGGGGGGCTGATGTGAGCGTCCCGATCGCGATTGAGAGCATAGCCCCGCTGCGGAGACCACATCTCTTGCAAGGCCTCACGCCAGGCGGCACGACGGGCTTCAACTGCAGGCGGCGGGGCCACACCCGCGACTTGGGCCAGCTGGGTCAGTCGATGGTACGCACGGTCCAAAAATGCGAGCAGGGCCGGATTCTCAACGACCCGCAAATCCACGCCCGGCGAACCCGGCAGCCACCCCGCGCTCAAGGGGAAGGGAGGCAGCCCCATCTGCAAGCCATGGCGCCACTCAGGCCAACCGTCTTGGTCCGCGTCCTCCTCGGGCTCAAGCCAGCGCGCGAGAAAGCGGGCCAGCGGGCCGTACACGCGGCGCGCGAAGGTTCGATCCTCGGTCGCTTGATACGCGCGCCAGGCCAGGTCGACCAACAAAGGCGACGCGAGGAAACGGCCCCGCTGTCCTCCTAAGCCCGGACGGCCGTCAATGAAGCCGGTGGCTTCGTCCGCGGTAGTGAGGTAATTCTCCACCCAGCCCGCGACGGTCTCGGGGCTGGACGTCAGCCAATACGCGACAGCCGCGTACCAGGCTTCGCTAGGGGTCAGGCCGCTCCAGTCCACACCGTAATCGCGGCCCGTACCGCTGGGCGAATAGCCATGTTCAGGGTTGCGCCGCCGCACAAGAAACGGACGCGGCAGAGCTGATGTCGGACCCATGAGCAAGCGTAGCGCGGTGTTACGCCCGCGTAGGGCCAACCACGAGCGCGAAGGGTTATCCGGAAAGGCCACGTGCACGGTCCGCGCGTCCCACAACTCCAGCCGCGCGCGGATGGCATCCCAGGGCTGAGCGGCCCAACGGCGAGCCTGGCGCAGGCTTTCTTCTTCGTCTTGGGTCAACACCAGGGTCCACACCAAACGCCGCGATTGTCCGCCCGCCAGCGCGATGGGCAAGCTCAACGCAGGCGGCGACGCGTCTACGCCTTCAGGTCCACCCGTAAGAAAAAGCACAGGGACGTAAGACCCGAGCCGCGCTTGCAAAAAAACCAGCCCTCCACGTCGCTGTGGGGCAAAGGGTTGATCGTCCGGCTCTAAGGGGAGCAAATCCGCGACCCAGGCAAAGGTCAAGCGCACGGTATGGGGCCCCAGGTTGACAAACGCGAGGCGGCCCATCGCGCCGTGGGAAGCGAAGATATAGTACTCAGCCTGAACCCGCAGACCAGGCAAAGGTTCGTAAACCAAGGCTGCGTAATTGGGGGTGTAACGATACAGGACAGGCCCCTGGGCGAAATGGTCCGGTGCCTGCAACGGGGCCTGTTGAGGCAAATGGAACCGGGGATAGAGGCGCCACGATTGCACCCGTAACCCGGCTTGAGTTTCAAAAATGAGCCCGCCTTTGAAACCAGGCTGGGCTCGCAACCGCCAGATCACATCATGCGCGTAGGTGGTCCGCCCCTCCCGCGCGTCGGCAGCCAAAAGAATACCCGTCGCATCTAAGGGACGACGCCCAAACGCGGACAAGCCCTCGAAGGACATACTTCATGCCAGACCCTTTTGATAGGCCGCGAAAATGCGCGCTTCGGCTTCTTGCGGCGAAATATCCAAGATGGAGACCAATTTTTGGCGACTGTTATGCCCCGCAACGATTTCGATCTTGGAACGGGCAACCCCTAAAATCTCGGCCAGGAACTCAATCAGGGCCTCGTTCGCCTTCTGGTCCACCGGCGGCGCGGTAAGCCGGATGCGCAACGTGCCATCTGGCATAATTTCAGCGATTTCATTCCGTGAAGCTCGCGGCACAACGCGAACCGTTAACGCGGTACCACCACGACCGTTGTGAAAGTGGAACTTGCGCTTGCGCCAGTTCATCGCATCACTCCTACACAAAGACTAACAACACCTGAATGAGCACATTCCTGACAACCTCAACGAGCAAGATTAGCACCAACGGGCTAAAATCAAATATTCCAACCGTCGGCACGTGCCGCCGAATGGGTGCCAGGATGGGCTCGAAAAATCGCGCCAACGCCCGTCGAACCGGATGCCATGGGGCAAAGATAAGGGTCGTCACCACGTAGACGACCAAGAAAAGTTCAAACGCGGACGTGGCAAAATTGATGAGCCGAATCAGCCAGAATATCATGCCTCTGCTCCTGCCATAGGTACGTGTCTTATTTTACCAAGAGATAGAGCCGAATAGCGTTGTTCACGCGTTCTTCTAAGGATGGACGCGCCGCGCGAAGCCCGGGCCACCTGACAAATCGCGGCACACTTCGAGCCCACGTCTCACAAGCGTTGCCAAATCGCGCGCGTAATAGAGGCTCTTCCAAACGAGGAGCGAGCACAAACCCCCGGGCTAATCCCGCCCGCAGGGCTCATGGCCCACTTCGGCGCGGCAAAGAACGTGAGCCCCCACGCGCGAGCATGATAGTATGGTGTTGCGAGGCCAGCCCCCGAGCATTAACTTAAGCCTCGGTACGGCCGCCCAGATGTTTGGCCAAGAAGCGCTCGGCCCGGCGATAGAAATCCAGCCGGTTCTCGGGCTTGAAGAAGCCGTGACCCTCGTCGGGATATTCAACATACTCGACCTCTTTGCCCGCCTGGCGCATAGCCTCAACGATTTGCAGGCTCTCGGTGCGCTTGACCCGCGGGTCGTTCGCGCCCTGGCCGATGAGCAGCGGCGCGCGGATGTTCTCCACGTGGAACAGGGGCGAGACC
>JAADFA010000072.1 GCA_013153135.1 Chloroflexota bacterium
AACATCGGGGGCGAGGCGATGGGCAACCACGCGCGCACCGCGCAAGCCAACTTCTTCCTGTACGGTGAATGCAAACCATACATCCAGGTGCTCAGGGACGTAGGCTAACAGCATGAGCAGCAGTGCGACCCCAACCCGGTCATCTAGGGCCTTGGCAAAAATCGCGTCGCCTTCGCGGCGGAAGGGCGTAGCAAAGGCCGCGCGCATCCCCGCCGCAACAGGTCCTTGGGGCCGGGGCCCTACATCCAGGCGCAGGTCGTCCCAGTCGGGGTACGCGGCCTTGCCTTTGTGAAGATGTACCGGCGGGAGGCCAATAACGCCCAGGACGCGCTCTGGCCCAATCCAAAAGGCCTGCCCCAACCCATCCTGGGGCCAGAGCCCGCCCACCGGTCGCACGCGATACCAGCCATCCTTATCGCCAGGCAATAACATGAGGCCAACCTCATCCATGTGCGCCGCTAGCAGGACGCGCGGCGCGGCGTCGGGATGGGCCTGGCCCGCGCGATGGGCAATCACGTTACCCAGGGTATCGACCTCCCAGTCCCAACCTTGCTCACGCAAGGCTGCGAGCACAACCTCGCGTACCGCGGTCTCGTCGCCTGAAACCGCGACGGCTTCGGTGAGCGCGCGCAATGTGTCTTCGGCGCGCGTCCAATCCGGCTCAGGTATCTCCGTAGGAGGAAGGGCCGCCATAAGTTCTCGCCCCTGGATGAACTCGCGGCAAGGCCGCGCTTTGATTGTAGCACAAGGCCTTAACGCTCGAGCGAACGTCGTGTTAGCTGTCGAAGCTTTTGGAACCCCAGGCGGATAGGACCGGAAAGGGTATAGCCGACAAAAAGCACGGGTAACGCGATGGTAGGAACTGCAATGATGAAAGCAAGTAAGGCCGCGAAGGCCGCAATCAGCCGCATGAGTCCGTAAGAGCGAAGGTCCACGTGTTTCATATGCCCATAAGGCACACGGCTGACTTTAAGAGCCGCGAGGATGTACATGGCGAACAGGACAATCCAAGCCATCACCTGAGGGGGATGGGGACGCGTGACCGCAAAAAGCACAAGCCCCGCGACCGTACCCGCTGCCGCAGGGGTGGGCAGGCCCTCAAAGTATGGAAGAGGAGGCTCGTCCTCCGCTTCCGCACGCAGGGTTTGCGCGTTGAACCGCGCGAGGCGCAGCGCGGCTGCAACCACAAACAGGAAGCCCCCAAGCCATCCATAACGTCCAAACGGTCGAAGCAAACTAATGTAAGCCAACAGGCTTGGTGCAACGCCGAAGGTAATGACATCGGCTAAAGAATCGTATTCCACGCCGAAGGTGCTCGCGAGGCCGACCATACGCGCCATTTGGCCATCTAAGATGTCGAAAGCCATGCCAGCGAAAATGGCCCCGGCTGCGAGCGCGTAGCGTCCTTCAACCGCGGCGACCAACGCGATGAAACCAGCCAATAGGTTAGCCGTGGTAAAGAGGCTCGGGAGTACTCGCTGCGGGAGTGAAGGCATATCGCGAGATTCAGGCGTCATGTTGTCCTCCTTTGGTTGTTTTGTAAAGGCTTCGGCTTTTGTTTGGATGTTATACCATTGCCCGGATTTGATCTTCAGCGGAAAGGAACAAATCCGTAGAGGCGCCCCGAAGCACATAGTCTCAGGTGATGGTTGTCACTTCTGCATGGGAGCCGAGGCTTTGTCCCTTGTAGGCGTAGGCGACGTGCGTTATACTCTGCACTGCAGAGTATACTGTATAGCAGAGACTTCTACAGGAGGGAATCATGGCAACAAGGTTGGACCCACGAGAAGCACGCGACGCTTTGGCCCTGGTCGAGGAGGCTGCATGGCAGATGCGACGGGCGTTTGCACAGAGCGTACTATGGATCTACCCCGTGCTTTGGGGTACGATTTGGGTCCTGGGATTTACCATGGAGGTTTTGGCCCCTCAAACAGCTCCGTTGGTATGGACGGGGCTGAATGTGGTGGGTATTCTCGTGTCCTTTGCCCTGGGGTGGTATTATCGGCATCAGCATCTACCCGTGGGTGCGCTTGGCCCTCAAATTGGCGCGTTTTGGCTCGCCTGGCTGGTATACACGGTAGTGCTCCTCAACCTCGTACATCCTACGGACGAGGCAACCATTGGGCGTTTCATTGGGCTCCAGGCCATGTTGGGTTACGTCATCATGGGGATTTGGCTACGAACCAAAGCCTTCATTTGGATGGGCCTGGTAACCAGCGCGGCGTTGCTTGCAAGCGCCTGGCTTCCTGCACCGTGGGATAGCTTGGTGATGGGTTGGCTGGGAGGCGGCATACTCATTGCTGCGGGGTTCTACGTCCGCATGGCTTGGACGTCGGAATAAAGGCATTGCGTCACGGGGGGAGCTGTGGCCCGTTTTGATCCACTCATTCACCAACCCGCGCGCTTGCGTATTATGGCAGCGTTGAGTGCGTTAGGGCCCGAGCGCGAGGTGGAGTTCGGCTTGTTACAAAGAGCGCTGGGCTTCACACCAGGGAATCTCGGCAGTCATCTGCGCAAACTCGAAGAAGCAGGCTACGTTGAAGTGCGCAAAACCTTTGTCCAACGGCGTCCACGAACCTACATTCGCCTAACGGAACGCGGCGCACAAGCGTTTCGAGAACATGTGCTTGCGCTGCAAGAACTTCTCCAAACGCTGCCGCCGCTGACCTCATCACTCGATGCCGAGGACGCGGCCTAGAACATCGCTAATGCCAATCCTTTTGCCCACTCCTTAAGGCTCGTGGGCAGCCGAAATCCTTTTCGTTAGCTTGCGTGCTTGTGCAACTCAGCTATCTTGCTAAAATTATAGCATATAAATCCAAGCAGCCGCTCTTCCGGCAAACCTTCCCTAAAGAGCATCCCGCAACAACTTACCCGCCAACAGGGTAACGGCATAGGGCAACACCACTAAGGGCATCTGCACCCAACCAGATGAATGAGTAGGGGCCGAAGCGATCCACCAGACGCTGGAGGCACTTACAGGCCGTGGCTTTGTTCCCGCGCATCTTACGGGCGATCTCACTCCAGCGCGCGGAACCTGCCTCCAGGATCGTTGCAGGACTTCACTCAGCAATGGCAATAGGCGCTGGGTGGGCACCAAGCTGGATAAAAATTTCGCTTTATGGGACAAACTTGAGCGTGGCGAGCCTCCTTGAGATAGAATTTAGGATTTTCTGGAATCCACTTGGAAGCTCGCTTTTTCTAACCTCCCCGACTTGTCCAAACTCTTATCCAGAGACTTCAGGCGTGGTCTCACTTGACAGGGGCGGTCGGGCGATTTAGAGTAAAGGGCAACCGCGCCACGGAGTTGGCGCGGAGTCTTTATAGAGAAGGAGTCAGCAATGCTTGCGTGGAGCGTTTGGCGCAAAGCGCTGATTGACGTCGCCATGGGCCGCGCGCCTGCGGATGTGGTCATCCGCAATGGGCGTTGGGTGAGCGTGCAGTCTGGTGAGGTCTTACCCGGCACCGACATCGCGATCAAAGGGGAGCGCATCGCGTATATCGGCCCGGACGCGTCCCACACCATTGGTGAACAAACCCAGGTGTTCGACGCGGAGGGCATGTATTTGGTGCCCGGCCTCCTGGACGCGCATATGCACATCGAATCGGGTATGGTCACGGTCACCGAATTTGTGCGTGCGGTGGTCCCCTGGGGTACCACGGGCATGTTCGTGGACCCGCACGAAATCGCCAACGTGTTCGGCCTCAAAGGCGTGCGTCTGATGGTGGACGAAGCTCAGGTACAACCTATCCACGTGTGGGTCCAAGTGCCGTCGTGCGTTCCTTCCGCGCCAGGGCTCGAAACCCCCGGCGCGACCATCACACCCGAAGACGTGGCCGAGGCCATGACGTGGGACGGCATCATCGGCCTGGGCGAGATGATGAACTTCCCTGGCGTGATCGCTGGCGATGAAAAAATGCTGGACGAGATGGCCTACACCGCAATGGCGGGTAAGGTCATTGGCGGGCATTATGCCTCGCCCGATCTGGGTTTGCCCTTCCATGCATATGCCGCGGGCGGGCCTGAAGACGATCACGAAGGCACACGCGCGGAAGACGCCATCGCTCGGGTACGCCAAGGCATGAAGGCCATGCTGCGCCTGGGCTCGGGTTGGCGGGATGTGGCCGCGCAAGTGGTCGCGATTACCGAGCATGGCCTAGACCCGCGACACTTCTTGCTGTGCACCGACGATTGCCACGCGGGTACGCTGGTGCATGAAGGGCACATGGACCGCGTGGTGCGCGAGGCCATCCGGCATGGCGTGCCGCCTATCGTCGCGATTCAGATGGCGACGATAAATACCGCGGAACACTTCGGCGTGCATCGAGACGTGGGCATGCTCGCACCCGGCCGCTATGCCGACATCTTGCTCGTACCAGATTTGGCCAACTTCCGCGCGGTGCGGGTCATGGCCAAGGGCAAGTGGCTCGCGGAGGAAGGTCGCTGGATCGCGGACCTGCCACCCTACACCTACCCCGACTGGGCCAAACAGTCCGTCCGAGTACCCCGACCGTTGACGGCCGAAGACTTTCGCATTCCCGCGCCCGCGCAGCAGGGCTGGGTGCGCGCCAATGTCATCGGCGTGGTCGAGGGACAGGCACCCACCAAGCACCTGGTCATGGAGCTCCCCATCCACCAAGGGGAAGTAATGGCCAACGAAGATTTTGACGTGGCCAAGGTCGCGCTGATTGAACGTCATCACAACACCGGCGTCATCCAACGGGGTCTGGTGCACGGTTTTGGCTTTCGGGGCAAATGTGCGGTCGCGTCCACCGTGGCCCACGATAGCCACAACTTGCTGGTCGTCGGCACGGACGATGAAAGCATGGCCGTGGCCGCGAATAAGCTCATCGAGGTGGGCGGCGGCCAGGTCGTGGTCAAGGACGGCGAGGTCATTGGCCTGGTGGAGCTGCCCATCGCGGGGTTGATGTCCACTGAACGGGCCGAGGTCGTGGCAGATAAAGCCCGTCGCGTGCTGGAAGGGTTCCGCGCGTGCGGTTGCGAGATGGAGGACGCAAACATGCAGCTCAGCTTGCTGGCCTTGGTGGTCATCCCTGAGTTGCGCATCTCAGACAAGGGTCTGGTGGATGTCACCCAATTCCGCGTAATTCCTTTGTTCGTAGAATAAGTTCCTTTTTCGACCACAACGAAAAACGCCCCCGCGGTACTCGCGGGGGCGTTGGCGCGTGGAGGGGGACGGCCGTTTATTTAAGCGTCATGAGATACGCGACGAGCGCATCAATTTGCTCCGGCGGGAGATCACTGTAGGAAGGCATAAGCCCCTCGGGAAAGCCCTCCACAATATACGCGTTTGGATCCACGATGGATTGGCGGATGTACTCTTCCGCGCTCATGCCCGGCACCCGCTCGGCCGCGGTGGTGGCGATACCCGCCAAGGATGGCCCCACCAATTGCACACCGGGCTCAATGGAATGGCAGGTTACACAGCCCGCGTTCGCGCCCAAGGGGTTTTGGTTGAAGAGCTCTTCACCCTTTTTGACAAGGTCCTCCTCGCCACCAGCCTCCGGAGCTTCTTCGGTAGCCTCTTCCTTAGGCTCTTCGGCTTTGGGCGCGGCCTCTTCCTGTTGCGCAGGTGCCTGAGTCGCGGCCGATTCAGTCGAACCGCCACAGGCCGCCAACGCGAGGGCGAAGAGCACCAACAACGCGAACAGCGCGAACCAACGCTTGCGAGTCATGGCAACATCCTCCTAATCCAAAGGATTTTGACACGCGTTTCGTGTCCTACTTTGGCGTCGGGGTTGGAGTCCCTTCCTCCGTCAACGTCAGGAGGAAAGCGACCAAATCTTGGATCTGCTCCTCAGTGAGGCGTTCCCGGGCGTCGGGCGGCATAAGCCCCGCGGGATACCCGGGCACCACGTACGCATCCGGATCTACGATGGACTGATAGAGGTATTCTTCCGCGGTCATACCCGGCACGCGCGTGGCCGCACGCGTGCCGATGCCCGCCAGGGAAGGCCCCACAAGCTGGACACCGGGCTCCAGAGAATGGCACAGGCGGCATCCCGCGTTCACGCCAGGGACTTCCTCAAGGAAGAGCTTGCGCCCCATTTCTGGATCGCCTTGAGTGCGCAAGTCGTGGAACCACCATCGGCGTACCTGACCAGCCTGAACTGTGACGGTCTCATCCAGCAGGGTGAAGGTATATTCTGGGTCAGTGAGGCGTACCTGCACGTGATGCGTCCCCGGCGTTGCGGTCCATTGAGCGAAGAAGGCCATCTCGCTGGTTAAAACATCGCCTGAACGAACATCCCGATGCACCAATGTGCCGTCCATATACACCTCAAGCCGCACTTCGCCCGGCGAGCCAGGCCCCGATTGTACCACGCTCGCCTCCTCAATAGTGAGGCCTGGGCGATGGCGAAACGCGATTTCGAGCCACCCTTGCTCATGAGCCCACGCGGGGCCGCGATAGGGGAGGTGAGCCACGGCCAAGATGAGCCCGGCCAACACCACGGTGACCAAGGCTGCCTTTTGCGCGGCAGGATGGCGAAGTAGATCCCGCCACGAGTTCGGCTCGGGCTCAGCCGACGCAACGGCATCGATGGCCGCGCGCACCACCTGCGCGGCCTCACTCGGCGCGACCCAATCCATGCGCAATGGCTTACCCGCCCATTTGCGACGTAACCAGGGCTTGCGCGTACGGGTCAGGCGCCCTTCGAGCCACGTGTTGCCCCAGCGATTGACGCAATCATCAGGCGGGCATCCAATGGTCTGCACCTCGGCCGCGCCCGATGCCCACGCGAGCGCAACCACATCTGGATGCAGATCGCCGATGCAGGGCACGGCCACCACATGCACCGGTCGTGGACCCGCAGGGCCCTCAGCCTGCAGCGGGCCGGCCCATAAATCTGGATTGGCCAGAACGTGACGGTAGCACACAAAGGTGACGCGCGGCGCGACGCCATTCACCGGTTGGGCGGCCTGTTGGACACGCGCGCGCAGTTCGTCTAGGCTTGGATGGTCCAAGGTGAGCGCGTCGGTGGGGCAGCTGCCGACGCAAATGCCGCATCCCACACAGCGCACGGCGTTCAGGCGCGCGATGAGCTTGGGACCTTTGCCGTCCCGTTCGCGCGGGACCATCTCTAGCGCGCGATAGGGGCAATCCTGCGCGCACAAAGTGCAACCAATGCAGGCCTCGGGGTTATATCGCACGGGTTCGGGCTGTGGGCCAGGCCAAAGCCACGGCCACGCGGCCCACAACACAAAGGCCAGCACGGCCATACCCCAAGCCAGCGCGCCGCCCCATCGCAGCCACACGGGCACTAGGAACAAATACCACGCGTCCCACGGCACTTGCTCCGGCCACGCGGTGAAATCCCACGCGGGACGTAGCTCCACTGGCCACACCGCACCAAGCCCGACCCATAGCCCGGTCAGCACCAACAGCCAATAGCGAGGGGGGAACCAACGCCGATGGTTGAGGCGTAGGACGTGCCACCAATAAAAGAGCCCCATGACCGCGGCCAGGCCTACATGGATGAAGAACAAGGTAACCAGATATACCCAACCTCGATTCGCAGGATGTTCAAGCAAATAATGCACAATAATAGCCTGACCACCGGGCGAAGCTTTGAGGTCTTGGATAAGCGCTTGATGCAACCATTGAGCCCGGTCATCTGCAAGCATCCAATAGCCCGTGATGCCAATGATCAACGTGAGCAGCACCAGACCCACACCCGAGACCCACGCGAGCCACCGCGGGCCCTGGAAACGCCGTTGCACAGCCATGCGCCACGCGTGCAATAGCGTAAAGAACAGGAAAAAATCGCTCGCGTAGCGGTGGACCGAGCGCATAACCCGGCCCACAATGTTGTTCTGAATTTGCGCGATGGAAGCGTAGGTCTCAGTAAAGCCGAAGTGATAGAAGAGCATAAGGTAAATGCCCGAGACCACGAGGAGCATCAGGCTCCACAGGGCTAATGTACCAGTGTGATAGAAGAGTATGGCCCACGGTGCGCGAATCCAACGGGCAAAGGGGGCTTCGAGCCGTGTGGTCCACGCGTCCAGATGGGCAAGGACGCGCGCGGTCCACGAACGCCACGCGGGAGGCAGCGTGGACTCAGGCGAGGGGGAGGTCGTCGCGGTCATGGGAGCATCCTCAGGGCGACGCGCGGGGGCGACCCGGAACCCGGGCCGCCCCCAACGCGACGAGGTCGGACGTTACCACAGCTTCATCTTCGGCGCAGCCACGGGCACCATGTGAGAGATCAGCTCCATGAGCACCGGCGTGTAAGCGATGAGGATCAGGCCCACCGCGCCCGCGATCCAGGGTTTCCAGGCATCCAGCCACTCAGGCGTGAGCTGCACGTCTTGCATAGGTTCGGCCACCTGAACCTCCACGGGCTTCTCCGCCTTACGGCCGAAGAACGCGGTGTGGGCCATGATCCAGATGTACATGTACACCGCGATCAGCAGGAAGATGCCACCGATGCCAACACGCAACAAGAGACCACTCCACTCCGGCGGGACGTAAGGCGCCTCGCCCAAGGGCGTACGCCGCGGCGCGCCAAGCAGACCCAGGGAGTGCATGGCCTGGGAGAAGATGGCCATCCCCGTGGCCCACAGGTAAACCTGGGCCAGCGCGACCTTGCGGCAACAGAGCTCGCGCCCCGTGAGATAGGGCACGAGCCAGTAGGAGATGCCCATGAACGTAAGGGTCACCGCAGTGGAGACAGTCAGGTGGAAGTGGCCTGGCACCCACGCGGTGTTGTGCAGGATAAGGTTGGTATTGTAGGACGCGTTGACCACGCCGCCGATGCCGCCGAAGATGAAGAGCAAACCAGCCAAAAGTTGCGCCGCGACAATGGGGTCATCCCACGGCAGCTTGGCCAGCCAACCAAGCAGCCCCTTGCCGCCCCGCTTGATGCCCGCATATTCCAGCGAGGCCACCACCGTGAACAAAGTCATCATGGACGGGATGACCACGGACAGGGTGAGCAACGCGTGGATATACTTCCAACCCGGCGCGACGCCTGGGTCGACGAATTGGTGATGAAAGCCCACAGGTACCGAGAGCAGAATGAAGAGCCAGAAGGCCAAACGAGCCATGGTATCGCTGAACAGCTTGCCCCCGGCCTGCTTAGGTAGGTAGCCATACCAGGAGATGTAAGCCGGCAATAGCCAGAAGTAAACCAAGGGATGACCGAACCACCAGAAGAAGGTGCGGGCCAATTGGATATCGATACCTTCCAGCCATCCCAAAGACCACGGCAGAAGCATAAACAGCGTTTCGATGGCCACGCCTAAAGTCGCGAGCTGCCACAACACCATGGTCGCGACGCTTGCAAACGCGATGAACGGCGTGCGGACCCCCGGATTGTCTTTCTTCCACTGATGCAACGTAAAGTAGAAGCCGTACCCCTCAATCCAACTACCGACGACCAACAGGACCAAGCCCAGGTAGAAAATCCAGGATGCCTTCATAGGTGGATAGAAAGTGTAAAGCACGCTGGCCTGGTTAGCCAAAATCGCGTACGCGGTCAACACCAGGCCCACCACCATCATCCAAAAGCCCAGGGCATTGAGCTTGGGGTACTTCAGCGGCCGTTTAAGGCCATAAATCATATTGAAAGTAAGAAAGCCCGTGATGAAGAAGGTCGTCCAGACCACCGCGTTGAGGACGCCGTGCAAAGTCAGGCCTTGGTAGTAGCTCTCCGCGATGTGCCACTTCTTGAGGGTGGGGTAAAAATTCCATCCCGCGTAGTTAAAGGCCTGCATTGGGCCGTAGAAGCTACCAATGGCGAGGGCCGAGATAGCGATGAAAAGGTGCCATCCAATAAAGCGCTTCTCGGACCGGGTCAGCGTGTATTCGCCCATGCGTCACCTCCCTCCTATTGGCTGCTCTGATACTCTTCGGGGGGAACGACCTTGATCACACCGGCCATGGCCGCGTGACCTAAGCCGCAGTATTCAGTGCAGATGAACTTGTACTCACCAGGCTCTTTGAACGTGTAGCTCAATTTGCCTACATAACCCGGAATCACCTGGACGTTCAGATCCGTGTCCAAGACCTTAAAGCCGTGCTGGATGTCGCGGCTGGTGACGTAGAAGGTCACCTTCGCGCCCGCGGGCACAACAATTTCCCGGGGGACAAACATCCAGGTCTGCGCGATAATGTAAACCTCGTATTTACGACCGGGCACGATCTCCCGCACGCCTGGCTGGGACCACACGGGATCTTCGTTCAACTTAGCCGGGTCCACGCGCTGTTCCAAAGTTGGCACCTGGACGCCCAACGCGAAACCCGCGATGCCGATCAGCACCGCGAAGGACGCGAGTAACGCGGCGCTGATCGCGATCCATCGGCGCTCATGGCGGTCAATCAGGGTGCTGTGTGCGGTCATACCACCTCCCTCCTGTTTAGACCGTCGGGCCGTACTGGAGGAGCATCCAATAGATTGAGCCCCAAATCAGAACCAACAAAACGACAAAGATGCCGACGATGACCCACGTGCCGCGGGGGACAAATTCTTCCTCATGATGGCCGCTCATACCGCACCTCCTGGACTATTTCATGGGATTGCGAATCTCCACCTCAATGGGGATGTCGCCGCTCTTTTCAAAGTGCAGAATCAACTTCACCTTCGTGCCCGGCTGGAAGTCGATTTGCTTATCAATGCACATAATGTGTAAACCGCCCATTTTGAGCTCCACCGTCTCCCCCGCGGGGATGACGATCTTGCCGCCGGGCACGGGCCGCATCCCCATCGCGCCACCTTCTTTCATGTATGACTCGTGCAGTTCGATGGTGCCGCATGCGTCGGAATCTGCGCCGATGAGGGCGTCATCTTCGGAGCCTTCGTTGCGGATGGTCATGTAAAACGCGCCCGCAGTAGCTACTTTTGGCGAAGGTCGTCCCCACGCGTTCTCGATGACGATCTTGGGGCCTTCTGCCTTGGAACCGCTGCACGCGGCCAAGGCAAGCAAGGCGAACAAGGTGAGCACGAAACCAAGTGATCGCTTCATCCGGACCTCCTCCATAAGTTAGGAATGAGATTGGTCAAGGTAGGACCAGAAGAGGCCCCTGGAGGAGGCCAACCACCAGGGGCCTCACCACGCGCTAGTGCTCAATGAGGTATTTGAGGTCCGCCGCGATATCTTCGCCCGGCGTACCAAAAGGGAAGATGAGCTTGACGTAACCATCCCGGTCAATGACCGTAACCGTCGCGGTATGGTCCATCAAGTAGCCCGTCGCGCCAGGCACTTCGCGTTTTTCGTAGTAAATGCCGTACTGGGTTGCGACCTCCGCGATCTGCTCCGGCGTCCCGGTCACACCGATGAACGTAGGCCAGAAGTACTCTACATATTCTTGAATCTTTTCTGGGGTATCTCGTTCGGGATCAACAGAGACCATAATGACCTGCACTTGATCCGCGTCCTCGCCCAAAAGCTCCATGGCCCGCTTGAGCTCGGTCAAGGTCGTAGGACACACATCGGGGCAGAAGGTGTAACCGAAGTACAACAAAACGATCTTGCCGCGGAAATCGCTCAAGCTTACTGGTCCGTCTGCAGACATAAGGGTGAAATCGGGCGCAGGCTCATTTGATTGCAAAACTGTACCGTGAAAGGCGTAAGGGCGAAAACGGTCCCACGCCCACCAGCCGAGGCCGACGAGCAGCAGCGTACCGAAAAAACCGAGCCAGAAGGTACGGTTACGCATATGGTCCGCTCCTCCGATGGGATTAGGGTGCGTAACAGAGGAAAAAGTGCGCTGCTTCATAGGCCAGTTTAGCTGAACCCTGGCTGTTCTGGATTTCTTCCGCGAGCACACCGAGATGGCGCAGGATGCGCTCCTCGGTCGAGGCGATGGTTTCGTATTTGTAGTCACCCCGGACAATACCCCAGCCGTCCACCAGCACATAGCGCGGAGCAAAGCGCACCGAACCATCGGGCTGGGGCTCGTACCACACGCCGAACCCCGCGCCCACGATGAGTTTGAGGCGTTTGGGGTCGGGATGGGTGGCGAAATACCACAGACCAGGTTGAGCACCGACCTGTTGCGCGTACGCCTTGAGCACCTCGGGCGTATCGTGCGCTGGGTCGAGCGTAATGGTCACAATAGCGAAGGGGATATCACCCATAATCTGCGGCCCTTGTACCTGCACCTTCTGCAATAGCGGGACGATGCCATA
Organism: Chloroflexota bacterium; assembly: GCA_013153135.1. Taxonomy (GTDB): domain Bacteria; phylum Chloroflexota; class Anaerolineae; order Anaerolineales; family DRMV01; genus JAADEN01. Next base: position 12,154 of record JAADFA010000072.1, read on the forward strand.
ACAATCGCCAGGGCAACGAGTATAGAGAAAGGAATACAACACCACTTTGCCCCGCATATCTTCGTTAGTCAGGCGCTGGCCATCCTGATCCAGCAACCAATATCCCGGTCCGAGCCGAATACGCGGCAGCACCTGAACAGGCTGAAAGACTTTAAAGGCCACCACGCTAACGAACACCAAACCAAAAAAGGTGTATACGCCTCGCGTGATCCAGATAAATGCCCGGTTCATACCTCGGTTGAGATTTCCCATCGCCCTGTCGAAAAGGGTTGTTTTGTTTCTTTCACCAAATCTGCGAAAGTGGTACGCTCCAATTCCCGCAAGACCAGCCGGTGAATGCGGGCCCAGCGGCGCCGAACCGGACACGCATTGGCAAAGGGGCATACCCCCGGCTCGGTTACACACTCCGATACCTGGGGCAAGCGATCCATGGCTTCAATCACGTCACGGAGGGTAATTTGATCCGCGGGCCGGGCCAGCTCCAATCCACCCTTAGGCCCGGGGTAGGTCTTAACCAGCTTGGCGCGAATCAAGTCCTTGAGCAGGCTATAAAGCAGGGATAAGGGAATCAACATATCTTCGCTGAGCTGTTGGGCTGCGATGCGCGTCCCAGGAGGATATTTGGCCAAGCCCAAAATCACTCGGATGGCATAATCGGTTCGGCGATTGATCCAAAAACGCATCTACCCTTATCCTCGTCGAGATGCTGGATTCTTGACTATCTTAAATTCATTGCCAAGAATAGTCAAGGATTTTGGCAAGACCAAGCGGATGACATTTGTCATCTATGGAGATTATCAAAAACCGCCGCGCCATACCACGTGCGCGCTCGTAAGATCTTGCGAAGCGAGGCCGCGTTTCTGCTGGTGTGAAATTGACCCAGCATCAAGGGAGGGGCAAGCGATGCGCACGCGAACCTTTCCACGGCGGTACGCCGCGGCCGCTGCGGTGGGTGTCGTACTCGGGATCTCCGCCGCAGCGAATATGGGTTGGTTACAGCCTTGGCTCCGTTGGCTTCACGCGGTAGGCGGGGACAAAGTCGGCCATGGAGCGCTTTTTGGACTGATGGCCGCGGTAGTGGTCTGGGCCTGGCCACGCGCGAAGTGGACCCATGTAGCCCTCGCGCTCTCCGCGTTCGCCGGGATGGATGAAGCCGTGCAATATCTTATGCCGCGACGCGCGTTTTCTTTCGCGGATTGGTTCGCGAGCCTAGGGGGGATTTGGCTGGCCGCGTGGCTTGTGGCTCGAAAGCGGGCGCGCTAAGCCGCGAGGTTACCGTTGCCGTTCTTCGGTGATGAGGGCACGATACGGGGCAAACGCACCGTGAACGTGCTTCCGCGGCCCAGTTCACTCTCGACGGTGATGGCCCCGCCGAGACGCTGCACATAATCCTTTACAATGGCCAAACCCAATCCCGTGCCGCCTGAACGCTGCGGATCCACTTGCTCAAAAGGTTCGAAGATGCGGTTCAGCTTGTCGGCCGGGATGCCAATACCCGTGTCCGCGACTTCAAACACCACCTCATCCTGGCCGTCTGTTTGCTCATGCCAGACACGCAAACGCACCACCCCATCCCGGGTGAAGCGGGCCGCGTTCACCAACAAATTGAGCAAAATATGCCGTACTTTGTCTTTATCAGAGTACATGGTCAAGTTGTCAGGCGGGCCTTCAACCACCAAACGATTCGCGTTGCGTCGAATGAGGGGCGTGACCAAGTGGACCACGGACTGCACCACGTCGCGCACCGGGAACTCGGATAAAATCACCTCATCCGAAGCCTGGCTACGGCGGTATTCCAGAATTTGGCTAACCATTGTGTAAAGTTCTTTGGCTGCATCCTCGACCATTTGGAGGTCTGTCAGCCAGGGGGCTTCTGTCTCGCCATATTCCATGCGGAGCAATTCCAAATGGCCCAAGATGGCCTGCAAAGGTGTGCGCATATCATGGCTAAGGTTCGCGAAGAATTGCTCTTGACGTCGTCGTAAGGATTCCGCGCGCTCTTTGGCTTCCATGAGTTCTCGGCTCAGGCGATAAAGCTCTTCATACAAAAACGCGTTATGCAAGCTCAGGGCCAAAAGGTCTGCCGCAGCCGCGATGACTTCCATGTGCGCCTGGGTGAAATGATGCGGCTCTTGGTGCAACAGCGTGAGCACACCCGCGGGTTGGTCCTGGTAAAACAAAGGCATCACCAGGGCCGAGCGCCAATCCCTATCCCGATGTAGATTAAGCCATCGTTCGTCGCTGTGGGTATCGTGGATGAGCAGGGGCGTGCGGTGCCGCAGCGCGTACCCAGCCGCGCCCTGCCGCAAGACATACTCGGCCGCTTCGAGGGTTGCCGGGTCATCAGCCATCCCGTCAGGTGTATACGTGCGCACCAAAGTCCCATGCTGATCCAGCACGAACAACGTACCCCACTGCGCTCGGGTCAGTTCCAGGGACGAACGCAACACTTGGTAGCCCAACTTCTCGGGGCTCAGGCCGGAGCGCAGGAACAAGTACGCCAAATCCAACAAGGTCGAAAGGCGTTCTCGTTCAGCTTGCAATGCCTCTTGCAACCGTTGCCGTTCGGTGATATCCCGCAAGACCACGATAATGTAAGCCTCATCGGGCGAAGACAACGAACGCACCCGGACCGCGCTGGCCTCCAACACACGCGCGTGTTCAGGGTTATCTGCGGTATACAAACGCCACAAGCCAAACCATTCCCCGCGCGCGTTGATTTCAGGGAGAATGTCGGCTAAGCCCGGCTCCAAACGTACCCGATGCCCGGTCAACAAGCCATCCCACAAGGCCTCAACAGGATAGCCAAAAAGAGTTTCCGCGCGAATATTCGCGTCGATAACGTGGCCGTCTGGGCTGAGGATAAGGACAGCCTCTTGCATGCTTTCATAGACTTGTTGCAATTGCAGGAGGCGCTCTTCCTCCAAACGCCGTTGCAACATATGCGCCAGCAGTCTGGTGGCAAAACCCAAGGCATCGCGGATGGGTTCAGCCAAATCGGCTACGTTCGTGCCCAAACATACCACGCCCACCAAACGGCCCCGATCCCCACCCAAACGCAAGGGGGCGAGATAGCACGCATCCTGGGGGATGGGGCCCAGCGCGGCGCGAAAGCGTGCTTCGTCCCAAGGTGCCTCCAGAGGCCAGGGGATGCGCTGGGGCAAAGGCCAAGTCCAATTGCCCCGCTGGGCCCGCAATACCAGAGCCTCCTCACGTAAGTCGGGCCGAGCCCAAATGGCCGCGTTGCGGATCTGCACACCCTCCATGGGGTGCACCAGGAGGCGTGCAGCCTGGTCAAGCAATTCGTTCAGCGTTCGGGTTTCAAGAAGCAAACGCAGCAATCGGTTGAGAAACTCTTGAACCGCGACCCGAACCCGCAGAGCCTCCTGTAGGCGCCGCTCTAAGGTAAGGTCATGAAAAATGGCCAAATAGCCCGATGGACGTTCCTCAATTTCACGGATAGGGAGCCAAGATACCTCCGCGAAACGCTGCTTTCCTTGAGCATCGCGCCAAGATAAAAAATGTCGAAGCAGGTCCTGCTCCTTATCCTGCTGCAAATGTTCGCTTAGCCCGGGTATCGCGGCGAAGACCTGAGTCGCCTGGGCTTTGTAATCTTGCGGATGCAACGCGAGCAGCTGTTGGGCGGCCGGATTCCACCAAATCAACTGGCCATACAAGTCGAAGACCAGGACACCCTCGTCAATGGCGCGTGAGACCGTCTCATATGAAAGGGGCCCCATAAACCCAAAGCGCAGGCGGGAAAACATGGTGTTGAGAAGCAAGCCAAAAAAAGGGAAGAAGAACCCGCTAAAGACCAGGGACGCGACCAACGCGGTGTGCCCTTCGGCGAACATGCTCACCAAGGCACTGGTCAACATAAGGGTAAAGTACACCAACGCCAACGTCCGTTTCGCCCAGTGAGTTTGCCGGACGATGGGCCACAGCCGCGCGACCAAAAGGCCCAATCCGACCAAAAACGCGAACCAAGGCCCCAAGGACCAAATCAGTCGCACGGCCCAATGGAGGCCTTGAATCTCGGCCTTGTAAAACACACCACCCCCAACCGGAAACGAACGCACTTCCCAGGGAAATGTGAGCACAAGGATGAGCTCTAAAATCGTATAAAATGCACCCAAGAAACGGCTTAAACGCAGCCACAACGTCCGCCGTTCAGGCCACCAAACGATAAGATTTAGACCCAAAAATGTGATAGCCGTAAAATCAGCTGCAATATTGCGCACAAGGACCAGTGGGAGGAGCCATCGCGGCTCACGGAGTGCAAAGATGAGTCCTTGGGCAAGGGCCCACAGCGCGGCCATGCCCACGGCCGATACGAACCAGGGCCATTCGCGGCGGAACGCGTACCGCCGGTACCAAGCCAACCAGGCCAAATAGGCCGTCGCGACTGCAGACGCGACCAGAAGGCCGCTGAGCAAACCTAACCAGTCCATCACGCTTTCCCCACCAAGGTGCGCAGGCACCCTATCCAAAGGGAAAATGATATCACACAATTGGGCACGCGGTGTTTGTTAATGAACCGAAGGGGCGCAGGCAAATCTTATCTTGTAGAAGAAGCCCATACCGCGGACGGCTGAACCCACGCTTGGCCCGCGGCTGCGGGCGGCGAAACCCGCCCGCTACAAATTTCACCGCCGCGCGCCGAGCTGGGTCGATTCGTACGCCATGCTATCCTAGCCGCAGGGTTCCAGCCCGCGTCGGCTTCGAGTATCTTGAATGCGGATGCGGTATAGGGCCTTTCGGAAAGATGTTACACCAAGGGCTCTTTCGCGCTCCAAAAAGATAGGGCTCACTGCAGAATAGTCACCTCGTACTCCATTTGATCAACCAACTCATTTCAAGGCCACTTCAAGCCCTTGAACAAGGACGGTTCCATGGCTCGCTTATGGGAAGGCTACCGGCTCGGAGGACGTTATGAAATCCTCGCCCTCTTGGGCGAAGGCGCGACGTCCACGGTATATAAGGCCTTTGATCACAACTTGCGCCGGGTGGTCGCGGTCAAAATCATTCATCCCCACCTCGCGAATCGTCCTGACTTCCTGCGTCGGTTCGAGGCCGAAGCGCGCGCGGTGGCCCAGCTGCGTCATCCCAACATCGTGCAAGTCTACGATTTCGCGCATGAAGGCGAACTGTATTACATGGTGCTGGAATACATCCCCGGCGAGAGCCTGCGCGCGCGCCTCGATCGACTGCGACAAACCGGCCAACACATGACCCCCTTTGAAGCCGTCCGCCTGATGATTCCCTTAGCTGACGCAGTGCATTATGCCCACCAGCAAGGCATGGTCCACCGCGATATCAAACCCGCGAACATCTTGCTGCGGCCTCAAGGGGAGCCCGTGTTGACGGATTTTGGTTTAGCGCGCTTACTGCGTGGCTCTGAACACCATACCCGAACCGGCACCATTCTCGGCACTGTGCTCTATATGGCACCTGAACAACTACGCGGACAACCGGTCGACCACCGGGCAGATATTTACGCGCTCAGCGCGGTTTTGTTCGAAATGCTCACCGGACGCCCACCCTATACAGGCGATTCATTGGCTGAGGTCATCCAGGGCCACCTCATGGCCGAGGTCCCCGACCCGCGCGCGTTCGCGCCGGAAGTGCCCGAGGCCTTGAGTCGCATTGTGCGCCGTGGGCTGGCCAAAGATCCCGAAGAGCGCTTTCCCACAGCAGAGGCTTTCAAAGTGGCCTTGTTGGACGTTCTGCCCGAGTTGGAGGCGCGTTTCGCATCAGCGCTAGACCGCACGTTGGTTGAAACACCTCAACCTGAAGCCACGGATAAAGAAGACCTCGAGGCCGAACCCGAAGATGCAGCGCCCTTGCAAGAAGCCGAGATGCAGCGGCTCCTGCACGCGCTGGCCGGGTTAGAGCTCGCGCTCTTGGCGGGCGTAAGTCTGGGCCTGGCCTACATGACCCGCACGCGCGCGTGGCTTTGGCTCGCGATGGGGATTTGGCTGGCCGCGGCCGTGGTGGTCGTGCGCGCCCTGCGGCCTTGGTGGCGCCTCAACCGCGCGTACCGCCTGGCCTGGGTGCCTGGGAGCCGAGATGGTCCTCCGAGTGCCGACCCTCTCTTGGGGCGTTTCCGCGTGCTGCGTTTGGATTATCCCTATGACCTCGCGCTTATGGTCTTCCCCGCGGCCCTATCCGCGCTCCTCACCAGCGGGAGCGCGCTCGCGTGGGTAATTGGGCAGCTCTTCGGGCGTCCCATTGGGGTGGTACCGATGGCTGCGGTTTGGGGCCTTTTGGCCCTTATGCTCTTCTTTTTTCACCTACACTTCGTCGCGCTCAACTTCCTGCAGCCCGGTGTGCTCAATCGGCTGCACTTTGGGCACGTGCTTCCAACTTTATCCTTTGGCCTGCTCGCGCTCCCGGGGCTGGCCTTAGCGCCCTATGTTCCGCCAGGATGGCGCGCGGCGGTACAAATCATCGCGTTAGGTGCGTTTGGTGTTGGGGGAATGTTGGGCGCGCTCACGTTGATCTTTCTCTTTCGTCGAGCGCTAAGCATTGGGCTCCCACCGCCCCAGTTCGCGCCCTTGGTCTTTGCCATCGTACCCGTGGTCGCGGTGTACGCGGCCGCGACCGTTTTGCTCTTCGGCTATTTAGCCCACGCGGGCCTGGCCATCCCCGAGGCTGTCTTTCACCTAACCGTGTACATGGCCTGGGGCATTGCGCTGGCAAGTGAAGCCCTGGCCCTTATGCTCTATTGGGGATATCGCTGGGCCGGAGTACCGTGGAACCCTCTGCGTTGGGGGTTGATGGACGCGGCCTTGGGCCCAGCGCTGCTGGCCCTGTTGAGCTGGAGCACAGGTTTACGCGGGCCGGCCGTGCTCATCCTTGCCATAGCTGGGACGATTTTGGGGCTAGGCTTGCTCGGCTACATTCTGTGGGGCCTACGGCGCCGTCGCAGTTCGTTCGCACATGCCGCCTGACGCGGGTCTTCAGAGGGCCACAAAGATTGAGCACCCGAGCAGAGGCAGGCCCTCGGCGGCAAAGGGCCCGCGCCCATCGTGGCACGATTCATCGACGCGCTCACCGCGTATCCAACTCAATACGATATACATACAAAGGCGGAGGACCGTTGGGGTCTTCAGGGCGCCATTCAGGCAGGCGCTGCAGGATGTCCAGCCCTTCAACCACCCGACCGATGACCGGCGCCCCGCGCAGCGCGGGCGGGCTGGTCGTTCCCAAGCGAATGGCCAGGCGACCATCGACCATGCCCGGACTCACCCAATCCAACACGACCCACCCTGGGCCTTCAGGGTCAGGTGACGTTGGGGCGGCCGCGAACAAGAAACCCGCGTGGCCCATGCCCGTGCCCGAAGGGTCGCCGAGGTAAACCGCCTGACCAGGTATCACCCGATAGACCGGTGTGTCATCGTACCAACCGCGTTCCGCCAAGAAGACAAAGCTGTTCACCCCGTCTGGGTTCTGCTCCGGGAGCAATGCCACGCGGAAGCGTCCCCGGTCCGTCGCGAACACGGCAGCCGTAGGGAGCTGTTCGGGCGGACGCCGTGGTGGGCACGCGGTCACCATGCGCGCGGATAATGCCTCCAATGCCAAAACCGCTCGCAGCGAAGCCTCGTCGTGGGGTCCGGTGTAAAGTTCGCCGTTGATGAAGAGAATAGGCACGCTGACCAACCCTGCCGCGCGCCCCCGCTCCCACGCCTCTCGTGCCAGGCGTTCGGCCTCGGGCGAGGTCGCGTCGCGACGCAGGCGCTCGGCATCAAGGCCCAACGCGCGCGCTTGGCTCAACACCCAATCCCAAAACGCGTCCACAGGCAGCGCGTGCCAAGCATCCCACTGTTGCACCAACACATCGTGCATAGGCCAAAACGCGCCCTGCCATCCCGCGGCTTCGGCGATCTGCACCGCGAGCAAGGCTTTGTCGTGCACTGGCACGAGGGGATAGGCGCGAAAGACCCACGCGATCTCGCGTGGCCGCTCTTGACGCAATCGCTCGAGCCGTTGAGCCATGGCCGCGTACGCGGGGCTCTGAAAATCGCCGTAGACTACCACCCAAACGGCTGCGTTGGCATCCCCGCGGAAGTGGTCGGTGGGGAGCAAGGGGCCCTTCTCAGCGGGCGTTGGCGCCGCGACCACCTGGCACGGCACGTATGGAGGCGTTGGGGAGGGCGCGACGAGGGACGGGGTCCGCGCAACCGTGGGCGACGGCAGCGAGGGCGAACCCGGCGCGACCTGAGCCTGACACGCGGCCATCCCCAAGGCCAGCGCCCAGATGAGGCCACCCCACCACGCGAGGCGCGACCAAGGTGCGCCCATGGCTCCATCCTAGTCCGCGATGTCGGCGCGGCGCTTGAGCGCGGCTTCCAGAGCCTGCCGCACCGCCTGTGGATTCGCTCGCCCGCGCGCGCGACGCATCACCTGCCCAAAGAGCCAGTTGATCACCGAGGTTTTACCCGCGAGGTACTTCGCAACCTCCTTAGGGTGCGCGTCCAGCACTTCATTGACCCACGCCTGGATTTGATCTGCATCCGAGATCTGGCGCAGCCCTTTGGCCTCAATGATGCGATCTGGGTGCTGTCCTGTCGCGAACATCTCAGCCAGTACCTTCTGGCCTGTGTTCTTATTGATCGCGCCGGTATGTACCGCGCGCAGCAACGCGGCAAAGGCCTTCGCATCAAAGGGGAGCTCGGTGATGGATTTGCCGTGCTCGTTCAACCAACGGAACACTTCGCTCAGCAACCAATTGGCCACCATCTTTGGCGGCACCTGCCCTTGGCTTGCGGCCACAGCTGCTTCGTAAAAATCGGCCACCGCCTTCTCCGCGGTCAACAAGCCCGCGTCGTATTCGGACAAGCCGTATGCCTCGCGGAAGCGCCGATACCGAGCCCAGGGCATCTCGGGCAGGCTTTGACGCACCCGTTCCAACCAGGCGTCGTCGATGAGCAGGGGGGGCAAATCGGGCTCAGGGAAGTAACGGTAATCGTGGGCTTCTTCCTTGCTACGCTGGGGCACAGTCACCCGCCGCGCCTCGTCCCACCCCAGGGTCTGCTGCTCCACACGGCCCCCGCGTTCCAAAATGCGGATCTGCCGCTCGATTTCGTACGCGACGCTTTCCTCCAGTGCGCGGAAGCTATTCAGGTTTTTGATCTCCACCCGCGTGCCCAGTTGATTGCTACCTACGGGTCGCACAGAGACGTTGGCCTCGAAACGGATCACGCCTTTTTGCATATCGCCCGAATTGACCCCAAGATAGCGCAACAACTGGCGCAGGGTCGTCGCGTACGCACGTACTTCTTCGACCGAGTGCAAATCGGGCTCCGAGACGATCTCCAACAGCGGAACCCCTGCGCGGTTGAGATCCACGAGCGAATATCGCTCACCGTTGCGCTCCACGTGGGTGAGCTTGCCCGTGTCTTCTTCTAAATGTACCCGGCGAATGCGGACCGCGCGCTCGCCTTGCGAAGTGCGAATAATCAACCGCCCCTGGGTGGCTAAGGGAAGTTCGTATTGAGAAATCTGATACCCTTTTGGCAGGTCTGGGTAGAAATAATTTTTACGCGCGAAGATACTCTGCTGGTGGATCTGACAATCCAAAGCCAGCGCGACCCGCAGCGCGTACTCGACCGCGCGCTCGTTGATCACAGGCAGCGTGCCGGGCATCCCCGCGCACACCTCACACACTGCGGTGTTGGGCTCCGCAGTGGTCAAATCCACCACGGGGCACGAGCAAAACATTTTGGAGCGGGTTTGCAGCTCCGCGTGCACTTCTAGGCCAATAACGGGCTCATAAGCGGGCATGGCTCGCCTCGCGAAATTGAGGATGGCAACGTTCATGATTATACCCGCGGCCGACGGCTATAATCACGACAGCGCGGTGACGAGGAGGAGGTGAACCATGCGCCAAGCCTGGTGGCGTGAGCCCGCGGTGTGGCTGGTTATGGCTTTGTGGACCCTGCCGTATGGGTTGGCCTGGGCTCTCCAAGGGGATGATCATTTTTTAGGGGTGTTACTCAACCCTCTGGATGGCTTTTCGTACTTAGCCAAAATGCAACAAGGGTATGCAGGGGCTTGGCGATTCCGTCTACCCTACACGGCCGATCCAGGGCCTGGGGCCTATCTCTTTCTCTTCCATCTCGCGCTGGGCCATCTCGCGCGGGTGTTGCACCTGCCTCTATTGGGGGTTTATCATGCCGCGCGGCTCAGTGGCGCGGGCACAATGGTTATGGCCTTGAGATGGCTCATGGACCGCGTGTATCCGGACGACGCCGCAGCCGCGCGGCGGGGCTTCCGCTGGGCTTTGCTCGGAAGCGGCTTTGGCGGCCTGCTGCTGCCTTGGGCGGGGCCTGAGGGGCCGCTGGACCTTTGGCTTGCCGAAGGGTATCCATGGCTTGCGGGGTTCACCAACGCGCACTTTCCGTGGGCTTTGGCCGCGCTGTTCGTGTTAATGGCGCCGGTCGAGATCGCGGGGTGGGTTCAGGCTGGGCTTGCGGGGTTCTTGAGCCTGCTCTCGCCCTTTGGGGTGGCTCTCGCGCTGCCGGTGCGCCTAGGCCGCGCGACGTGGCACGTGCACACGGGGGCGCTTTCATGGCGCGGGTGGCTGCGGGCATGGGCACCGACCGCGCTCGCCGGATTGCCATATCCTGCCTACGTGTGGTGGGTGGTGCGCCACGACCCCGTGCTAGCCGGATGGAACGCGCAGAACCAAACCCCACTGCCGGGTTGGGGGATGACCCTGGCCGCGTTCGGGCCATGGGTGCTGCTGGTGCTTGGGGGCTGGCTTCGAGGCCAACGCACGGGCTCCGCGCGCTGGCCGAGCCGCGCGGCAATGTTGACCTTCGGGCTTTGGCTCGTTGTCGGAGCCGGGCTCGCCGCGTTGCCCATCGCGCTGCAGCGCCGCTTTCTGCTGGGATGGGTGGTGCCCTGGGCTGGGCTCGCCGCGGGATTTTGGCCGCGTTCACGATGGGCGCATGTGGTGGAAGCCCTCGGCTGGCCTACGTTGTTCGTGTTCGTCGCTGCCGTCGGACATCAGAGCCTGAGCCACTCGCCGCGGGTCTACGCGCGCGCGGACGAATGGGCCGCGTGGCAGTGGCTACGGACGCACACCTCCCGCACCGCCCTGGTGCTCACGGGCGCGGAGAGCGGCGCGATGCTCCCCGCGTTTACAGGGCGGCGGGTGTTCTACGGCCATCCCATGGAAACCGTTCCCGCAAAGGCTGAGCTGGCCTTCATCCAGGTGATGCTATGTGATCCCGCGCCGCCAGGGGCCAAGGCCGATTTGTTACGTCGTCGCGGCGCGACCCACGTGCTGGTTGGGCCGCGCGAGCACGCATTTTGCCAAGGGCCTTTGCACTTGCCCGCGGGCCTGGTCGAACGGTTCCGCGCGGGCGACGTGCGCGTGTTCATGTGGCGCGATGATGTCGCGACCAAGCACGCGCCCTAAATACGGCCCCAGCCAGTTGCCCAAATCAAACCCTTTCTTCAAAAGGATGGGAGAGGGCATGCTCTAGCCAAGGATGCCGACGAAATCGTACCCTGAAGGGTCGTTGCTGTCGGCCCGAGTCATGAAGCGGAACGAGCCCTAAGGGCCCAGGGAGGAGATGGGCGTAGATAGATCAAGACAACCTCAACGCCCAAGGCGTTGCTGCCACGCGGGCAAGTCTTCGGTGGGCAACCCCAGCCCTTCGAGCAAGTTGCGCAAGGTGTTCCAATGCACTCGCTCCCATGCGCGCGGGCTTGCGTTCGCGTTATGCGGCGCTAAGAGCACGTTAGGCATGGAACGCAAGGGACTATTCAGCGGTAAAGGTTCTTGTTCGAACACGTCCAGCGCGGCGCCTGCAAGCCGACCATCCCGCAAAGCCTGCACCAACGCGACTTCGTCCACGATGGGCCCGCGTGCGGTGTTGATCAGAACCGCACCCGGCTTTACATGGGCCAGGGTTTCGGCATTAATCAGATGATAACTGGTCGGATTCAAATCGCAATTGAGGCTGATAAAGTCGGACTCCGCCAACAGACGCTCCAAAGGCACCATAGTAACGCCTACCTCACGCACAAAAGCGGGGTCAATAGGCCGGATGTCATTCCCGAGGAGGCGCATTCCGAAGGCTCGCGCGCGACGCAGAACCGCTTTGCCAATATTCCCCACGCCGATGACGCCCAACGTGCGCTCGTTGAGCGCGTACCCAACCCGCTTCTCCCAACGACCGGCTTTCATGGCCTGATCTAACCAGGGCAACCCTCGCGCGAAAGCCAAGATGTACCCCAAGACCGTATCCGCAACCGGGTCCGTAAACGCATTGGGCGTATTGCGCACCTGAATGCCCAACCGCGCGGCCGTGGCTCGATCAATGGAATCCACCCCCGTACCCCATTTGGAGATAACCTTAAGCCGTGGCGCGCTGGCCTGGAGCACGCGCGCGGTAAATCGATCGTCGCCACAGATGGCTCCATCAATCTTGCCCGCATATTGCATCAATTCCTCTTCTTCCAGGCGTTCTTTAACCGGTGGGATAATTACGCGCAAGCCGTATGCCTCAAACAGGGGCCGAAAGCGTGGGTATTCTGGGATCATATAAGGTGCGGAGAGCAAAATCGTGTACATCCCAAGCCTCCATCTCCATAGACGAGGTCGTTAGGGCGCAGGCGGGTCTAAAATCCACAACCAGGCATCGCGGAACGTGCAAGCAGCATAACCTGATTCGGCAGCAGCAACAAAGCCAACGAACCCTGGACCTAAGTTGAGGTCCTGGGCTGGAGCTTGCACATATATCTGTACGGCTTCTACAGTGCGTAAAGTCAAATCCCGCTCTTGTTGCACACGCTCACGATAGGCTTGCAATGCGCGACGACGGTCGTCATCCGGTTCCCGGGCGATGAGCTCATTGAGATAATCAAGGTAGTCATCCATCTGGCCGAGCAGCTTGTCAATATAGGGCAAAATTGCATTACGATACCAGCGACGTTGGGCAGGGTCAGCATCCGGGCCTGGCGGCGATGGAGCAGGGTCAGGTTGAAAAGGGGGAACCGGGGTATTATCCGACAAGTGGCTCACCGGAGGGCTCAAGCGCGGTACGTACAGCACGGGCGGCTCATTAGGGTCAAACTCGCGCAGCAAAGTGCGATTGGAATACACCGCGATACGGCGTCCTTGTAAGACCACAGTGAACTGATTGGTTCCACCGTTGTGCCAATCAAATTTGCGGTCTTGAGAACGAGCCCAGAGCAGGCGCAGGTTCGCCAACTGACCGTCTTTATACACACTAAAGAACCCGTACCCCATACGGGTGAACAGGACCACGTAGTGGCTTGGCTTTACATCATCACCATTGGCGCGCAGGAAAAAGCCACACCCCGCGGTGCCATACTTGGTATCCCACGTAACTTGCGCGTGCAAGACGCCGTCCTGCATCACTGTGTCGGGGTACGGTGTGCCCATCTGCAGACTTCGATACCCTTCCGCGCGCAACGTATAGTAGGGAACCAGCCAGCCGGGTCGACCCACATCCGGGTCAATGCCATAGAAGGGCAACGCCGCCCGGACAGGCTCAAAGGCCTGCCAGGTTGCGTTGTTAAACTGGGCCTCAAGGGTGTGCCGAAGGGCAAGGGTAGCTTGGGCCTCCTGCGCGATGCGCGTGGCCTGGGCCTGGGCAGTCTGCAGTTGCGCGTATGGGTTCGGTTGCGCGGCCGCGCGTTGCGTCGCAGTCGCGGGGATAATGGTTTGTAACGCGCGCGCGGTCGCTTGGGCATTGGGGTCAATCACCGTAGTCTCGGCCCGGCACGCGGCCAGCCACAACACCACACCGATGAAGGTGAACCAACGTATCATGCGCATTACCACCTCCTTCTCGGTTCACCTTTGGGTCGGTGTGGCCTCGTCGCACGTCACATCTGGCGGAATGGGGTTGTGCTGAGCCCAATCCTCGCCCAAGTACACCGCGATATCCACGACCGTCCCTGGCTGAGGCGGCCAGTGGGTCAGGCGGTGGTCCGGCACCCGGAAAAGCAGCTGGAGCAAATGCACCGTCGCGGGCTTGCTGCTCCACACATCCATCGCGGACGAGGCGTAACGCTGCGTCGCGTTGCCCACATCCACCACCCAAAAACCGTATTGGCGCAAGTAGGCTGCGGTACGGCAGGCTAGGCCCGGCGTTTGGGTGCCGTTGTAAATTCCAATGCGCGCGCGTTCCTGTTGGGCCATGGCCCACCAGTCCGGCGTTGGGGTGGGTGGACCTTGAGGCAGCGGTTGCGGTGTGGGGGATGCCACAGGCATCGGCGCCGCGGTCACTGCGCGCGTGGGCGCGGGCCGCGTTGCGGCAACGCTGGCCCCACGGCCAAAGAGCACCTGATCGCGCAACGCGCGGATGGCCTGCACATCAGGCACCAGGACGTATACGCCATTGATCATACGCGCCTGAGCTTGATTCTGGTCGACCACCGCCATGTGGATGTTACGACTCGGCAGGTCTTTGAGCTGCCAGCCCCAACGCACCACGTCCTGAGCGCGCAGGTTGGTCCACACGCCGTTGTGCAAGCTCTGGTACAGGCTGGGTATCCGGGGCAGGAGGTACTCCCATACCCAGGGCTCCTTCAAGCGTTGGTACACAGCCCACAGGACTTGTTGCTGCCGGGCCATGCGCCCAAAATCGCCGTACTCATCCCCGCGGAAGCGCACATAGGCCAACGCGAGGGTTCCGTTTAAAGTTTGGCGACCTTCCTTCAAGCGAACGGGCTTATACGCGCCCGTAGTCAAATCGTACGTATCCAAAAGCATGGGGTGCGGCACGTCCAGTTTGACCCCGCCAATGGCATCGATGGCCTCCACAAAGGCAGCATAATTGACCACCGCGTAGTAGGGGATGGACATATCCAGCAGCTGACCTACAACTTGGGCCGCGTAGCGCGCGCCCGCATGAGGCCCGCCTTGGGCAAAACCCGCGGGATAAGCCATGTTGATCTTCTGGGGATACGCGGGCCAACCCGGAATATCAACCATCAAATCTCGAGGCAAGGAAAGGACGCCCAAACGAGGCTGCTGCGGGTCGTAGACTAAGACGACCAACGTATCGCTGCGCGGCGGGCCCCAGTTCGCGACCCAAGGCCGATCATCCACTCCCAAAAGGAGCATGACCAGAGGGGACTGCCCATCCCACGGCGCGACCGGTGCGGCTGGCTCAAAGGGAACTGTCGGCAATGCGGTGAGGAAAGTGGCCAAATCCGGCGTCGCACGGCCAAAGGGTGACCAGCGACTCCGCACGTGTTGCGCGTGCGCGAGGTTGTCTTGCCAAAACCACCACGCGCCCGTGCCGCAAACCAAAAACAGGCTAAGCAGCAACGCAGCGAACAGGAGCCATTCTTGCCACGAGAGACGGCGCCAAAACTCAGCGTTCATAGACCTCTGGATTCACCACCCGCGGGAGTCGACGCCCCTCCAGGCCCGCAAGCAAATTTTCTACCGCGAGCTCGGCCATGGCCCGCCGAGTACCGTACGTTGCGGAGCCAATATGCGGCGTAATGACCACGTTGGGCAGCTGGTACAACGGATGATCCGCGGGCAAGGGCTCGGGATCGGTGACGTCTAGGCCCGCGCCCGCGATCCAACCTTCGCGCAACGCGCGGAGCAGGGCTTCGGTATCCACCACCGCGCCGCGAGCCATGTTGATCAAAATAGCCGTGGGCTTCATGCGCCGCAGCTGGGCTTCGCCGATGAGGCCGCGCGTCTCGGGCGTGAGCGGAACGTGCAACGAGACCACATCGCTCGCCGCGAGCAAGGTATCTAAATCCACCCGCTGCGCGTTGAGTTCAGCCTCGATCGCGGGTTTGGGCGTGCGGCTGGTGTACAACACCCGCATTTGAAACCCGGCCGCGCGTCGCGCGACCGCTTGGCCAATCTGTCCCATGCCCACAATGCCCAACGTGCGTCCGACCAGGTCATAGCCCAACCAGCGCGTTGCATGCCATAATCCCCAACGGCCCTCGCGGGCATCCTGCGCTGCGGGGAAGATACCCCGCGCCACGGCTAAAATCAGCGCCCACGTTAAATCCGCGACCGCGTCGGTGAGCACCCCCGGCGTGTGCCCGACAGGGATGCCGCGGCGGGTACACGCGGCTACATCAATGTTATCGACACCCACCGCGTAGTTGCTGATGACCTTGAGCCGGGGCATTCGATCCAGCAAAGCCTCATCCACCCGGTCAGTGAGCCACGTAAAGAGCCCCTCAACCTCAGGGAAGTAAGGCTCGAGGCTCGGATGAATGCCCGGCACGCCATCAGGGCCAACGACCACGCGCGTACGCTCATATAAGGGTGCGACCCATTCCTTTGGCATGGGATGCGCGAGAATAACCAGCGGTTTTTCGTTCATCGTACGCCTCGTCGTTGAGGGGATTAGGTTTGCAGCAGTCAAGGATTATAACGCGCGGCCTGCCTGCCTTTGACGCCATTGCATCAAGCACTCGGCCATGCGAAAGTCTACTTCCTCGTCGATATCGATAGCTTCCTCGCGTGGCACTTCAAAGAGCAACGGTCGCTTGCCTAAGCGGTTCCCCCGGCGCAAGAAGCCATCCCGGTCGAAGATGTATAGCGTAGAGTTTTCCTCATACACAGGCGGCAGGTCTTGCGTGCGCAAGAGCACATCGGGATCGTGGTTGATGGGCTTTCCGTCCGCGGTCCACAGCCGCGTTTGCCAGCGGGTCACGCCAAAGAGGGAGTCATATTCGGGCCAATGGGCGAAGAAGGTCTGCAATGCGCGGCGCACCGTTTCTGGACGCAGCAACGGATTGGTGCTGTGGGTCTGCAAGTAGAACGCGGCCGGAACCTGCTGTACGTCGTGCCGCAAAACCTCATTCATGGGGATGCGTCCATCCCGCAAATGGGGCGGTCGTTCAAGCACGAGCACCTGAGGATAGCGCGCGTGCACCCCCTCGCGAATCACAGGGCTATCTGTATCGACAACAACCAGCCGGATTTCAGGCACCGCGAGCAAAGTCTCCAGGATGTAGGTGTACAACGGACGCCCAGCGAGGGGACGGTAGTTCTTGCCCGGAACTCGTTCACTATGGTGTCGCATAGGCACCAGCGCGACCACATCTTGAACCTGAAGCATGGCCTCCCTCCTAGGCGCGTGGCGCGAGCATCCTGCCCTCTTGCGAACCCGCGACGAGGATCACGCGTCGTGCAGCGCCGCCCGGAACGCGCGGATGGCCTGCGTGATGTCGTCATCCGTGATGTGATAATGCGTAACCACCCGGATAGTGTGCGCATCCATAGCCAACACCCGCACACCATGTGCCTTCAAAGCCTCTCGATATGCGTGGGCGTCCCGGGGCGGCTCGAGGTAGACATAGAAAATGTTGGTTTTCACGCGTTCGAGGTCCACGCGCAGGCCAGGCATGGTAGCCAAGGCCTCGGCAAGACGACGAGCTCGCACGTGGTCCTCAGCCAAGCGATCGATCATCTGCGTCAACGCGACCAAACCTGCAGCCGCGATAACTCCAGCTTGGCGCATGCCGCCGCCTAGAACCTTGCGCGCGCGACGTGCCTCTTCAATGAACGCCCGCGACCCCAAGAGCAACGAGCCCACGGGCGCGGCCAAACCTTTGCTCAGCGAAATCATCACACTATCGGCCGGGGCAGCCAACGCGCGTGCGGGTATGCCCTGAGCGATGGCCGCATTAAATAATCGTGCGCCATCGATATGCAATTGCAACCCGTGCCGATGGGCCAAATCGGCTACCGCACGGGTATAGGGCACAGATAGGGGCGAACCATGGCACAGGTTATGCGTATTCTCGAGCGCGACCACGCGCGAGCGAGGAAAATGAATATTCTCTGGTCGGATGGCGGCTTCGATATCCTCCAGGCGCAGTGTGCCGTCGGGTTGATTCGGCACGGGTCGGGGGTGAATCCCGCCCAAGGCCGCGATGCCGCCTTGTTCGAAAATGTGAATATGGGATCGGTCTCCCAGGATAACCTCATCACCCCGGCCCGCATGGGCCAGCATCGCAGCCAGATTCCCTTGCGTGCCCGAGGTGACGAACAGCGCGGCCTCTTTGCCCAACAGGTCCGCGGCATAGGCTTCCAGGCGACGGACGGTCGGGTCTTCTCGATACACATCATCGCCCACTTCAGCCTCATACATAGCCCGACGCATGGCCTCGGTCGGCTGAGTGAGCGTATCCGAGCGCAGGTCAATCCAACCGTTCAGGCTCATGATGTACGTCCTCCTGTGGGGGCAACGGCGGCGGGTCAGGCAACAGGGCCCGAACCTGCTGCCATACACGATCGAACATGGCCGATGTCAGCCGGCCAGTCTGCGTGTTCTGGCGGCTTGGGTGGTACGAGGCAATCAAATAAGGCCCTTCAGGGCCCAAGGCATAACGTGCGGCATGTACGAACGGCCAGCGCGGCAAAGATTGACCGAGAATTGCGTACGCGCGGCGCACACCATCAAAAGCAATGCGTCCCAAAGCCACAATAACCCGTAACCTCGGCTGCATAAGCTGGATTTCTTCGGCTAAATATGGTACACATGCACGGATCTCCGCCGCCGTCGGGCGGTTCTTAGGGGGCACACAACGCACGACCGCGGTGATGTACATATCCCGCAAGCGCAAACCATCCCCGCGATGCCGCGATGTGGGTTGGTTCGCGAAACCAGCCCGATAGAGCGCAGCATATAGAAACGCACCTGACGCGTCACCCGTAAACATGCGCCCGGTTCGATTCGCGCCATGGGCTCCGGGCGCGAGACCAACCACCAAGACCCGCCCCTGCCGATCGCCAAAACCGGGCACAGGACGGCCCCAATACGTCTCCTCGCGGTACGCCCGGCGCTTCACCCGGGCCACGGTTTCACGCCACGCGACCAGGCGCGGACAGCGACGGCACGTCAGGATGCGGGCCTCGAGTTCCTCCCAAGGGTCATGTAGAGGTACAAGGCTATCGTTGGCGCTCATGGCATGAGGAATTATACTCCCGCCCCTCCCCAGCGCCTGTAAGGCCTATGCTGAGAGGCGCACGCGAGGGTAGAGATGTCAAGCGGCGAAAGGCCTGAAGACTGGACAAAAGTTTGGACAATCCCCGAACTCCAAGCGAGGGGGAGGCGGCATGGGCCTGTCGCCGTTGTTGAGGCGCCGCGGACTGGAAGCCCGCGTGCCAAGGCCGCGCTCGTGTGCCGCCCCGCCGCGGGTTGGAAGCCCGCGGCGAGTTGGCATAACATTGCGCGTAGGCTGACCAGCCCAACGCGCGGGAATACCCGGCCGACAGCCAAGATAGCGGACGAGTTCCGCCGCTCGCGGCATGGGGCCATGGCCGCGCTCGCGTGCCGCGGCCGCCGCGGGCTGAAGC
>JAADFA010000098.1 GCA_013153135.1 Chloroflexota bacterium
CCGTTGGCACCGCCGCCGCAGGCTGAAGCCTGCGGCTAGTTTGCATAAAATTGCACGCGGGTAGTTCAGCCCAACGCGCGAGGCGCGCGGGGCATGGAACGGCGAGGATAGCGGGCGGGTTTCGCCGCCCGCGGCATGGGCTTCTACGAGCTTTGCCTGCACCCGTCTGGGTTTGACCTTTCAGGGATAACCATCTAGCCATGGTACAATTTCCCCAAGCCCCGTCGATTTCGCGGGAGAGGAGGCTCGTATGGATTTTTTGCAAGCCTTTGAATCCATGGAGAGTTGGGTCGAACGGATCGCGCAACGGATTCCCGGATACGCGGGATACAAAGCGCGCGAGAAACGCCGTGAGGCAGATAAGCTGCTGCGGACCACCTTGGCCCAACGCCTGAAAGAGCAGGTGCAACGGCTAACCGATATCCAGCGGCGCCTGCTGAGCAGTGGTGGGATCCGTTGGCTCGATGAGGTCGAGACCGTAATCACCCGCCTGCAAGCAGCTGCCGATAAAATCCGCACCGCGTCCTATGGTTACGCGGGATTGTTCGATGCGGTTAAGGTGAACGAGGCGCAGCTCAAGCGTTTGTACGAATTTGATGCCGCTTTGGTGGATGTGGTCGAGCGTATTGCCCGCGCCATTGACGATCTTGAGGCCGCTCTTGGTACACCGGATGTTGGTGCTATCCTCGCGCGGGTGCAACGTTTGGCGCAAGATCTGCTGACAACCTTTGAGCATCGCAAGGACGTATTGCTGCAGGTGGACGCAACCTCGGATGAAGATGTACAAACCGTCGAGGCAGCGCCACCTCCCTCGGATGAAGACGTTTCGCCCCAGGACGAGACTTCAAAGGATACCGCATCCAACGCAGAGGATGACGAGGATTCGCTTGAGGACGCGTAACCTTTCCTGCAAGGAGGGGAAACATGCCACGGATTTTTGACATTATTGAATATCCTGACGAAATGCGGGATGAGATTGTCCATCGTATTCCGGAAGTCGGGCCGGGATATTTTCGCTGGGGTTCGCAGCTGATTGTACGGGAATCCCAAGCCGCGGTCTTCTTCCGTGATGGCAAGGCATTGGACGTTTTTGGTCCGGGACGACACGTCATTACCACCGCGAACGTGCCTTTATTGGTTGAGACCTTAGGCCGTTTGTTCGATGGGCGTAGCCCCTTCACGGCTGAGGTGTACTTTGTTTCTATGCGCGAGTTCCGGGACCGCAAGTGGGGCACACCACAGCCCATCCCTGTGCAGACGCCTGGCGTAGGTTTGGGATGGTTGTTGCTTAAGGGGCATGGGGTTTATAGTTACCAGGTCCAGGATCCTCAGCAATTTGTCACCCAAATTGTAGGTACGCGGGGCATCTTCCGCACGGTGGACATTGAGAATGACTTGCGCAGTCGACTTTTGCGCGCCCTGACAGATACGTTGGGCGAACTCCGAGGCCAATACACGACGGTGCAGGATATTTTAGGTCTGCTGGATGAGCTGAGTGCGGCCGTGCGTGCCAAGGCCGCCGATGAATTTGCAGCCATTGGGTTGCAGCTCAAGAGTTTTGTCATTGCGAGCCTGGTGCCATCGGAGACCACAGCTGAAGAGTTGCGGGCCCGGGGTTTGCTCGATCCGCAAACGTATGCGCAGCTTCAGGCCGCGGACGCGATGCGCGAGGCCGCGCAAAATCCCAGCGGTGGCGCTGGGCTGACCGCGGGCGTTGGCGCGGGCATTGGTCTTGGGCAATACATGGCTCAGGCTATGCAGAGCTTGCAGCAGGGTAGCCCGGGAAGCATGAGCAACCTCCCGCCCGTACTTACACCGGAGGAGGCCGCGCAAATTCTGCGCGTCTCGCCTCAGGACGTGATTGCCGCGATCGAGGCGGGCGAGCTTAAAGCCCGCAAAATTGGCTCCGCGTATCGTATCAGCCGTGAGGCCTTGGAGAAATTCCTGCGTGGGGAGTAGGAAGCGGGTGAGCAAGAAAGTTGGAGGTTAGAGATTGGTAGTTGGCAAGTAGTCGGCAGTAGGGGCGCACGGCGGTGCGCCCCTACTACCAACTGTCGACTACCGACTACCGACTTCTAACTCTTTCTAGCAGGCATATGAGCCGGAATGTGCACGATAAAACGGCTCCCTTTGCCCACTTGACTCTGTACTTCGATGGTCCCTCCTAACATGGTTACATAGTGATGCACCAGGGCCAATCCCAAGCCGGTGCCGCCAAAACGTCGGCTGATGCTATCATCGGCTTGTTGAAAAGGTTGGAAGATGGCCTCTAGCCGCTCTGGAGGTATGCCAATTCCCGTGTCTTCAACCTCAATGCGTAACCAGAGTTCACCATCGCGCTCTTCGGGTTGCATCCGCAACCAGATATCGCCATCCTCAGTAAACTTGACAGCATTGCTCATCAGATTGAGCACAATGTGAAGCACCTTGTTCCGGTCCGTGCGCAGCACAACATCACGTGTGATTTCTAAATGGATGCGGTCATTATTGCGTTGCGCTAGAGGTTGTACAATGGCTAGTACCTCGTCCACAATCTGCTGCGGTGTAAATGTCTCTATGTGTATTTCTTCGGAACGTTGCGCTTTTTGATAAGCCAAAATTTGTTCAATGGTGCTGAGCAAGTTGTGCGCTGCGCGCTCGATTTGACGAAACTCCTCGTTTTCAGCGACGAATTCGGGCTGGGTCAAAGATAGCCATTCGATATAGCCTAAAATAGCCTGCAATGGTGTGCGCATTTCGTGGCTTAGATTGGCGAAAAATTCCTCTTGCTGGCGCCGCAAGGCCTCAGCTTGCTCCTTCGCCCGTAGCAGCTGTTGGTTGAGTTCAAACTGCTGTTCATAGAGTCGTGCATGGTATAGAGCCAGCGCGATCATATCGGCTGCGGCCTCGAGCAAGCGGATATGTTCGTCGGTGTACGCATACGGCTCGCGAAAGCCCAAGCTGAGCACTCCCACGGGTTGATCTTGATAGTACAAAGGCACGCTCAGGGCCGAACGCCAGAGGGGCGTCTGACCTTCGGGTTTGAGCCATTCGTCGCTCTGGGCCGTATCCGGCACGCCGACCACACGATGCTCACGCAAAGCCCGACTTGCCAATCCATGCTCTAACACACGCTGCAAAAAGGCCCATCGTTCTGCCTCATCTTCGGGCAAAGCAGCCTCGTCCGCGTCCTCGATAAAAGCATCCTGGAGGTTACCTTCTTGATCTACAAGCAGCAGGGAAGCCGAGGTAGCTTGGGTTACCTCACGCAATGCCTGGAGAAGGGAAGATAACAGACGCCGGGTCGATAGTGGGGCCTTGAGGACAGCTTGGCTGATAACCAAGAGTCGCTCGAGGAAATCCTTTTGCCGTTCCAACTGAATGCGCAAACGCTCCCGCTCGGTAACGTCGCGGTACACCACAATGCCCAACACCCCGCCAACGTCGGGCACGACCACCACACTGGCTTCGAGGTAATGCGTTGATCCGTCAGGTGCCTGGTATGTCTGCAGGCCAGACCAGCGGCCCTCAGAATCCAAGCGTTGTCGGAGTTCCGTTAGAAAATCCTCGGGCAGAGGGCCGAAAAGGTCGAACGCGTGGCGTCCTTTGAGTTGTTCTAAGCCAAAGAACCGCTGCGCCGCGGGATTGAAATCAATGATGTGCCCTTCGGCATCATACACAATCACAGCTTCGCTAATGCTTTCATAAATGCGTTGCATCAGACTTCGCCGACGCAGGGCATTGAGGTAGTCAACCAAATGGCTCAAAACTTCACTCGCGCGGCGCAACGTAGTCCACGCATCATCGGAGGGCTCACGCTCAAACATCAAGGCTACCCAACCTAAAGGTCGCTCAGCAGAGCCCAGGGTCAGCATGCGCACCACCAAGGGCGCATAAGCCTTTTGGAGATGCTCGAGGAGCGCGCGTTTCGCGGCCTCCGGACCTTGATTGCGTGGCAGCGCGCGCACGGCCTCGGGCGCGGGCGGGGTCGTTTCGCCAGCACTATCCCACGCGAGCAATTCCCAATCCGCATCCTCGTCCGTCGCGAGCCAAATCCCGCCTTGCCGTGGATAGGTATCCCCCAGGGGCCTGAGGAAAAGGCGCAGGGCACGTTGGGCCAACGCTTCTCGCGTTTGCACCTGCACGGCTAACGCGAACAGGCCGTGGAAAAGTTGCTCGCTCTGCACTCGAAAGGTGAGCCGATCCTGCATCAAACGCCAGTCCGTCAGGTCGTAGAACAGCAGCGCACGGCCCGCAGGCAAGCCGGGCTGCCGTTGTACTAGGGGCACAAAAACTTCCAGATACCGATGCCCGCCATCGGGCATGGGCAAGAGCAACACCGTTCCAGGCTCAAAGCGATGCTCATAAGCCGCGAGCAAATCAGGATAGTCAGCCAAAACCTCGTGGGCCGGTCGATACGCGTCCTTATCTGTCAAAGGAAGCACGTTCGTTGCTGCTTCATTCCACCAAATCAACCGATCTTGCTGATCAAATAGCAGCACTCCCTCGCGCACCCGCTTCAGCAGGGCGTGGGTGAATAACACCGTCAAAAAGCCAAAGTGGTCGCGCAAAATCCGATAGGCAAAACCCGCCCAAACGAACCATAACATGGGCGGAAGAAATTGCACCACTGCGAACGACGGAAACGGCCATAGTGTATGCACAATCGCCGCAGCAAAACCCAGGCCGGGAAGTAGCGCGAGGATTCGTAAAGGCCATGACCGTGCTTGAAGCTCATGATGGTATTGGATATAGTAGAGATAAAACCCAATCAAGAAAATGGTTTCAGGCAAGAGTTGCGCCGCCAAAAGCACGTACCAAGGAGCGTGGAAGTGCATGGCTAAAATCGCATAATAATCCAGCCGACGCACGACCACGTGCGAAGGGGAGGTCCACAACGCCGTTAGCGATGCTGCTGAGAGCAAAGCAAGGCCGGCTAAAATGAAGCGGCGCTTACGTCGAGCATAAGGCTCGCGTAACGTTAGAATCAAACCAAAAAAGATCAAGGCGCTCAGGTGATGCAGCGCCATCTCGAGCGCGCTAAGTAACGGGTGCCAGTGCGATTGATGATTCAATAGGAGCAGGATGTATATCCCGCTCCACAGGGCAAAAACAGCATTGGTGAGCAGGTACCACGGAGCTCCTTCCGGGAAGACACGGCGTTGCCGCGTGCCGAGGACAAACCCAATAAGAGCAATCAGGGCTGAAAACGCGGTAGAGGCGAGGACGAGGGCGATTTTGAACATGGACACGCTCGTTGCAGAGGGAGGTAGCAGACTATTCTACCCCAAACCCTTCCTCATCAGTTTGAAATTCGCGTAACAATTCCTGAGCCCGCTGCAAACGGATTTGGCCTTCTTCAATCATACGTTGCGCAATACGGGTAACCAAAGACCCCGTTGCGCCCGCGGCCATGGCGATCTGCCGCGCGTGCAGGCGCATATGCCCGCGCTGGATACCCTCGGTCGCCAAGGCGCGCAGCGCAGCCATGTTCTGTGCGAGGCCAACAGCGACCAAAATCTCAGCCAATTCCTGGGCCGACTGCACCCCCAAAAGACGCAACGCTGCGCGCGCGGCCGGGTGGGCACGCGTCGCGCCGCCTACAATGCCCACGGCCATGGGCATCTCTAACGTCCCGACGAGGTGCCCCTGGGCGTCCACTTCCCAGGTGCTCAGAGAGGTATATTGGCCCGAACGGGCCGCGTACGCGTGCGCACCGGCCTCTACCGCCCGCCAATCGTTGCCTGTCGCGATGAGGACGGGGTCGATGCCGTTCATAATACCCTTATTGTGCGTTGCCGCGCGGTAAGGATCGGCCGCGGCGAAGGCCCAGGCGGCCACGATGCCATCACGCACCGCTTCGCCCGAAAAGTCGCGGAAGGCCAGGGCCTCGGGGGGAATGCGCACCCACGCGCGCGCGAGACGGCGGTCGGCCAAGTTGCTCAAAATACGCAAGACTGCGCGGCCACCTGCAATGGCCTCGAGCTTCGGTGCCAAGCGCTCGCACGCGGTGTTGATCGCGTTCGCGCCCATGGCGTCGCGCACGTCGTACAGCACGTGCACCACCAAAAAAGTGCCCAAAGCAGGGTGATGGCGCAAACGAACCTCCAGGTCGCGCGGGCCACCTCCTGCGCGTTGCAAGGCCGAATCTGGATCTCGCAGATAGGCCAACAATTGCGCCTTGTGCTCAAGGATGCGCACTCGCGCTGCGTAAGGATCCGGCACGTCCACCAGCTGAATTTGGCCGATCATGATCGGCGGGTCCGCGTGAGCCCGAAAGCCACCGCCCGCGCGCGCGATTTTCGCCATATGCGACGCGGCCGCAACGATGGAAGGCTCTTCGACAGCCATGGGGATGAGGACCTCACGCCCGTTGATGACAAAGTTGGTTGCGATCCCCAGGGGCAAGGCGAAGGTACCGATGACGTTTTCGATCATGGTATCGGCCTGGTCCACGGTCAGGCCGGCGTCGCCAACCAGGGCTGCGAACTCTTGCGGGCTAAGCAGGCCGAAGGATGTCAGTCGGGCGCGGCGCTCTTGCCACGAGAGACGATGAAAGCCGGGCAGGCGGGAGGTAAACGATTCGCTCATGAGGCCTCCGACGCGTCGTCTATATTCCATGTGCGCGCGCCACGCAAAAATGCATCGCCAGACATCGGGCGTTTGCCTGGGGGCTGGACGCGCTCTAACAGCAGCACGCCCTCCGCGGTGCCGACTGCAGGCCAGCCCTGATGTGCTAGGCGGCGTCCAGGTCCGGGCGAGGGCACCTCGGGCAGCGCGCGTGCCTGAAGCACTTTGAGGTTCCCCCCGCGCCACGGCATGAACGAACCCGGCCAAGGATAAAACGCGCGCACTTGGCGTGCCAATGCTACCGCGGGTTTCGTGAAGTCCAGCAGGCCGTCCTGTTTTTTGAGTCGCGGCGCGTAGGTCGCCAGGCGTTCATCTTGCGGTTGCGGCTGGAGCTCGCCGGCGAGGTAGGGTGGGATGGTTTCCACTAGTAGTTCCGCGCCCATGCGGGCCAAGCGCTGGCTAAGGGTCAATGCGTTGTCGTCGGGGCGGATGAGGGTCGCGCGTTGGCTCAGGATAGGACCGGTATCGAGCCCCTCGTCCATCAGCATGATCGTCACGCCCGTTTGGGCGTCGCCGTGCAGCAGCGCATACTGCACCGGGGCCGCGCCGCGCCAACGGGGCAACAGGGACGCGTGCACGTTGAGGCAACCATAACGCGGGAGTTGCAAAACCTCGGGCTTGAGGATCTGGCCGAACGCGGCCACGACGATGAGATCGGGCGCCCACGCGCGCAGTTGGGCCATAGTCTCGGGTTCGCTCAAGCGCCGCGGTTGGATAACCGGCAGGCCCAGGGCCTGCGCGCGCACCTTAACCGCTGGCGGAGTCAAGCGGTTGCCCCGACCCGCGGGTTTATCCGGCTGGGTCACCACCCCAACGACGGGAAAGTGCTCCACGAGCGCGTCCAAAATGGGCAACGCGAATTCGGGCGACCCCATGAAGACGATGCGCGGCGCGCGATGCATCATGTTGTCGTGTCCTCCTCCAACAAGCCGGGCAGAAGATGAACAATTATTTTCTCGTTATCAAAGTCGAACTTGCGCACAACCTCGCTGATCACAGGCAAAAGTACGCGTTTGCCCGCGTCGTCTTCAACAATAAAGACATCGTTTGCGCCAGTTTCTAGGATCTCAACCAAACGTCCCAGGTCACGGCCGTCTTCGGTCTGAACGCGAAAGCCCAAGATTTCGAAGTCATAATATTCGTCCTCGTCACGCAGCGGGGCGACCTCAGCCTCGGGGATCGTAACCCACTGGTTGCGGAACATCTCCACCGCGCTGCGGTCGGGGTAACCTTCGAAGGAAAGCAGGAGGTGCTCCCCAAAAGGGCGCACGGTGCGGATGGTCAACGGCACTCGTCGCGGGCCGACGTAGATCACCGCTCCTGGGACGAAACGTTGCTGCGGGACGTCGGTCAGCACCTCGAGCAGCACCTCGCCCCGCAGACCATGGGGACGCCGCAGTTTGCCGATGATCACCCGGCCGCCCGCGGCCTGCGCGTCTTCCCAACGCAGACTTCGGCCATAGGAACGCGGACCTCGAGCAGATCGCTTCTTCCGGCGTGCCATGGTTAGGCCTCCCTGTCAACCTCCGTAGCCTCGACAATCTCAAGCTCGTACATGCGTCCTTCTTGGAGAGCCAAAATCTGCAACAAAGCTCGAATCGCATCTGCCACCCGACCGCCACGGCCGATCATGCGGCCCAGATCTTCTTTGGCAACCTCAACCTCAATGAGATGACTTGGGCCACCGCGCACCTCAACTACGTATACCTTGTTTGGCCGGGTGACGATAGAACGGGCAATGTATTCCACCAAGGCTTTCGCCCGACTCTCATGACCGCGCATCGCGCCTCCTGCACAGCAAAGAACAAACATGGGCGACCCCGGCCGGGGTCGCCCGCAGTCAACAAGGGGACGATATCTCCCACCCCGGGCCCAGGCCGGGGTGCACGAATACGTACGTTCTTGATCCCTAGTCCGACGACGCCACGGCCGCGGCTTCACTGGTCTTGCGGCCCGGAGCATAGGGTGCCTGGGCGGCCGCGGCTTCTTCGAGCAGAGTTTCCAGCGGCTCTCCCTGTTTGAAGCGTTCGTAGCGTTCCCATAGGCCGATGGTGCGGAACAACCGTTCCACCGATTCCGACGGTTGAGCGCCGTTGCGCAGCCAATAATACACCCGGTCTTCTTTCACGACAATCGTCGGCGGATGGGTGCGGGGATTGTAGAAACCCAAGTTTTCCAAGTATTTACCATCCCGCTTAACGCGGCTGTCCGTAGCCACAATACGATAACTCGGTTGATTGCGAGCGCCGACCCGGCGTAAGCGAATGCGGACCATGGGGTTTGTCCTCCTATAAGCAAATTCGAATGCCATTAGGGCAACACAAAACAAGGCGAAAGCCTTTTGGCTTTCGC
>JAADFA010000056.1 GCA_013153135.1 Chloroflexota bacterium
AAGAGGTGATCCGCTTCCGGGTGGACGAGAAGCCCAGCCCCATGGCGCACCTGGGCGACCCGGTGCTCAACCGCCAGGGCCGGGTGATCGGTGTAGTCACCAGCAGCGCGATCGGCACGGACGGGCACCAAGTCGGTTTGGCCTACGTCGAGCGCAAATACGGCGAAGAAGGCACGCCGATTTACATCCTGCCCGGCGCGCACCGGCACAAGACTGCACCCAAGGCCCCGGCGGCCCTGCAAGAGGGCGACCGCCTGCCCATCCCGGTCAAGGCGACCGTGGTCAAACGCTTCCCCAAGAAGTTCGACGTGCCGACAGCGTAACCCACGCGAGTCACGCGGGGCGGGGTCCTCAGGGCCCCGCCCCTGATGTTTGCCCTTTTTGATAAAAAAGGGAACGCCTCCAGCAAAGTAGAAAGGTGCTCCATAGCGCTGGTGGCCTTGTGGGGGCACGCAGAGGCGCAGGGAGCTGTCGCGGGCGCCGCCGCAGGCTGAAGCCCGCGGCTAGCATAAAATTGCGCGCGGATAGTTCTGCCCAACGCTCGGCGGCGAGGATAGCGGGCGGGTTTCGCCGCCCGCAGGTCCGGCACGCGCCCATCTGTCCGCGGTATGGGTGGCTGCGAGATTTGCCCGCACCCGCCTGCCTTGCGCCCATTTGGCCTACCAAAATTGTAGGCCGTGTTGGACCACGTTGCGGACGACGAGGTATTTGTGGTGGGGGATGGGGCCGCGCTCCCGCCCTCGCGACGGGGTGCGGCCCTGGGGATGGCGCGATTATAGGCTTGGCCCCTCTGCATTCCCGTCTTTGGTGCCCTTCGCTCTTGCGCCGAAAAAGCCAAAGGCCAGAGTGCAGAGTGTGGCTACCCGCCATGCTTTTAGTAGATGTGAAATTTCCTCTTTTTTAGTATAATGCATCCGAAAAGCCTGTAGATGAGGAGGCACTTATGTTGGAAAATCGTCTGGAGTCGCAGATTCGATGGGTGCGAGACGCCCAGGGCAAAATTTGGGTATTGGTTGATCCGGAGTTGTGGGAGGACATTCAGGATCTGCTGCTCATCCAAAGTCGGGAGCAGCAACCTGATTTTATCCCTTTGGAGGAGTTTCTGGAGGGTTTAGAGGAAGAGGAGAATGACATACCGGGTTGAAGTGCATCGTTCGGTCTATAAGGACCTGAAACGGGTACCAGCCTAATATGTTCCTCGAATCAAAAGAATTATCCTTGCTCTCCGGGAAGATCCTCGCCCCCGCGGCTCCAAGAAGTTGAGCGGCACTCGTGAAGCCTACCGTATCCGCGTAGGCCCTTACCGTATTCTCTATGAGGTTGATGATTCAGAGCGCAAAGTCTACGTATATGCTGTCGCTCACCGGCGTGAGGTTTATCGACACTAAAGTTTAGGGGGCGGGCATCGCTTTTGATCGGATAGCCTGGAACGCTGGCTGATTGGGGGGATGGGGCCGCGCTCCCCCTCGCGACGGGGTGCTGCTTTGGGAATGGCGCGCTTATAGGCGTGGCCCCTCTGCATTCCCGTCTTTGGAGCCCTTCGCTCTTGCTCCGAAAAAGCCAAAGGCCAGGGCCACGGGCTGGAAGCCCACAGCGGCCTTGGTCCGCGCACAGGCTCAGCGTAGGCGGGCAACGTAGCGAGCAATCAGCTGTTGGAGGGCCTGACGCTCAGGGCGGGCCAACGCGAGGACAGCCCCGGCATACGTCAACGCGCCCACGAACATCGCGACGCCGAGCGCGAGCCAAAGCGGCCATGCGCGCAAGTGAGGCCACAGCACGAGCAGGACCCAAGCCATGCCAGCTGCTGCGACGGCGCTTGCAGCGAATCCTCGGGCTAACACGCGCCAAGGCAGCTGCCCCAGGCGTCGGTTCAGCCATAGCATCAGGCCAAAGGCCTCCAGGGTGGTGGCCAATGTGTTGGCCAGGGCAAGCCCACCGTGAGGCGGCCATCCCCAGGCCTCGAAGCCGCGCGCGAAGAGCAAGCTCAAGCCTAGGTTTAAGCTCATGGCCAGGGAGCCGATGAGCACGGGCGTGCGGGTATCTTTGAGCGCGTAGAACGCGCGCGAGGCAATCTCAACCAAAGAATGACTGACTAGCCCCAGCGCGTACCACAATAGCGCCCATGCAACCAGCTCGGTGGAGCGTTGATCAAAAGCCCCGCGTTGGAACAAGGCCGCGATCAGTGGCTTGCGGAGCACGATTAAGCCCACGCTTGCTGGGAGGGCCAGGAGCACGACCCCGCGCAAGGTTTGTACCAGCGTGGTGCGGAGTGCGTCCCACTCCCCGCGCGCAACTTGGGCAGAAAACGTGGGCAGCGCGGCTATAGCGATGGCTTGGGCGATAACCACTTGGGGCATCGTCATTACAGCCCACGCGATTTGGATCGCGGTCAGGCTGCCCTCAGGCATGCCCGAGGCCAAAACTACGTTGATCCAAAAATTCAGCTGCACTATCGCGACGCCGAGCCAACGCGGGGCCATCAAGCGGAAGACCCGGCGCACCGCGGGGATGTTCCACCCCAAAGTTAGAACGTATCGCCGTCCTGGCAGGCGCCAGAGCGCGGGCCATTGCACCATCCAATGCCCCAACGAACCCAAAACCGCACCCCATGCAAGGCCGTAAATCCCCCATCGTGGTGCTAGAAAGAGTACGCCCCCGATCATGCCTAACCAGTACATGGTCGGTGCCAGCGCCGGCCATAGGAAGCGTTGATGGCTGTGCAGCACGCCCATGGTCAGGCCGCTGAGCCCAAAGATGGTGGGCGAGAGCAGCAAAATGCGTAGCAGGTCTACGGTGAGGGCTTGTTGCGCGGGGTCGAACCCAGGCGCTAGCAGCCGCGCGACAATGGGTTCGGCCGCCCAGGCCGCGAGCAGGCTGAGTAGCCCCAAAGTCAAAGCGATAAGATTGCTCAGCGCTGAGGCCAAACGCCACGCATCGTCTCGCCGGCCCTGGACCAAAAACTCCGTAAAGACCGGGATGAAGGCAGAGCCCAAGGCCCCGCCCGCGACCAGGTTGAACAGCAAATCTGGCAGTCGTGAGGCCGCGTTGAAGGCATCCATGGCCGCGGACGTGCCAAAGGCTTGCGAGACCACGATTTGCCGAATGAGTCCGACCACGTTGCTGAGCAAGAACGCCAGCATTACGGTGCTCGCGGCCCGGGCGATTTGCTTAGTGCTCACGATGGATCCTCCTTCCCTGCCTGTGCAAGGCACGGCGCGGATCTGGTACACTTGACATCGCGCGACCACCCCATCCCCTGGAGGCCCGGATGCACCTCGATGTGACCTTTCTGGCCCCGTACTTGGACCAGGTCCCCGCCCTGGCGCAGGCTGCGGATCAAGTAGGTTTTGACGCGTTTTGGGTTAGCGAAACCCGCTACAATCCCTTTCTCGCGTTGACCCTCGCGGCGGAACACAGCCAACGCTTGTTCTTGGGTACAGCGGTGGCTATCGCGTTCGCGCGTAGCCCTATGGTTACCGCGCAAACCGCATGGGATCTACAGCGTTATAGTCATGGGCGCTTCCTCCTCGGTTTGGGGACCCAAGTGCGCGCCCACATCGAGCGGCGCTTCGGCATGCCTTGGGACCCGCCAGTCCCCAAGTTGCGCGAGTATATTTTAGCCCTGCGCGAGATTTGGGCTTCGTGGCAAGAGCGGCGTCCTGTACGCTTTCGTGGTCGGTTTTACACCATCACCTTGATGACAGATTTCTTTAACCCCGGTCCCATTGCACATCCCCGAATTCCCATTTACATCGCGGGCGTCAACCGAGGCCTCATCCGCTTGGCCGGACAAATGGCCGATGGATTCCACGTACACCCTCTGCACTCAGTCCGCTATTTGCGAGAGGTTTTGCTCCCCACCTTGGTTGAGGGCTTGCGCGACGCGGGCCGTTCACGACGCGAGATCGCCCTTGCAGCCACGGTGCTTGTGGTTACTGGCCCCAATGAGCGGGAGCGGGCCCGCGCACGGCGGTTTGTGCGACAACAGATCGCATTTTACGCAAGCACCCCGTCCTACCGTCTGGTCTTTGACCTGCATGGCTGGAGTGCCGTGGCGGAACGGCTATCTCGTATGGCCGCCCGTGGGGAATGGGATGAGATGGCTTCCTTGATTACCGACGAGATGTTGCACACCTTCGCGGTCGACGCGGCCTGGGACGCACTTCCCCAAGCGCTAATCCAACGCTATGAAGGGCTACTGGACCGTATTGCGTTGTATTACCGTTTTCGACCTGAGGCCCAGGAGGCTTGGCGCGCGTTCTACCAAACCTGGCGCGCGACTTTGGCCCAACGTTATGCCGATGCCGAGCCCTAGCCTATCCCGCCGCGCGAGGTGGAACCATGTACGGAGATATCAAACTCTTCGCAGGAAGTTCAACCCCTGAATTAGCCCAACGCGTGGCTGACTATTTGGGCATTCCGCTTGAGCGTGTGGATTTGATCGAGTTTCCGAACGAAAACTTGTTCGTACGTTTGCATCGAAGCGTACGCGGTCAAGACGTGTATATTATCCAAACAACCTCGCGGCCCGTGCATCGCAATCTTATGGAGCTACTTATTATGCTCCAGACCGTGCGGCTGGATTCAGCCGCACGCATTACGGCGGTGGTTCCCTATTTGTGTTACGCGCGTTCAGATAAAAAAGACCAACCTCGGGTCCCCATCACCGCGCGCTTGGTTGCCGATATGATTCAGGTTGCAGGTGCAGACCGCTACATCACTTTTGATCTGCACGCAGGACAAATTCAGGGTTTCTTCTCGATCCCCGGCGATGTGTTGACCGCGTTCCACCTGTTGCGCGACTATGTCCAGGGGCTCATACCCCAGCTGCACAGGCCCGTCGTCGTGAGTGTGGACCTCGGCTTTGCCAAAAAGGCTCGCAACTTCGCGGAGGCGTTGGGTCTTCCCATCGCGTTCGTGGAGAAACGGCGCTTGATGGACGGCAGTGGCACTGAGGTTCTCAGCGTGGTCGGCGATGTGGCCGGCCGGGACGTCATTCTGGTGGATGACGAAGTCGATACTGCAGGCTCGGTGACCAATGCCTACCGAGCGGTCAAACAGCATGGCGCGCGCGACGTATATTTAGCCTTTGTCCACCCCGTGTTTTCCGATCCGGCTATTGACCGTTTGAGCGCGTTGGACCTCAAGCGTATCATTACTACCGACACCGTACCCATCCCCGAGGCCAAGCGCGCGCGGCTGGGCGACCGGCTGGTAGTGCTAACCATCGCAGAGATGTTGGGCGAGGTCATCCGCCGGGCCCACGAAGGTCGCAGCGTAGGCGCGTTGTTCAATGAGTGAGCGTTTGGTTAGCGCGGGCCTGGTGTGACAGCACGCCTCGCATCGGGCTCAACCAGCGCTCTTCACTTTGCTCAACGCGCTTTACCTGGAGGGTTCTACCATGCGACGGCGACGGGCGTTGCTCTATGTGCCCGGCGATCAAGAACGCAAGATCCGTAAGGCCGCCGGGTTGGACGTGGATAGCGTGTGCTTAGATTTAGAGGATGGTGTTCGTTTAGAGCAAAAGGCTGTCGCGCGCGCCACAGTTGCACGCGTGGCGCCCGACCTGGATTTTGGCACGACCGAGCTCCTGGTGCGCATCAATCCGCCCACGCGCGAGAATACAGCGTTGGCCGAATCCGACCTGACCGCGGTGCTGCCCATTCGGCCCGCGGGCATTGTTGTCCCCAAGGTTGAAGCCCCATGGCAACTGCACTGGGTCGCGTATCGAGTGCAACAGGCCGAAGAAACCCTGGACTTGCCTCCCGGTAGCATTCGTCTGTTGGCCATCCTAGAAACCGCGCGTGGGGTCGAGAACCGCAGCGCCATTGCCCAGGCGACCCCGCGCCTGGATGCGCTCATTTTTGGCGCGGAAGACTTCACCGCAGATATCGGTGCCCAGCGCAGCCCCTCGAACACAGAGGTGCTCTTCGCGCGGCAGGCCGTATTGCTCACAGCCAAGGCCTACGGCCTTCAGGCTTTGGATATTGTGTACATCCGCTACCGTGACCTTGAAGGGCTCGCGCGGGAAGCGCGCGAAGCGGCCGCGTGGGGCTTTGATGGCAAACAGGTCATCCATCCAGCCCAGGTGCCTGTGGTGCAAGAGGCCTTCACGCCCAGCCCTGATGAGGTGGCTGCCGCGCGACGCGTGCTTGAGGCCTATCGCCGAGCCCGCCAGCGCGGGGAAGGTGTCATCGGGCTTGATGGCCGCATGATCGACCGCCCGATGGTCGAAGCCGCGCGTCGCGTTTTGCACCGCGCCGGCTTGGAGGATGAGATTTAACCAACTCCGGAGCCCCATGGGGCTCCGGATCTACATCCCTGCTGTAGAGATAACCCGGTGCCTGGCCGACCTTTAGTCGCCTGTGGACTCAGCCGCGCCAAGGCGTTGCGCGGCCTGGGCCAGGCTTTCGTGCGTCCCAAGCAAGGTGAGCACATCGCCCAAACGCAAGCGCGTATCCCCGCGCGGAATAATATGCTCGTCTTCGCGATGGATAGCCAGCACCAGCACCTCAGGCGGCAGGCCCACATCGCGCAGTCGCACGCCTTCGAGCGCGGGGTTGCGGACCACCACCTCGCGTACATCCCGTTGGTCTCGCGTCGCGGTCATCAAGTACACCAAATCCGGATTGCGTACCATAAGCGCGATGAAGGTGGCCTGCGCCTCTAGAGGCGTGATAGGGTGCACACCCAGACTCTGCAGAGTGGGTATCGTTTGTGCGTTCGCATTGAGAGCAAAGACCCGTTCCACACCGAAGATGTGCCGAGCCAGCTGGGCCCACTTCAGCGTACGTTCGGGGTCGGTCAGGGTGATGACGACCGTCGCGGCGCGCTCAAGGGCTGAGGCGGCTTCGGGGGTGGGCTGCGCAAGCTGGGCCGGAAGATGGCGCTGCTGCGCGCGGCGCACCCGCTGTTCATCTTCGTCTAAGCCAATGACGGGATCCCGGTGGCCATGGAGCTGCTCGAGCACCTGAATGCCCACTGGCCCAAGCCCAACAACCACCACGGTACGCGAAGGTTGTGCCGCGAGGCGAGGACCGATCAACGTGAGGAAGGCCCATGGTGTGAAGATAGCCGTGAAAATGGCCAGCAAGACGATCGCGTTGACCATGGCCTTGTCGAACACGCCCAGGCTGTATGCGACTTCCCCTGCTGCAATGACCAGAGATAGGTGTGCGGCTAAGAACAACCCCGCAGCCAGGCTCTCGCGCCACGAAAACAGCTGTCGAAACACTACGGACGGGATGACCTTTACAGCCAAGGCTAGGCCAATAAGCGTTGGCACCACCCATAGGTTGCGGGCTTGTGCCAGTACCGACAGGTCGAAACGCACGCCCACCATAACAAAGAAGATGGGGATGAAGAACCCGTAGCCTAGACTCTCAATTTGGTGTTGTATCGCGTGATCTTCAGGTTCACGCAGTAACGAGATAAGCAAGCCCGCGAGGAACGCGCCCAGAATCACCTCCACCCCTAAGAGCTCAGAGAGCGCGACGAACGCAGTCAAGATCAAAAAGGCCAAACGCAACTTCAGCGGCGTGGTAGCCTGGCTGAGCTCATCCAGCAGCGGGCGTAAGCCAGGGAGCACGCTCACACCAATGCGATAAAGCACGAACAACGCGACGAATAGCAGGCCAATGAGTAAAATATCCAGCGTGATGCCGTGAGAAAGCACGGCCACTCGTATGGTGATCAAGAACATGGCCGCGAAATCCGCGATGAGGGCTGTGACCAGTAGCGTTTGGCCATAGCGCGTGCCCAAAAGGTTGTTTTCTTTGAGGATGGGCATGACCACGCCCAAGGATGTCGTTGAAAGGATGAAGGCCATCATATAGATATCTTTGGTCAGGCCCCAACGCCAGAGCAAATACCCTGCGCCGAGGGCCAGCAGCACCGTGAGCCCGAAGTGTTCTAACGCCAAGCGTAACGGTGTGGGCCCGGATGCGCGCGAACGCTCCTCGTTGCTCCCCCGTTGACGCCCCAGGCGAATGCCTGCGGCTTGGAAGTCGATCTCCATCCCGGCCAAAAACATCAGCATCACGAAGCCGATCTCGGCCAGCAAGTCGAGCAAGAAGTCGTGCGCGGGCACCCACCCCAAGCCGCTTTGCCCAACGACAATCCCAGCCAAAATTTCTCCCACGACGACAGGAATGCGTACGCGCTTGAACGACCGCAACACCAAAGGAACAGTAACGGCCAAGAAAAGCACAATGGCCAACGCTCCGAAGCGAATGCCTGAAGCCTCGGCCGCGAGCCAGCTGTACGTCATGCTCGCCTCCTGGTTGAGTTTGGGGCCATCATCATACCATATTTTGGACTCTGCGCGAACTCACGGCGCGGGAATAAGAGAAATTCCATAAAAAATCCGACGAACCAAATGAAATAACGTTTGGAGCAATAGACGTTTGCGCTTGCAGCCACGAAGGCGCCTCTCTTTAGGCATTCTGGCTCGGCGCGGTGCGATTTCGTTTTGCTCCTTTGGAACCGGGGCGGGATATACACAATTCGTACACCTCGTTAACACTTTTCTTGCAGCCCCTTGGTATGCTTAGCATGACCCAAGCGAAGCGGCCTTTGGGGCCGCGCGGACATGGGAACCCTGGAAATTGGAGGAGGGCAACATATGAGCAACAAGATTGTTGGGATTGACCTGGGTACGACCAACAGCGTGATTTCGGTAGTTGAAGGCGGGAACCCCGTGGTCATTCCCACGGCGGAAGGACCACGTTTGTGCCCGTCCGTGGTGGCCTTTACGCCGAAGGGCGAGCGTCTGGTCGGTTTGCCTGCGAAGCGCCAAGCGATCTTGAACCCTGAGAACACCATTTACTCCATCAAGCGCTTCATGGGCCGCCGTTACGACGAGGTGGAAGAAGAGCGCAAGATGGTGCCCTACAAGGTCGTCAAGGGCCCCGCGGGCGATGCGCGCGTGTTCATCCCCGCGACCG
>JAADFA010000036.1 GCA_013153135.1 Chloroflexota bacterium
TCGCGTTGCAACGCGAGCCGCACGATCCCCGTTGGTGGCGAGCCTGGGCCGCGTTGGGGCACCGCACCGAGGATTGGGCTATTATCGCGGCCGCGTACCAAGGCCTGGCGCAACGCGCGTCGCTCACGCCCGCGGAGTACGCGTGGTGGGCCCGCGCGTTGCGCGAACTCGGTGACCTCGCGGCTGCGCGAAGGGTGCTCGCCCAAGGCGTACGCGCGTATCCGGATAGCTCCCTCTTGTGGCAAGATCGCGCGGTATTGGCTGAAGCCGCGCGCGATTGGG
Source organism: Chloroflexota bacterium (assembly GCA_013153135.1). Lineage (GTDB taxonomy): Bacteria > Chloroflexota > Anaerolineae > Anaerolineales > DRMV01 > JAADEN01. The sequence continues at coordinate 283 of JAADFA010000036.1, forward strand.
ATGACGCACGTGTCGCGTGGGCGCGCGCATGGGCTCTGGCGCCCCATGACCCCGCAACAGGCTATGGCTACGCGCGCGTGCTCCTCGCGGAGCAACCGGCTGCGGCCGTGCCTGTGCTGCGCGAGGTCCAGGCGCTGGGGGTTTCACCCTGGAGCCCCGCCGCGCACGTAGCGCTTCAGACCGTGGAACCTGCCTTGGCGAGCGAGGACCCGGTCTACCTCGCAGTGCAGAGCGGTCGCGCGTTGGCACGACTGGGGCATTGGGCTTTGGCGCAACGCGCATGGACGCGCGCCGTTTATATCGATCCCGCGCGAGCGGCCGCGTGGGCTTATCTGGCCCAGGCGTATGCGGTGCAAGGCCAACTTCAGCGTGCGGAAGGCGCCGTATGGCTAGCGCGGCGCATCCAGCCTCAAGACCCTCTGCCTGCCCTTACGGCCACGTGGCTGTATTCACGGCTTGGGCGTCCTTATCATGTGCTACGTTGGGCAAGAAGGGCGTGGTCCTTGCGGCCCGATGACCCCACAGCCGCGCTCGCGCTGGCTCAGGCCGAAGTGGCTACCGGCACGTCCCCGGCTATCGCGAACACCCTCTTGCGTTACGTTACCCAACAGCGGCCTCAAGACCCCGACGCGTGGCTCGCTCAGGCACGCTTCGGCCTCACGTTTCACCTCCCGGCCGATGAAGTGGAGCCCGCACTGGTGACCGCACTGCGCCTCGCACCCCACGACCCGCGCGGTTGGACCCTTATGGGCCGGTTCGTGTGGCAACAAGGTGAGCTCGGCTTGGCCCAGCGCTACCTCACCGAGGCTTTGCAGCGCGACCCCGGTTGGGCAGAGGCTCATCTTGTGCTCGCGTGGGTATTATTGGATCAGGGGAACGTGGCGCAAGCATGGCCACATGCCCAGGCCGCGTATGATCTCACGCGCCCCGATGACCCTTTGCGAACTTTTGCCGCGCGCACGTTAGCTCGGCTCTCAGGCCAGGTGGTTTCACCTACTCAATCCGGCCTACCAGTTGACCGTTGAGCCAAACTTCGCCGGACCACCCCTCGTCGATCCAAGGACTAAGATCAATATACCCTTGAAAAGGCTGGAGCACTTCAACGCACACCGCGTGCGCGGGTTCGCGCACGCTATAGAGCGTTACAAGGAGCCGACCATCGCTCACCTTCGCGGTCGCACGCGGTTGGTGGCACGGGGTGGGCAATGTGCCGGTAACAGCTAAGACCCAGCGCGGCTTGTCGTGGGTAAGCTGTACCAACTCCACAGCCTCAACGTATGCCGCAGCCCGCTCAGGGCCAGTTGCGGCTTCCACCGGAATGAAATCCCATTCACCGAGCATGGATGACCCCTCCGTTGGCGGAGTGTATGGTGAGGGCGACGCAAGGGGGGTAGGCGTTGCTTGGAGTGGGCTAGGACTTGGCTTTGGCTGAAGCGGGGTCGTGGATTCAAGGGTTGGCAGCAATGTGGGCATTGGTGAAGGTGAGGCCCCGCACGCCGCGCTGAGCCCAAGGAAGATAGCTGCACTGATCCATAGCCAAACGCGTCGCATGAGATGACCTCCTCTCCCCTTTTGACGCTTAACCCTTGACCACAGCTACAGGGCGTAAGCGAGCAACTTTACGCGCCAGATCCGCACCGACCACGGTCTCGACCACTTCATCGACGTCTTTATATGCAAAGGGTGCTTCCTCCGCCAGGCCGCGCATCGACCCCGCGCGCACGCGGATGCCCTCACCCTCCAATTGGCGGCGAAGCACCTCCCCGCGCACGGTCTTTTTGGCTTTCGCTCGGCTCATGACCCGCCCCGCGCCATGGCACGATGAGCCAAAGGATTTGCGCATACTGGTTTCAGTTCCCACCAAGACCCACGAGGCTGTGCCCATGCTGCCCGGCACCAATACGGGTTGGCCAATGTCCCGATATTCCGGCGGAAGTCCTGGCGCGCCCGGGCCAAATGCTCGCGTCGCGCCTTTACGATGCACCATGACTTTCATCCGCTTGCCGTCGATGGTATGCACTTCCACCTTGCCAATGTTGTGCGCCAGGTCGTACACCTGCCGCGGATACCACTGCTCCTGGGGTACCAAACCCGCAAATATTTCTTCAAATGCTTTGCGCACAAAATGAGCCAAAACCTGCCGGTTGGCAAACGCGAAGTTCGCGGCCGCGTTCATCGCGGCCAGGTAATCCCGGCCCTCGGGCGAGTTGAGCGGCGCGCAAACAAGCTCACGATCGGGCAGGCGAATGTTATATTTGCGCACCACAGACTGGAAGTCTCGTACATAATCTGAACAAATTTGATGGCCAAACCCTCGCGAGCCACAATGGATTTGCACGGCTAGCATTCCTTCTTCCAGCCCCATGGCTTCAGCCGCGATAGGGTCATAAATGCGTTCAATGACATTTACCTCGATGAAGTGATTTCCCGCGCCCACGGTGCCCAGTTGAGCACGGCCGCGTTCCTTGGCCCGTTTGCTCACTTTAGAGGGGTCAGCGCCGGCCAGACGGCCTCCCTCTTCGGTGCGCCGCAGGTCTTCAGGCGTCGCGTAACCCCGCTTGAGGGCCCAGCGCGCGCCTTCACGGGCCACCTCATCCAGCTCCTGTTTACTCAGGTGGATGTGGCCGCTCCGACCTACGCCGCTAGGGCAGTAGTAATCGATCGCGGACGCGAGGTCGTCCAGGTAATCCTCGGCGATTTCGTAAGGGAGCCGGGTAGCGAGCAGGCGCACGCCGCAGTTCGAAACCACAAAGGTGTTTGCGACGAAGTTGTGATCTTCATGCGCAACAGTGAAGTCATATACCTCGTCGTCGAAGTCTATAGAGGTCTTTTGGGCCACCACATCCCAGACCATACCGCTCTCGCCCAGCCCCTCGGTAGCCCAGGCGCGGAACGCGGCCCAATCTGCAGGAACTTGTTCCACGCCCGCGCGGCGCAGTAGCCAGTAATGCAGCACGAGCCATGCTTCATGCTGTAATGCCGGACGATATTGCACGCCGATACGTTGCCAGAGCGCACGTTGCGTACTGACATCTTCGGCCAAGGCCAATCCTACCCGGATGCCCCGTCGCGTTAAGGTGTCGCCCTCGGGCAGCTCGGGCTCCAAAATGTTAGCCTGTACGCCGAACTCGGTGAGCATTTCCGCAATTTGGTGAAAGATGATTTGGATCGCGCCGGCTCCTCGGTAGGGCACCATCCAGGCCATGGCCTCACGTAAACGCCCGGGGCGTTCAGGGTCTGGTTTGGGCAAGGTGAGTGCGAAGAAGCCACCCAAAAACAGCCGTTTTATCCAGCGCGGTGATTGCCGGACCCACAACGGCACCGCCGCGGTCGGGTGGGTCGGATCGTCCAAAGGTGCACCCAGATAAGCTAAGTAGAGGAATTCTTCCGAGCGCGGCAGGCGCAAATCGCCGTCACGTTCGGGCACGCTCTGCAAATGCAGGGCCTCGAAGTCCTCCAACAAGCCTGCGAGCGCTTCTTCGGGAAGCGTGGTCAGCCGGGCGCCTTCTCCGCGAGTGGGTTCCAGGTGGCCGGTGAAAAACGCGGCCTGCAAAAAGCCGATGAGCCGTGCAAGGCGGGGAATAATGTCCTGATTTGCGCGCAGGGGCAAAAGCCCCTTGGCTTTGAGGCGGGCCAGCGCGTCGGGGATGGCCTCGCGAGGCCAGCCTTCTCGGCGCAAGAAGGCCGCGAAGCTGGCTTCGGACACGATAACGTGATCGGACAAGGGTTCATAGGGAACGCCTTCCAAGGGATAGCGTGCTACCCGGTCGCCCACCTGGAGGTCCCGCGCTTCGACCATGCCCTGAGGCGTCCAGAAGGGATGATCTTCGGTCGCGAGGATGCTCGCGCCGCCCGCGGTGCTCAGCCGGAAGACTTGCTCACCCTCGCGTAGGGGGCGTTTCCAGAAACGCACGATAGGCGTGGTTTCTGCGCGCGGGGTACGCAGGTTGAACGCGGTGAGGGTGCTGCGGGCCCAATCCTCGGCAAAGGCCGCGATGGGACGGGTATATCCCCAGGGGTGCAAGATCGGTGTATTGCCTGCGAGGCAATTGATGTCGTACCCAATGGCGCCGGGCGAGATCACCCCATCGGGGAAACGCGTGGCCGCAACGCCACCGATGGGAAACCCATAGCCTTGGTGTACGTCGGGCATTACGACCACGCGGCCGACCACGCCAGGCAGCGTTGCCGCGTTGATGGCCTGTTCGAGGGACTTATCGCCCATCACTGCTTCGAGCAGACGCCGGGTCGCGAAAATGCGCACCGGCACCCGCATATCGGACCGGAACTCGCGGGGGATCTCCCATTCATACTCACTAATGCGAATGAGGTCTTGGAGTCGCACAGTTGTCATACGCGCTCCTTTCGACGATCGGTTGCCCTTGGTATGAGGTGGGTTGATGTGGCCTTAGACGTCGAAGACAACCACAGCCCGATAGCCGTCGTCGGTAGGTTGAACGTGCAATCCGTGATAAGTCACTGCTTTAATTTCCTTCTCGCCTGGTGAAACCGGGCCTCCGACCGCGCGCCCGCGGATAACCCACTGGTCATTCATTCGAGTGACGTGGAGGTCGGGTAACGCGGCCGCGGCCCAGCGTTCCACGTCTAGCCAAAATAACGCTTCGGTCAGGAAGTCCACGAGCAACGTCTCCAGGTCCGGTGCTTCCAGATGAATTTCACGCGAAGATGCAGGTTTAGGTTTGACCAAGCCCATGAGTGCGTACATGCCCCACAAGGCTTGACGGAAGAGCTCGGGCAGATCTGGAGCCCACACCTCTAAAGCCCAATCCGCTGTGTGTTCAACCTCGCGAAACCCGGCCTGGGCGTGCATCGCGTCCATCCTCAAGGGCCTCCGTCTCGATTGTACCGAAGGACAGCGAGAGGCGCAATGGCCTATTGCTCACGGGTGCACGCAAATGTTGTCGAAACGGCAAGCACCCTGCGGCCATGGTCGCGCTCGCGTGCCGCCCCGCCGCGGGCTGGAAGCCCGCGGCGGGTTGCCATAAAATTGCGCGCGAGATGGCAGGCTCAGCGCGGGGGCATGGAACGGCGAGGATAGCGGGCGGGTTTCGCCGCCCGCGGGGCAAGCGCGCGTCCAGCCGCCCGCGGCACGGGCTTCTTTGCAGGATTTGCCTGCACCCTCGTTCACGGAGCGAGAGGGTTGCAAAGGAATCTCTATAGGAGGGCTGCGACGTGACATGTTATCTTTGGAAAGTTCCGCGGTTTCGCGCCCTGGAGGATGCCTGTTGATAAGGTTACCCTATGGTATCCTTGCTCCTGGCATCCCTTAGTTGTTGGAGGCGAGCCATGGCCGAACCGCAAACGTGGCGTTACATCCGTAAGGCGTTGGACTGGCAGCCAGTAAAGACGTACCGAGACATTACTTACTATAAAGCCGAGGGTATCGCCCGCATTGCCTTCAATCGGCCCGAGGTACGTAACGCGTTCCGGCCTGAAACCATCGATGAGATGATCGAGGCATTCCGCGACGCGTGGCTGGATACGAGCATTGGCACGATTTTGCTCACCGGCGAAGGCCCATCCCCCAAGGACGGCGGTTGGGCCTTTTCCGCTGGAGGCGACCAGCGGGTGCGGACCAAGGGGGGCTACGCGGGTGGCTACGAACTGCCGCGTCTGCACGTCCTGGAACTGCAGCGCATGATTCGCTTCATGCCTAAGGTCGTCATCGCGGTGGTGCCGGGATGGGCTGTGGGTGGTGGGCACAGCCTGCACGTGGTGTGCGACCTTACCATCGCGAGCAAAGAGCACGCGCGCTTTCAACAGGCGGATGCACGCGTCGCGAGCTTTGACGCGGGCTACGGCTCCGCGTACTTGGCCCGCATTGTCGGACAGAAGCGCGCGCGGGAGATCTTCTTCCTCGAAAAGGTCTATACCGCGGACGAGGCCTACCAAATGGGCATGGTCAACGCGGTGGTGCCTCACGAATCTCTGGAAGAAGTGGCGGTGGAATGGGCGAAGACCATTAATCGCAAGAGCCCCATGAGCATCCGTTTTCTCAAATATGCGTTCAACTTGGTAGATGATGGTCTGGTCGGGCAACAGCTTTTCGCAGGTGAAGCTACCCGTCTTGCCTATATGACCGACGAAGCGCAAGAGGGTCGCGACGCGTTTTTGGAGAAGCGCCCGCCGCGCTTCGATCAATTCCCGCGCTGGCCCTAAGGGCTCTAACTTCTGTTCCGCTGGATTTTTGAAATAAAAAACGCCGCCGGGCGAAAACCGGCGGCGTTCGTGCTTTCTCGGAGGCGGCACGGATTATTTCTTCTGCTCGCGTTCCCGTTGCCGTTCCTCAATAATCTGCTGTTGGATGTGCGGCGGTACCTGCTCGTAGTGCGAGAACTCCATTTCAAAGACGCCCCGGCCGCCCGTAAGCGAGCGCAAGTCCGTTACGTAGCGCAACATTTCGGCCAAGGGCACTTGGGCCCGGATGATGGAGCGGCCTTTTTCGGTATCCATGCCTTGCACGCGCGCGCGCCGCGTATTTAAATCGCCCAGCACATCGCCCATGTTCTCTTCGGGCACGATGATGCGCACATTGTAGATGGGCTCGAGCAACACCGGCCCCGCGTCGCGGAATGCGAGCTTGAACGCTTCTCGAGCTGCAATTTCGAACGCAATGGGCTTGGAGTCCACAGGGTGCTCCTTGCCGTCGTAAACCGCGATCTTGACGTTGACCACCGGATACCCCGCGAGGATGCCTTCTTTCATCACGTTCTTGATGCCTTTCTCAATCGCGGGCTGGAAGCTGGACGAAATCGCGCCGCCGAAGACTTCCCAGGTGAAGGAGTAATTTTCCTCGGGATTGGGCTCGACGCGCATGTGGACTTCCGCGAACTGGCCCGCGCCACCCGTTTGCTTCTTGTGCCGATACTTGCCGTGACCCGTCTTGGTGATGGTTTCGCGGTATGGCACCTTTGGCGGCTCCGTGCTCAAGTTGATCTGGAACTTGCTCTTGGCCTTGCGGATGGCCACGTCGATATGCTGGTCGCCCATGCCCTGCAGGATGGTTTGGTTGGTGGAGGGATCCTGGTACCAGGACAGGGTCATATCCTCTTCGCATAGGCGGGTGAGGGTCGGGCCCAGCTTTGTGGAGTCAGATTGGGATTGGGGCACGACCGCGACACGATACAGGGCGGTGGGATATTCGGGCACGGGCAGTTTGATGGGGTAATTTTTGTCGGTCAACGTATCGCCGGTGCCGGTTACACTGAGCTTAGGCACAGTGCCGATGTCGCCCGCGTGCAAAGCCTTGATGGGGATTTGCTCCTTGCCGCGCATGATGTATAGGTTACCAATGCGTTCCTCTGCTTCTTTCTGCGCGTTCCACACGCGAGAATCAACCCGCAACACGCCCGAGATCACCTTCAGGTACGTAATTTTGCCAACGAACGGGTCCGCGGTGGTCTTCCACACGTATGCGGCCAGGGGGCCGTCGTCCTTGATCTCGAGGGTTTCAGGGCCATTGGGCCCTTCTGCCACAATGGGGGGCCGCTCGTTGGGTGCGGGAACCAAGGCGACGAACGCGCGCAAGAGGGGTTCGAGGCCAATGCGCCGTTCGCCCGCGGCTACGAAGACGGGCACATAGTCCCCCTCGCCTTGCATGAGCAGTTTCAGGCCTTGTAGCACGTCCTCGGGCGAAAGATTTTCTTCTTCTAAGTACTTCTCCATCAGCTCTTCGCTGCCCATGGCCGCGGTTTCGAGCAGGGCCGCGCGGGCCTCTTCCGCTTCTTCGGCCCATTCGGCCGGGATGTCTTGCTCTTGATTTTCGGGCCCCACAAAGGCTTTCATGTGGATAAGGTCGATGACACCTTGGAAGTTTTCTCCAACTCCCATGGGCAGCTGGACGGGGATAAATTCTGCCTCGAAGGTCTCCCGCAGCGCGTCCAGAGTTTTGGTGAAATTTGCCGTATCCCGATCCATCTTATTGATGAGAACCATGCGCGGGATGTTGAATTTCTTCGCGTAGTTCCACGCGACTTCGGTACCTACCGCGGGGCCGGAAACCGCGTCAACAACGACAAGCGCGGCTTCGGAGACCCACAAAGCTGAAATAACCTCGCCAATGAAATCTGTATAGCCAGGCGTGTCCAACAAGTTTAGTTTATGGTCTTGGTATTCTAAGGGAATAATCGCGGTAGAGAGGGAGAGGCCACGGCGGATTTCTTCATCTTCGAAGTCGGAAACGGTGTTGCCTTCTTGGATGCTACCCATACGAGTGGTGACGCCCAGATAATAAAGCAAGCCTTCAACCAAGATTGTTTTGCCCGCCCCGCTGTGGGATACGAGCGCGATGTTACGGATGGCTTGCGTGGGGTATTCTTTCATGGCAACGCTCCTGCGAGAAGATTCGGGACGAAGACGTCCGGGTCCGGCCAAAGGGCCTAAAGCGGCGCGGATGTGCACAAAGCGAGGGCCAAGCCTCGCGAGGGTTCTGCCCAACAGGCCGGGTTTATTGTACGAAAAGACGCCACGCTTGTCAAAACGCGTGCGGCTTAGGGGGCAGGCAAATTGTGTAGAAGGGCCGCCGCGGGCGGCTGAAGCCGCTCGCTATCCTCGCCGTTCCATGCCCCGCGCGCTGAGCCTGCCAGCTCGCGCGCAATTTTATGGCAACTCGCCGCGGGCCGCGGGCTGGAA
>JAADFA010000127.1 GCA_013153135.1 Chloroflexota bacterium
ATTTGAGTTGAGGGGATGCGCGAGGAGAACCGCCCCGGGGAACGCCGGGGCGGTTTTTGTGTCATTCGATGCGTCGCGATGCTGCGTGTAGCCAAAAATGCAGGGGAGTCCAAACGCCCTTCTCCGGCTGTTGGCAAATGTCCCGTAGCGTGGCAGTCCAGCACCGCCTCAGGCCGGGGATTTCCCGCGCGGGTTGGTGGACCTATACGGCTCTTCGAGAGCCTTCTTCAGGAGCGGAAGGCCCAGGGGCGAAAGTCCGTACGCCAGTCGTACACATCCACCCCTTCCGCGCGTTTGAGCGCGTTCACCACCCAATAGGTAAGGGGTGTGGCTAGGGCTTCGTACGCGACCTTGAAGCCCCATTGCGAAAGGATAGCCTGCCCAAGCGCCCCCGCGGGGAGCACGCCCCAGAACGCCAAGCTAATGAATACGGCCGCGTCCGCTCCCTGGCCGACGATGGTCGAACCAATGGTGCGCAACCACAGATAGCGACCGCGCGTGCGTACTTTCAGCTTGGCCAAGACCCACGCGTTGAGAAACTCGCCCACCAGGTACGCGGTGAAGGACGCCGCAAGCAACCGCGGCGTGAAGCCCAATAGCGCGTCATATGCCTGCTGGGCCTGTTCTGGCCCCGGGTATACGCCCAGATTCCAGAACGGCGCGGGTGGGAGCCAACCGCCCACCGCAATGGCTATCACCGCGAGCGCATTGGCTGCGAAACCCGTCCAGATGGCCCGTCGCGCTCGTGCATAACCGTAGACCTCAGTGAGCACGTCACCCAAAATATAGGTAATGGGAAAGAGAATCACGGCCGCGGGCAGGACCATCCCCGCAATGTGCACCAGCTTGGCTGCAATGATGTTCGAGACGATCAGCGTCGCAACGAAGAACGCAACCACCACGTCGTACCAACGATAGCCTTTCATGCGCGCCTCCGGGCAAGAGGTATGCTACAATCAACTTTGAAACCTACACGCAAGGAGGGCGACATGGACACAATCAACGAACTTGCCCAAGCCTTGCGCGAAGTCAAAGCCAAACGCCGCGCAGGCGAGCTCGACGAGCGGGCATTTTACCATCATTTGCTGGAGCTGGCGGTGCAACTGGTCCAGCTGCTTCTGGACGAGCCGAATATGACAGAGCAAGATGTCCGTAAGCAGGTCCCCTTAGTGCTCGCGTTTTTGGAGGACCAGATCGCGCGCTATCAGGATCGCCATTGAGCCGTTCATCGCCGGCCCCTGGGGAACCGTCGGCGCCAGGCTTCTAAACGCTGGAGCAGGGTGTACAGGCCAGGGAGATAGATGCGTTCCCAGGGGCCGGCGGCTCGTTTGACCTCACCCCCGAACCCGCGTTTGAAACGGTATACGCCCCATAGGCCTCCCCGGCGACGGGTAAATTCGGCCTCGAGCACCTCCTCTTCCTCATCCGGAATGCCCCAAAAGTCGTACATAGTGCATCCGCGTGCTTTGGCCCAACGCATGGCTTCCCATTGCAGCAAGTAAGTGGGCATTTTATTACGATGACGGCTGGCCGACGCACCGTAGAGATACCATGCACGCGGTCCCCGCGCGAACACCATGAGGGCGGCTAAGGGCTCTCCCTGCCATTCTGCCACCAGCAATTGCGCATAGCCCCGCGGGTGAAAGAGCTCGTACGCGCGGCGGTAGTACTCAAAGGGGTGGATGCCAAACCCGTCCCGTTGCGCGGTCTCTTGCAGCATCGCGTAAAATCCTTCCAGGTCGTCCCATGGCCGCACGCGCACGCCCTTGCGTTGTGCTAAACGAATGTTATAGCGAGTTTTTTGCTTCATACGTGCCAAAATCTCATCTTCGGATGGGCGCAAATCCACCACAATGGTGCGCGGAGGTTGCACTGGGGTTTCGGCCACGCGAAAGCCCGGCGGCACGCCTTGGGGCCAGAGGGCTTGCGCCTCCTCGCGCCACATATCCGGGTCGATTTTGAGGCCAACCGCGCGGTGCTGCCGCGCATACGCATCCACTTGTGCCCAGAGCGCGTCGCTCCAGGGGCCGACGGGTCCTTTGGGCACGTAACCCCAACGGAAACCCAAGGGAAGGCGCCACCACAGTACCAGGACTCCACTATCCCCGTGTTGGAACGCGGTCGCCTCCCATCCGAAGCTCGCCTTGAGTTGGCCCCATTCCGTGGTTTGCAAAATATGCCCTTCAGGATGTCGGTCGAGGAACGCATCCCACGCGTTCCAAGACAACGGTTGACTCATATCGCCTCCTGCGCGTGTCGGATCGCGCGTACAAACGCTCGGATCCTGGCGGGATCTTTCTTACCGGGTTGCGCTTCGACCCCGCTCGAGACGTCTACACCCCAGGGCTGGACGCGCGCGATGGCCTCGGCCACATTTTCCGGTGTGAGCCCTCCGGCCAACAACCCTCGGTAGGTGCTCAAGACGGTGCGCGCCAATGCCCAATCACCCACGCGGCCAGTGCCGCCGTATGCCTCAGGACTGTACGCGTCGACCAGGACTTGCGGCCAATCAGCCTTTGTAGGGCCCACGGCTGCATAAGCAGCCACGCGCGCGGCCAACGCGTCCGGAGTCCCGTGCAGGCGCAGGGCTTTGTATGCACGGCCTTGCAGCGCGGCGACCCATTCGACAGGTTCGTCCCCGTGCAGCTGGGCGAGGTCCAGCCCCACCTGGGCCATCACTCGCCGCACGTCCCGGGGCCGCGTGTTCACAAAGACCCCAACCCAATACGGCCCGCGGCCGCCCCAGTGCGCCCGGGCGCGCGCGACCAGCTCAGCGGCCGCTTCGGGGGAGATATAGCGCGGGCTGCGCGGGTAAAACACCAGCCCCAAAAACTGCGCGCCAGCCTCCACCGCCGCGAGGGCGTCTTCCCAGCGTGTGATGCCGCAAATCTTCACCCGGACCATCGACACCTCCCTCGTCGCTCAATCCTCGCTTGGGCATCCCTGGCTCCCCGCGTGCACCAACGCCCGCGCGAGGGCTTCGGGGTCATCGGCCCGCATGAGTGCGGTGCCCACCAGCACCGCGTCCGCGCGGGCGCAGGCCATACGGATGACATCCTCCGGTGTATGCACGCCGCTCTCGGCCACGCGCACGACCTCTCGCGGGATGCGGGGCAGCAGCCGCTCGCTGACCGCGAGGTCCACGGTGAACGTGTGTAAATCGCGGTTGTTCACGCCGATGACGTCCGCGCCGACGGCCAGCGCCCGTTCCAACTCGGCCTCGGTGTGCACTTCCACCAGCGTACCCATGCCCAGCGCGCGGCTGAGCGCGAGGAAATCGCGCAGTTGCGCGTCGTCCAGCAGTGCGACAATAAGCAACACTGCATCCGCGCCCGCAGCCCGGGCTTCGTAGATTTGATACGCGTCGAGAATAAAATCCTTCCGCAATACGGGCACGGGCACCTCGGCCCGCACCGCGCGCAGATGCGTGAGAGAACCGTGAAAAAAGGGCGCATCGGTCAACACACTAATGGCCGTCGCGCCCGCGCGCGCGTAGGCTCGCGCCTGGGCCACGGGATCCAGCACGGCCTGGATCACCCCCTCGCTGGGCGACGCGGCTTTGACTTCGGCGATGAGCTGCACCCCTGGCTGGGCCAAGGACGCGCGCCAGGCACGTGGAGGTGCCGCGGCCTCGGCCTGGGCGCGCACTTCGGCCAGGGGGTGCTGAGCCTGTGCACGACGGATTTCTTCTTGTTTGACGCGGGCAATACGAGCGAGGATGTCGGGTGGTCGTTGTTGAGTCGTCATGGGCCCATTGTGACTTAACCAGAGTTATTCGCTGCGCGCTAACGCACAATCACGCGAAAATCGAACTCATCCGCGGGGGCGCCCGTCTCCCAGGGCCGTTGATACGCCAAGCGCACGTGCGCTTCGCCCGGCGTGACCGCGCGGAAGCGTAGGACCAACGTCCCTCCCGCGCCGGGGCGTTCGGCTTCGGGGGTGAACGCGGGTTCAGCCACCAGAACCACAGGGCCTGGTGCGCCGTCTTTGACCAACCATGTATAGCCTGTGCTGGGGTTCGCAGGCAAGTGTACCTCGATCACCTGACCCACTTTGAGCGTTATTTCGCGCCCTTGGTCGTCAGGGCCTAGGACCAGAGCGGGTGACACGTCCTCACGCAAACAGCCGGTGACCCACACCAGGCCCAACAAACCCAACCATGTCCATACCCAGCGCATTTTGTCGCCTCCCATCGGGATACTGGGGATTGTACCAAACCTAAGCGCTGGGCTGTGGGTTGGAATTGCGCTCGTCTGAGCCTGCATACAGGACTGGCCCGAGGGGATGCTGCCCGCGCGGCAGCCATGCAGGACCCCATCGCGCCCTGTTGGGGGATGGGCACCGCTTTAGGGGCGCGGGCGCTGGGCCGCCCAGGTAATAAAGCGGATGACCAGGCGCCAGCCGTTCTCGGTAGGTACCGCGTCTTCAAGGCGGAACATGCCGACGCGGGCTTGGTCCGTGGTATAGCAGAACGTCGCACCTACGTACTGCTCAGGGTTTTGGACTGCGTTGCGGCTGCCGTAGGGATAGTGGTAGCAGTCAGCCATGTCCAGAGGCCAAAGATAGCCGAAGACAACAATGTGGTTGAGGGGATGATAGTGCAAGATTTCATCCCCATCGTACAAAAAGTCCGGCCCTTCGTCATCAAAGTTGATTAAATCCCCTGGATCCACGGTGATAACCCCCTGCTTATAGACCGGCGGGCCTGGGGTGACTGTGGGCGTTGGTGTCGGGGTTGGGGGCAGGTCGACCTGCAAGGTGAGACGAGGGTCGTTGGTCCACGGGATGGGGGTGCCTTCGGGTGGGATGGCCTGAAGCGCGATCTGGACCGTTCCTGGGGATTGCGGCGCGTGGGCCGTGGTTTGCCACACGAGGGTCGCGCCTGGGGCTAGGCTTTGGCCTAGCGGCGCGTTGAACATCGGCGTGGCCGCGATCAAGCCCTGGAGGTGTAGATCGTCGGGCCAAGGGCAGTGGCCTTGATTGAGCAGGGTCCATTCCAGGGTGACGGGCTGCCCGGCGAGTACGGGTGCGCTGGGGGGATGGGGCTCGGCCGAACCGAGCCAGCATGGCGGTGTAGGCGTGGCCGTTGCGGTCGCGGTCGGGGTCATGGTAATGCGTTGCAACCCCGGTGGAGGTAGGGGCGCAGGGGGTTGTTCCTCCGCGCCACAGCCCACGAGCAAGACGGTCCAGGCCCCCGCGATGAAGAGCCATCTGAGCCAGCGCCACACGTGCACAAGTGGGCCTCGCGTCATTGTCTCTCCCCCAAGGCCAAAAGTTTGCCTAGGACGCTTCGCCTGGTTCCCAAGGCATCTCGACTTCGTGCACTCGGATTCCGCGTTGGGCTAGGGCTGTGAGCACGACGGCCGCGGGCACGTCGCGCAAAGGGCGGAGCAAGCCTCGGCCGCGGATCTGCCCGCGTACCAACGCGGCCAAAACGATCGCCGCGGTAAAGCCTACGGTTCGTTGCATGGCGAACAAGCCTGTGCGCAGGTCCCGATAGTCCAGCACTTGCGCAATGCGGCGCACTGGACGACGGTCGCGCCAACCGTATACCTCGACCCTTACCAGCGCGAGGTCGCGTTCGTGAGGGCCGTAGTGTAGCTGAGGTTCGAGCAGCCGCGCGAGGCAGCGCCACGGCTCGACGGCATGGCCATCAAGCAAGACGGGCTCCTCGCGCAACAGGCCGGCTTGCACCCATGGGTACCACAGCGCGCAGTGGCCTGGCCAGCGCAGGGAAAACCGCCCCGCGTGGGTCACCTGGTTCAGCAACCCCGCGTCGTGCAGGTAGGGCAACACGTCGCCGTTGGGATACGCGTCCAGGGGCCCGAGCTCAGGCACGGTCACAGAGGTACACGTCCCGGGCGCGAACAGCGCATCCCCTGGCACCTCGATCACCTGTCCGTGCTGCACCAGTCGCGCGGGGCGGCGGTACGCCCGCAACACCCCTTCCCAGGTCCATGAAATTTTGTAACGCAAAGGCGGCTGTGCGGCCTCGGGCGCGGGGATGCCCGCGCCATAAACGTGCCATGTGTGCACCGCGTCCAGGCCCACGAGCAAGCGTTGCGAGAGGAGCAAATCCAGGCCCGGGTCCAGGCCCACCTCGGGCACCAGCGCGACCTGGCGCGCGGCCGCGGCCTCGGCCAGCGCGAAGATCTCGGGGATGGGGTAGGACGCGTCCACGTAGTGCAAACCGTAGGCCACGGCCCAACGGGCCAAGGCCGCGCGCTGCGCGGGCGGCGTGAGCGCGAGCAGGCCTTGGCTGGATTGCAGCGCGGGACGCAACGCGGCTTCGTCCTCCGCGCTCGCGAGCAGTGGCTGCACTTTGGGCGATGGCACCCGGGCTTGCAACGCGCGGAGCGCGTCGTCACGTACGTCCACAGCCCAGATGCGCGCGATATCAGGCTGCGCGGCCAAATCGTAGACGGCCGCGGTCCCCTGCAGGCCGACGCCGACCACGGTCACGGTGTAGGTTGTCATGGGGTGCTCCTTTCGAACCCGGGCCAGACCAAAGGACCTGGGAGCGCGCCCATGGCCTCCAGCTGCCACGCATGTGGACAGGTGGGCACGCGGTCCCCAGGCACCTGATCGAAGCGCAACGGAAAGCCGAGGTAGGGCGAGGGGTCCAGGGTGTTGGCCAGCCGCCGTTCGTCAAGGTAATGGCCATCGGCCGCGCTGCGTACAATGGAAAAATGTAGGTGCACGCCCACAGGATGGCCAGGGCGGCCGGAGAAATTGCCCTGGTAGCCCAGGAAGGTGCCCGCTTCCACGGGTACGCCCTCTGTGCCGGGTGGGAACGCGTCCGCGATGAGGGAATGCCCTTGTTCGTCAGCCAGGTGGGTGTAGTATGTCCAGATAATGCGGCCGGGCTGCAGTGGGTCGTCATGCTGGATGATGAGGGAGGCCCTCCAATCCGCACGACGGTAGAGTCGGCCGGGGTAAGCTGCGAAGACGGGCGTCTGGCCATTGCCGCGGCCGCCGAAGATATCGATGCCCGTGTGTCGATGACCAGGCCGGAACGCATCGCCCCACAGATAGCCGATGTAGCCTTCTGTGGGCGTGAGAAAAGGCGCGTCGCCACAGCGGGCCCGCGCGGGGATGCGCCATGCTGCGTAGGCATCGGCCGCGCGCAGGTAGGCCAGCAGGCGTTGCGTGCGGGTGATGGAGACGCGATAGCGCCAGGCCCAGCTCACGAGCCCGAGCGCTGTCCCAGCGGTTAACAACCCTAACACAAACCCCGCGCGGCGGATCATGGCTTTGGCTCCTGCTTTTGGACCGCAACGAGCTGGGCCTGGGTGGCCTCAAGCAGGGCTTGGGTTGGGATCTCCAAGAGCGCGTCCACCGCGCCGCCCCCAGCCCAGACCACGGCCACATCGAGCACTGCGGGGTCTATGATCACGGGAATGGGATGCGCGAGGCCCACAGGCGGCACTGCACCCACAGGGTAGCCCGTCCAGTGCAGCACTTCCTCGGGTCCGGCCATGCGCACCCGCTTGCGGGGGACCTGGAAATGCCGCGCCAGGGCTTTGTAGTCCACGCGGCCTGGGCCGCGGAGCACCACCAGCACGGGCTGGCCGTCGATCAAAAAGAGCAGCGACTTGAGCACCTGCTCGGCCGACACACCCGCGGCGTGCGCGGCCGCGTGCACCGAGGGCGTGCCTTGGGCAAAACGGTGGATTCGACCGGGCAGGCCTCGTTCGCGTAAGAACGCGATCACGTGCTCGGGCGTACGCATGACGCCATCCTCTGCAGGAATGCAGCCATTATACCCGCGCGCTAGGACATTTCGTCTGGCCCTGGGCTTGGCGGAGGACGGAAGGGCCAGGGCTCGTCGTTAGGCGGTTCCTCAGGTCCGCCCAAGCCGAATGCGCGCAAGAAGTCTTCAGGCATCTCCTCGCCTTCGTGGAGAAGTTCAACCACTTCGCCTCGAAAATTAATTACCACTCGTAAGCCGGCTTGGGCTAACCATTGCTTAGCCAGAGGCGGCAACCCTTGCTCAAAAAGCGCATCCCATTGACGGTCGAAATTGCGCAGCTGAGTTCGCAGCGCGGCTCGGCTGAAGGGGTCCTCTTGGCCCAGCAGGCGCGCGAGCACATCAGTAATTGCGTCCTCGTGCTCTAGCAACTGATCCCGCATTAGGCCGAGCACCCGACGGTCGACGGTCTCGGTTGGTACATAAAATCGTAGTCCTTGGTCTTGCACTTCATAATGCGGCTCGCCGTCCAGGTAGCGGACGGGGCATAAGTGACCTTCTTCATCATATACAACGCCATCGAAAATTGGTTTGGTCATCGAGGCACCTCCTGAGGTTGCGGTCCGTGGCGCGAGGCCGTGGTGCCTCGAGCCCCAGACCCACGTCAGGTACCAAGAGATTCGTCGCGTCAAGGGAATTTGGATTGCTCACCATGACGGGCTGGGGCCTGGTTTTTAGGGGACCACATGGACCACCGTGCCGATGTTTACCCATTTTTCGTATAGCCATCGAGCATCGTCGACGCGCAAATTGACGCAGCCGTGGCTCATGGGTTGGCCGAAGGCGTTATGCCAATACGCGCCATGCAACGCGTAGCCTTTGTAGAAGTACATGGTATAAGGCACATCCGGGATATAGTAGCCTGGTCCGGCCATGGGTGCTAGACGGAATTTGCTATATACGCGAAATGTACCGGTGACAGTGGGGGTGTTGGGTAGGCCTGTGGAGACGCGAAACACGCGGACGGGATAGCCGCCTTTCATTGCGTATAGCCGTTGTTCGTGCAGCACCACCAAAACCCAACGCTCGTCGTCCTGAACGCCCCGGGGCAGGGGGTATGGTGTGGGCGTGATGGTTGGGGTGGGGCTCAGGGTGGGTGTGGCCGTGGGTGTTGCAGTGGGTGTGAAGGTGGACGTAGGGGTTGGGGTGGAGGTTGGGGTAAGCGTCGGCGTG
>JAADFA010000110.1 GCA_013153135.1 Chloroflexota bacterium
GTTGGCGATACTTCTTGCTCTTTGCTCCTCGCTTCTTGCTTCCTGCCCTGGGCGCACTGCCGTGCGCCCCTACGGCCGACTACCGACTGTCAACTATACCTCGGAGGTCGCCATGAGCACGTTACGCGTCTTGGTACTCACAGGTGCGTCGCGTGGATTGGGCGAGGCCATTGCGTACGAGGCCGCGCGGCAGGGGTTTGCGTTGGTTTTGAATGCGCGACATACGCCGCGTTTAGTGCGTGTAGCCAAGAAAATAGAGGCATTTGGCGTGCCTGCAACAATCGTTGCTGGGGATATCGCTCTACCTATGACGGCCCGGCGGTTGGCTCAAGCTGCACAGCAGGCTTTCGGCCGGGTGGATGTTGTGGTAAACAACGCGGCCATTATCCAGCCCATCGGCCCCATCGCCCAGCTGGACCCTTATGCCTGGACCTACAACTGGCAAGTCAACGTACTTGGGCCCGCGATGGTGGTGCAGGCGACGTTGCCCATGTTGCGCGCGAGCCAGGGCCGGGTTATCAACATCTCTAGCGGCGCGGGGGTGAAGCCCTATCCATCCTGGGCTCCGTACGCGACCGCGAAGGCGGCGCTCAACCACTTTACCCGCATCCTCGCGGCCGAGGAGCCGACCATTACCGCCCTCGCGTTGCGGCCCGGTGTCATTGATACCGACATGCAGCGCTTCATTCGCGAGCACGGCGCGAGCGCGATGCCGCGCGAGCTATACGAGCGTTTTTTGGCTTACCGCGAAACAGGTCGGCTTGAAGACCCGCGGGATGTCGCGCGGGTGGTTGTGGCTCTCGCGGCCCGTGCGCCGCGCGCATGGAGTGGCGCTTTTCTCTCTTACGATGAGCCGCGCGTTCAAGCCCTCCTTGCCGAACATGAAGAACAGCGGCCCCCCGAGGAGGGCCGCTCGTCTGGGAAGGGAAGGGAAAGCGCTGGTGTTTCGTGACCTCGGCGCCTGTCCTGGGCTTATGGCAACGCGCCAATCACATCAAAGCTTTCCAGAATCGCGGTCAGCACCTGCTCCACGTCTTGGGTATTGGGATCGATGTTGATCACCACCAGCATGAGGAACGCGGTCGGGTTCTGCTTTGGACGTACGGCGAGCACGACCGAGGTTATGCGCCCTGTATCGCCGCAACGCTCCCAGAGGTTATAACGGCCTTCGTACGAAACATCTTCGTACGCGCCGCTATCGCTTAGAGTGCATGAGGCGAACCAGGTTTGGGTTCCTTCGAGCAGTTGCGCATAGCCACCAATGCGCCCGAAATCGCGGGAAGCGGCCACCCAAACCCCCGGGCCATTGAGGCTGTTGAAGGCATGGAGGTCTGGCGCCGCGATTACGCTAGCCGCGAGCACCTTGTATTGAGACCCATCCGCTTTGGTCCATGTAGTCTCCCACTGGCTACCATCCACCTGCGCCGCCCAGGCCGCGGGCACTTTCACGCCGATGGCTTGCGTGTCGTCCGTTACGATGATGAAATCGCCGCCGTTCGCCGTGGTGCTTGGGTCGCCGGTGTTGGCTGCCGCGGCGTCATCCCCCACCTCCAGGGTGCCGATGACTTCAAGCGCTTGACCCACATTCAGCGTGCCTTCAAGGATCTCGCCCGTTTTCAACCGCAACACCTTCACCTTGATGGCCGCGTTCGCGTCCCGGCTGGCGAGGATGTCACAATACTCCTTCATAGTGCCCTGCTGGGCTACCGGGATGTTCTCCATTTCTACCAAAATATCCCCGGGCTGGAGGCCAAGGCGGTCCGATGGTGACCCCGACGCGACCGACATTACCCAGATGCCAGAGAGCCCATCCGGCAGCACAATGGCCTCGGCCGTTGATGCCCAGCCAACGGTATGGCTTGCCTTGGCGCAGCTGCTCCACCACGGGCTGCGCCAGCTCGCCGGGGATGGCCAGGTTGATGTCCTCCACGTTCTCGCCTGCGTAATTCACGCCTACCACCTGGCCCTGCGGCGTGATCAACGGCCCGCCCGAGTTCCCGCGCCGTATGCGCGCGTCGTGCAGGTAAACGTAGTCCAACGACGCCCACGAAACATCGCCGACCTCGTGGGTTTTGGAGATAATGCCTTTGGTCAAGGTGTACTGCCAGTGATCACCCACGCCGGGGTAGCCCGCTGCATAGACGTCCATACCCACGTTGACCGGGCCTGTGTTCCAGGCGAGGTATACCGGGAACGGTCCGCCCTCGATCTGAACCACGGCCAGGTCCATGCACTCGGACGCGGCGATTACCCGCGCGGGAAACTCTTTATCCACTTCGCCACCGATATAGGCTTTGAGCGTCGCGGCGCCGGCTACTACGTGGTTCGTGGTCACCGCGAGGCCTGACGGGTCAATTAAGAACCCGCTTCCGATCCAATGGCCGTTGTAGACCGTGCGCCCCTCATCTAAGGACGCGTAGGTTCCGCTGGCGATGAATTTGACCACCGCGCTTTCGGCTTCTTGAAAGGAACGAGCCGGTCGACTACCCTGGGTCGCCTGGAGAACGGGCTGCTTCCTCTCTCCGGTTTGCGCGCCTCCTGGTCGAACGTTAGGACCGGCCGGTTGTGCTGCGGCGTTGGTCACCGTGGCTGCAGTGGGCTTTTGCGGTACCGGCGCCGGTGTCTTGGGCCCGCCCAGGATGCTGGTGCAGGCGAGCGAAACCGATGATGCCCAGAGAACAAAAAAGAAGAAACGTTGAGACATACGGCCTCCTTGTAAGCAGTAAAATAAGATATTCGAGGATGCTTCCCTGCTCATCCGGGGCGGGCAACGCGCGTGGGGGACGAGTCGTTGCTCGTGCGGCTGGGTTGGTGCACTGGCAGCTCCAGAATAACCGTTGTTCCGTAGCCCAAACGGCTTTCGATGAGCACGCGGCCTCCGTGCAGCTGCACCACGCTGCGCACCAGCAGCATCCCAAGGCCATAGCGCTGAATGAGTTCGGGCGCGGGCGGTGTTGGGCGGGTGAGGAGCTCTTCAAGTCGAGCTAAGTCTACCGATGCGATGCCCGTGCCCGTATCCGCGACCACAAAGCGCATCGTCCCCAGCTCGCCTTCTTGGACCAGGAGATGGATCTCGCCATCTGGCCGGTTGAATTTGAGCGCGTTATCCAGCACTTGGTACAGGGCTAAGTAGAGCAGCTCACCGTCGGCTTCGATGCGCTGTAACTCAGATGGCGTGGGATGCACGTGCAGCTGGATGCCTCGTTGTCGCGCCAGGGGCTCGATGGCTTCCTGCAGCGCGTGTAACAGCCCATCAACATCCACTGCCTGCACGCGCAAGCCCATCCCCAAATCTGCACGGCCCATGGCTACCAGAGCCGCGATGCGTTGCCCCATGCGTTCCACCGCGGCTTGCAGCTGGGCCAAGAAGCTGCGCTGCTGCTCGCTCAGCTCGCCAACCAGTTCGATCATGCGCGCGTAGCCCCGGATGAGGGTGAGGGGATTGCGTAGCTCGTCCCCGATAGCGGTCATAAATTGTGCGCGTAAACGGACGCCCGCTGACCCCTCTTGCGGCGGCAGGAGGAGGAGCACGTACTCTGTCCACGGTTCCGCGCCGGCTACGCGTGGGACGGGCAGACGATAACAATCGTAGACCGTTTGATGCCAGACTACCGCTTGTGGTCCTTGTTGAGATTCTTCATCCGCTGGGCAACGGTCTTGGAAAGGCAGCTCGCCTTCCCGCAGGCCCATGGCTCGGGCACGGTGGTTGAGCCAGCGCGCTCGGCCATCCCTATCCAACAGCGCGAGGGGCACCGGCAGGGCATCGAGCACGGCCAGAAGCCGGTGCCGTTCGGCCTCTTGTTGTTGTAGAAGGCGCCATCGGGCCAGGGTGGTCTGCCATTGCGCGGCCAAGGTTTTGAGATAAGGTCCTTGCAATTCGGGTGTGGTGCCCTGGGGCCACGCCATGACCAGCGCGCCGAGGTAGGTTTGGTTGTCGTACAGGCTAACGCCTAGCACGTCGAGCCCATCCGGGCCCGGGCCACGCCATAAGCGGGCATCGCGGGTTTGGCCCTCCCGGAAGTATGTCGCGTCCCAGCGCGCGAGGGCTTCGCCGCGGGGGCCCGCGCCCCACGCGCGATATGTCTCGGCTGACGCCTCAGGGTCCCAAAGCCGTGCATCGGCCACGAGTCGAATGCCCACCGCCGCTTGCGGTAGCGCGGCCCGCAACAACCGCTGAATCCCAGCCTGATCGTAGGGCCATAGGCGTTGCAGGCCGAGGACGCTATCGAGGAGCTGCCGCAACCCCTGCACATAGGCTTGCAGGCGTTGGCGCATTACTTCAAAGGCCCGGGTGACTTGGTGCGTTTCGGCTAGCGTCCCTCCGCGCACGGGGCGTTGGAAGTTGCCCTGGGCCAGCCATTGGGCCTGGGTCTCCAGGTGTTGCAGCTCCAGGTGGAGCTGCTCGAAATATCGCATCCCGGTCACCAACGCGATTAGACTGGCTAGGCCCGAAAACGCGAGCATTCCGCCCAGGGCCCAGAGCTCGGTATCCAAGAAACGCTCGTAATCTAAGAAGAAGCCTGGTCGCCACGAGACTTGCGCGGGCCGCGACGCCGGGGCCATGTACACCCAATACACATGCCCCCGGATAGCCATTGGCATCCATACGTGGCGTTCTTCAGCCAAGGGCAACGCCATGCCAAGCCAGCCCTCGTAGCCCCGGGAGACCACGGCCAGGCGGTTTTGGTCTCGTTGCAATAGCCCGCCTACTATCCCGGATTGGGGCAAGGTGTCGAACAAGGTTTGGATGGGCAGGAAGAACGCGTTTAGCCGGGGCCATAAGCGGGCCAGCAGCACCCCGCGCGGTTGCGCCTGGCTGGGCGCCCAGAGAACGGTTAGCACGCCACGCAAATCTCCGGGTTCGGTGTGGATAACCCACAAAGGCCGTTCAAAGGAATAGCGTGTGACCGCGCGTAGCGCATCGTCCTCTGCTGGGGTGAGGGTTTGGAAGGCTTCTTGGGAGGAACGGCCTACGCCGATGAGCTGGTGCCGCTGTGTGTCCCAGAAGGCCAGCGCGGAAAAGAGGGGATCATTTTGCAGGCGCTGGTCCAGCTGACGGCGTACCTCGTCCGGGTCGGCCGGGTCGATTTGGTGATAGATACGCGCAAAGCGACGTTGCACTTCTTGATCTAGCGTTACCGCGTAAGCCTGGACGAAGCGGTTGAGCTGATCCAAGCGGCTCATTTCGCGGATTTGCAGCACGTTCTCAATAACAAAGAAGCCCATTAAAGCCAGGGTGATGGATCCGCTAAACAGCGCGGGCAGGAACTGATGCCGGAAGAAAGCTTCCGCGACTGGCGGCTCGACCGCAGGCGGCAGAGGTTGTAAGAGCCCTTCAAACCACGAGCGCCCTCGACGCACGTGCCGAAACCACACGGTCAGCGTCCAACCCATCCACGCGAGGAAGACCTCCGCGGCGATTAAGGCGCCATCCCAGAACACCCAAAGCAGCCACGTTGTCGTCGTGTCGATGCCGCGGCCGTTGAGCGCGCTGCCTACCCAGAGCATCGCCTGCCCCAGGCTTACGAGCAACGCGAGTCCCGCGACACCCAATCCGGTGATGACCAAAGCAAAGATGCTTGCCCAACGGCGCCGCGCGGCAAGCCACAGACCCAATACCCCCTGCGCGAGGGAGACGTGAACCAAGGGTTGCGCCCAAAACCCTTCCCGCGCGCCAAACAGCAGCGCCAGTCCCGTCGCGAAGGCCACGGCCGCGCCAGCCATCTGCCCTGCGCGCAAGGTAACCACCAGCCAGGGTAGCGCGAGCAAGGGGTAAAAGTGACGCCGTACAGGTACATAGGGTACGACTTCCCCTTGAACCAGGGGCGGGTGCAGGGGGAGGCGCACCCACAGCGCGAGCACCAGCGCGGCCAGGAGTACGGCCAAACGCCAGGCCATCGCGCGCCAACGTGGCAGGGGCGGGTTCGCGCGGCGCAAGCGCCACATTCCCAATGCCAGCCCCGCAAGCCACACGCCCAAACTGACCAGACTGAGCAATCGTGATAGCATGATGAGGCCTCCGCGCCAAAGTTCGAGCAAATCCCGTGCCACGTTCAGCTTGAGTATAACGTCACGCGATAGGCCCAGCGTGGATTTGCAGTACAATTGCCGCCAGCACCCCTACGGGAGGTGGGCATGGCCGCGGACCGTTGGCTTTTGGTCGCCTTGAGCGCGGTGCTGGCCGTGGGTTACGTTTGGGGCCTGTGGCTCAACCGCCGTAAAAGTCGTGCTGCGTATCGATGGCTGCGTCAGGGGCTGCGCGCGGTGTGGGGCCGCGAGCCCCAAGGCGCGTGGCTCGGTAGCATGGCTACCGGTGCCCGCTTGCAACTGCGCGGCGCGCCGCCTTTTCGGCACCTGGAAGTCGCGTTTCTGCTACAGACCCGGGAGCTGTTGCCCCTATGGCTGTTCAACCGCCTGCGCGGCAAAGGCGATGATCTGGTAATCCGGGCCCAGCTGCGCGGCGGGGTTCCCGTGGAGTGGGAGCTGCGCCCCGCAGGTCACCTCCTCCCGCGCTTGGAGGGCTTTCGAGCCGTGGAGGTGGCCCCGGGCTGGCAGGGCTGGATGGCGCCGCCCGAAGCTCAACCACGGCCTAACTGGTCAAAGCTGTTAGATCGCTATGGGCCCGCGCTACGCGCAATCTCCTTGCGTCGCGGTCGGCCTCATCTCATTGTGCGCGCGGACCTTTCGCGCCTTATGGCCATGGGCCCCGCGGCTGAGTTCTTCGCTGCGCTGCGCGGCCTGTGGCAAGCCGAAAGCGCATCCCAGGAGGCAGCATGACCGAAACCGATCTCGCTTCCCCCCTCTTGGACGTGCTACGCGCCGCGGGCGTGCCTTTCCGTGTGTTCGTGCACGACGAACCGCCCAAAGATTTGGCTCGCGCAGCCCGGGAACGCGGTCAAACGCTGCACCAGGTGGTGCGCAGCATTCTGTTCCGCGATGCTGAGCACCGGTTTATTCTGCTCTTGCTCCCGGGCGGGTATCGGGCCGACTGGGCGACCCTGCGCCGTTATCTTGGCCAGCGGCGTTTGACCCTCGCCACGCCTGAGGAAGTGCTGGAGGTCACTGGCTATCCCATCGGCGCGGTAGGACCGCTGGGCTTGCGCCAACCTGTCCGTCTGTTGGTGGATGAACGAGTTTTCGAACCCGAGGAAATCTCCATGGGTAGCGGGCTGCGCGGGGTCGCGGTCATTTTGCGCAGTGAGGACTTGCGCCGTTTGCTGGCCGACCGCGCGGAGGTGGGGCGCTTCGGTTCCCCGGCCTAAGCTATCTTTTTGCGCTTCGGAGGAGGGGTTTTCGCATGTCCCGGCGGGCTTGGATATATGCTCTGGCGTTGAACGCGCTGGTTTCCGCGGGGGTAACGTTGCTGGTGCTCTGGTGGTGGGACCGACGCCATCCGTTGCCTCCACCGCCCGAGGGCCCCGCTTGGGTTGTAGGAACCCCAGTACCGACGGGCCCAAGCGGGTTCGCGTACGTGGTGGCCGAAGGCGAAACGCTGCAGGATATCGCGCGGCGTTTTGGCGTGGATATTCAATCCCTGCGCGCGGTCAATCATCTGGTGACGGATCAGGTCCAACCGGGCCAGGTGCTGATCATTCCGGGCGTGACGCCCCCCACCGCGCGCGGCGATCCCGCAGGCGTGCAGGTGGTGGCCGTCTTGGGCGCGGGCGTGCTGGCCGATGAGCACGTGCGACTGCAATACCGCGGCGCGGAGCCCATCGATCTGCGCGGCTGGACCTTGGAAGACGAAGACGGGCATCGTTTTACGTTCCCCGCACTGGTGCTCTATCCTCAGGGCGCGGTCAACGTATGGACCAAACCCGGTCGCAACACAGTGGTTCATCTCTACTGGGGCCTAACCCAGGCCATCTGGCAACCGGGTGAAACCCTCACATTGCGCGATGCCCAGGGCCAGGTGGTGACTACGTACACCGTGGCCGGCTCCGCACCCTCCGCAGACCTTACGCCGAATCCGTAGCCGCGCGGTCCGCGAGCACCGC
This sequence comes from Chloroflexota bacterium, assembly GCA_013153135.1. Taxonomy (GTDB): domain Bacteria; phylum Chloroflexota; class Anaerolineae; order Anaerolineales; family DRMV01; genus JAADEN01. The sequence continues at coordinate 7,998 of JAADFA010000110.1, forward strand.
GTCGGCCAGCGCTGGGAGCACCTGGGCCACGTCTCCCCGCAGTACTGCGGCCGCATAGCGGTCCATGTAGGTCGGGCTGAGGTTAACCAGAATGACCTGGGCTCCGCGTTGATACGCTTCGTAGGGCAGTTGGCTGACCGGCGCGACCTCCAAGGACGAGCCCGCGACCAGTACCACATCGGCTTGTTCGACCGCGCGCTGGGCCTCGAGCCATACACCCCAGGGCAGGTTTTCGCCAAAGAGCACGACGTTGGGCTTGAGCACGCTGCCGCACGTGGGGCAGCGGGGCAGGGCCTGTCCCGTGAGGATCTCAGGGGTGAGAAAGTCTTTCAGCGGCCCGCGCCAGCCACAATCCAAGCAAACCATGTGCTCCAGGTTGCCGTGTACCTCATAGACTCGCCGGGAGCCGGCTTTTTGATGCAAGCCGTCAATGTTTTGTGTGATGATCGCGTGCAGACGCCCAGCGGCTTCCAGGCGGGCCAGGGCATGATGCGCGGGATTGGGCTGCGCGGTGAGCAAAGGCTCGAGCAGGGGGCGGATCCAAGCGTAGAACCGCTCCGGATGCAGTCGAAAGCCCCACAAGGATGCGACCTCCATTGGGTCGTAGCGTTGCCATAAGCCGGTGTCGGAACGGAAATCCGGGATGCCCGAGGGCGTGGAAATGCCCGCGCCCGTAATGGCCACCGCAAACCGAGCTCCCTTGAGCAAAGCCACCGCTCGTTGGAACGCGTCGTCGCGCATTATACACCTCGGATGGATGATGTTAACCGCGGATACACACGGATGAACACGGAAGTTAGAAGGAAGTTGGAGGTTGGTGAATAGTCAATAGTCGACAGTCGGTAGTCGGCCGTAGGGGCGCACGGCAGTGCGCCCAGGGCAGGAAGCAAGAAGCGAGGAGCAAAGAGCAAGAAGTATCGCCAAC